>NZ_JBEZLW010000005.1:0-58675 GCF_040652395.1 Streptomyces sp. NPDC048269
GAACGCGCCTAGGCTCCTCGGACTAAACTCCTGACTGTTTACTTGTTACTCACAACTGCCAACTGCCAACACCAATCACCCCGGCCGTGCCGCCCCCGGGGGCGGCACGGCCGGAAGCGGAATCAGCCCTGCGGGTGGTGGGCCGGGATCGGGGGCAGCTCGCCGGTCTGCTCGTAGGCGGAGAGCATGTCGATGCGGCGCGTGTGGCGCTCCTCGTCGGAGTACGGGGTCGCCAGGAAAGCCTTGATGAAGCTGACGGCCTCGTCCTGCGTGTGCATCCGGCCGCCGACGGAGATCACGTTGGCGTTGTTGTGCTCGCGGCCGAGCTTCGCGGTCTCCACGCTCCAGGCGAGGATGGCGCGGACGCCCTTGACCTTGTTCGCGGCGATCTGCTCGCCGTTGCCCGAGCCGCCGATCACGATGCCGAGGCTCTCGGCGTCCGCGGCGGTCTTCTCCGCGGCGCGGAGGCAGAACGGCGGGTAGTCGTCCACCGCGTCGTAGATGTGGGGCCCACAGTCGACGGGCTCGTGGCCGTTGTTCTTGAGCCAGTCCACCAGGTGGTTCTTGAGCTCAAAGCCGGCATGGTCGGATCCGAGGTACACGCGCATGGGACGAGTGTGGCACGAGGGGGCCCGGCGGCCCGCAGCGGGTGTCGCGTAAGTCACTTCTAAAGCTCAAGTAAACCCAAAGAGCGCAGATGGGACAGGGGGACGAAGGTCCTGGACGTTCGTCCCTACGCAACGATCCGGATTGGGGTCTTCCGCCCTGCGTTCATCTCAGGTTTGAATGCCGGGGCTCGCAACCCGAGAACCTAAGGATCCGTCCATGAGCTCCACGACGACCCTTCAGAAGGAAGGCGACCCCGCCGGCAACACCGGTGACGGTCAGCCCTCCGACGGTCTGAAGGCCGGTCTCAAGAACCGCCACCTGTCCATGATCGCCATCGGCGGCGTCATCGGCGCCGGCCTCTTCGTCGGTTCCGGTGGCGGCATCGCCAAGGCCGGCCCCGCCATCCTGATCTCCTACGCGCTGGTCGGCGCGATGGTCGTCTTCGTGATGCGGATGCTGGGCGAGATGGCCGCCGCCAGCCCGAACTCGGGCTCCTTCTCCGCCTACGCGGACCGCGCGCTCGGCCGCTGGGCCGGCTTCTCCATCGGCTGGCTGTACTGGTTCTTCTGGGTCGTGGTCCTGGCCGTGGAGGCCACCGCCGGTGCCTCGATCCTGGAGGGCTGGATCCCGGCCGTCCCGCAGTGGGCCTGGGCCCTGATCGTGATGGCGGTCCTGACCGCCACCAACCTCGGCTCCGTGGCCTCCTACGGCGAGTTCGAGTTCTGGTTCGCGGGCATCAAGGTCGTCGCCATCGGCGCCTTCGTGATCATCGGCATGCTGGCCGTCTTCGGCGTGCTGCCGGGCTCCGACAACCCGGGTGCGGGCTTCGCCCACCTGACCGACGCGGGCGGCTTCTTCCCCAACGGCTACGGCGCCGTCCTCACGGGCGTGCTGATGGTCGTCTTCTCCTTCATGGGCAGCGAGATCGTCACGCTGGCGGCCGGCGAGTCGGAGAACCCCCGCAAGGCGGTCACCCAGGCCACCAACTCCGTCATCTGGCGGATCGGCGTCTTCTACCTCGGCTCGATCTTCATCGTGCTGACGCTACTCCCCTGGAACGACAAGTCGATCACCGAGAAGGGCTCGTACGTCGCCGCCCTGGACTCGATCGGCATCGCGCACGCCGGCACGATCATGGAGGTCATCGTCCTGACCGCCGTGCTGTCCTGCCTGAACTCGGGCCTCTACACCGCCTCCCGCATGGCCTTCTCGCTCGGTGAGCGCGGCGACGCCCCGAAGGCGTTCGCCAAGGTCAACTCCCGGGGCGTTCCGGTGGCCGCGATCCTGGGCTCCACGGTCTTCGGCTTCGTCGCCGTCTACTTCAACTACGCCTTCAAGGACACGGTCTTCAACTTCCTGCTGAACTCCTCCGGCGCCATCGCACTCTTCGTGTGGCTGGTCATCTGCTTCACCCAGCTGAGGATGCGCGGGATCCTGGTCCGCGAGGCCCCGGAGAAGCTGACCGTGAAGATGTGGCTGTTCCCGTGGCTGACCTGGGCCACCGCCGCACTGATCACGTTCGTGATCGGCTACATGTTCGTGGACGACGCCAACCGCGAGGTGGTCACCCTGTCCACCCTGGTCGCCGGCCTGGTCGTGGCCGTCGGCGTGGTGCTGGACTTCCGCCGCAAGCGGGCCGCACTGCAGGGCTGACCCCTGGTCGCGTACGTACGACGGAGCCCGGCACGCCTCACAGGCGGGCCGGGCTCCGGTCATTTCGGGGACGGCTCAGCCGCGGCGGCCCGCCAGCTTCCAGGCGGCCGGCAGGGCGCCCATCGCCAGGGCGGCCTTGAGCGCGTCGCCGATCAGGAACGGGGTCAGGCCCGCCGCGACGGCGGCGCTCAGGGACATGCCGGTGGCGGCCATCAGGTACGGCACGCCCACCGCGTAGATCACCGCGGAGCTGAGCACCATCGTGCCCGCCGTACGCGCCACCGAGCGGTCGGCACCGCGCTGCGCGAAGGCTCCGGCGAGGGTGGCGGCGAGCAGCATGCCGAGCACGTACCCGAAGGAGGCGCCGCCCGCTCCGGAGGTGCCATCCGCGAACCACGGCACGCCGGCCGTGCCGAGGAGGGCGTACAGCGCGAGCGCGAGGAAGCCGCGGCGGGCGCCGAACGCGGTGCCTACGAGCAGCGCCGCGAAGGTCTGACCGGTGACCGGGACCGGGGAGCCGGGGACGGGCACGGCGATCTGCGCGGCGAGCCCGGTGAGCGCGGCTCCGCCGGCGACGAGCGCGATGTCGCGGACGCGGCTCGCGGGCAGCAGATCGGCGAGGACGGCGCCGGGCCGGAAGGAGACGGAAGCGGTGCTCATCGGAGGCTCCGGAAGATCGTGATGACAGGACGATCACCGACGTTAGTCCGCGGCGCGGCGCCGCCCCACCGCTGCCCGACACAAAGGCATACTCCCCGGTTTGGTGGAGACCGCACAAAGACCCTGCCCCACACCCCCGTCGGCGTGATCCGCGTCACGGGGCAGATCCGACAGCACATCCGTTTTGCACGGAAGGCCGCCGCCCGGTGAGACTGTAGGGTCCCGCCAATCCTGATGCGGAGCCTCTACCGCCGCTGGGCCGAACGAGAGTACGAGCACCCCTCATGCGCGACCGCCTGCCCGAAGCACCTCCCCTGACGGGCGACCTGCCCGCCGAACCCCTCAGTCACAGCCTCAAGCAGCGCCACCTGACCATGCTGGGCCTCGGCGGCGTGATCGGCGCCGGGCTCTTCGTCGGCTCCGGCGCCGGCATCGGCATCGCCGGTCCGGCGATCATCTGCTCGTACCTGCTCGCGGGCGTGCTCGCGATGCTGGTGATGCGGGCGCTCGGCGAGATGTCGGCCGCCATGCCCGCGTCCGGCTCCTTCTCGGTGTACGCGGAGAAGGCCCTGGGCCGCTGGGCCGGATTCTCGGCGGGCTGGCTGTACTGGTTCCTGCTGGTCGTGGTGCTCGCCGTGGAGGCGACCGGCGCCGCGAAGATCGCGAACGGCTGGGTGCCGTCGGTCGACCAGTGGGTCTGGGTGCTGATCTTCATGGTGGTCTTCACCGCGACCAACCTGACGGCCGTGCGGAACTTCGGCGAGTTCGAGTTCTGGTTCGCCGCCCTGAAGGTCGGCGCGATCGTGCTGTTCCTGATCCTCGGCACCCTCGCCGTCTTCGGCGTGCTGCCCGACACCGACCCGGTCGGCACGGCCAACCTCACCGGCCACGGCGGCTTCTTCCCGGCCGGCATCGGCGGGGTCGTCGCCGGCATGCTCGCGGTCGTCTTCGCCTTCGGCGGCCTCGAGGTCGTCACCATCGCGGCCGCCGAGTCGGACGACCCGGCCCGGTCCGTGGCCCGCGCCGTGCGCAGCGCGGTGTGGCGCATCCTCTTCTTCTACGTCGGCTCGATGCTGATCATCGTGACCCTGCTGCCGTGGGACTCGCTGAAGCCGGGCGAGAGCCCGTACGTGGCCGTCCTCGACTCGATCGGCATCCCGGCGGCCGGCCAGATCATGAACATCGTGGTGTTCGTGGCGCTGCTCTCGGCGCTCAACGCGAACCTGTACGGGTCCTCGCGCATGGTGTTCTCGCTGGCCGAGCGCGGCGAGGCGCCGAAGGCGCTGCTGAAGGTCTCGGGCGGCGGGGTGCCGCGCCGAGCGGTGTTCGCCTCGGTGGCCTTCGGGTTCGTGTCGGTGGTGCTGAACCTGCTGTGGCCGGACACGATCTTCCTCTACATGCTCAACGCGGTCGGTGCGGTGCTGCTGTTCGTGTGGGCGCTGATCGCCGTCTCGCAGCTGAGGCTGCGCCGCGTGATCGAGCGGGACATGCCGGAGCGTCTGACGTTGCCGATGTGGCTGTTCCCGTACGCGACGTGGTTCGCGTTGCTGGGCATGGCGACGGTGCTGCTCCTCATGCTGTTCGACGACTCGGCCCGGCCGCAGCTGCTGTGGTCGTCCGGCGCGGCCGCCCTTGTCCTCGTGGTGGCCTTCGTCCGGGAGCGGCGCACCCCGAAGTCCTGACCCGCCGCGGCCCACGAACCGTGCGAAGCCCCCCGCGCACCCGGCGGGGGGCTTCGCGCGTCAGGTGCGCAGGTAAGAGGCACCGTTGACGTCGAGAACGGTGCCCGAGCTCCAGCGCGCGGCGGGCGAGGCCAGGTACAGCACGGCGGCGGCGACCTCCTGCGGCGTGCCGACCCGGCCGAAGGGGCTCTGCGCGCGGATCCGCTCGCCCTCCTCCCCTTCGAGCCGCCCGGCGACGCGCTCGGTGGCCACGAAGCCAGGCGCCACGGAGGCCACGGCGATGCCGTGCGGGGCCAGGGAGACGGCGAGCGACTGACCGAGCGCGTGCAGGGCCGCCTTGGTGGCTCCGTAGGCGGGGTGGTCGGGCTCCCCCCGGAACGCCCCGCGCGAGCCGATGTTGACGACGCGGCCCTCCCGCCGGCCGGCAATCATGCGGCGGGCGACGCAGTGGGAGAGGTTGGCCGGGGCGAAGAGGTTCACGGCGGCCGTCTGCCGCCACGCCTCCTGCCAGTCGGCGTACGAGGTCGTGGGCAGCGGGTGCGCGAGCATCACGGCGGCGTTGTTCACGAGGACGTCGATGCCGCCGAGCGCCTCCTCGGTCTCGGCGGCGAGGGCTTCCACGCGGGCCGGGTCGCCGAGGTCGCCGGTGACCAGTACGTGGCCCTCGCCCGGCAGGTCCGCGAGGGTCCGCTCGACGTCCGCCTGTCGGGCCGTGCAGTGCACCGCGACCCGGTCGCCCTGCTCGGCGAAGGCGGTGGCGATGGCCCGCCCGATCCCCCGGGAGGCCCCGGTGACGAGCACCCCCCGGTCCGTTGCGGCCAATTCCCGTACGCCGTGGTCCATTCGGTCGCCCACCGGTTCCCCTGTCGTCGCGTCAGCCGCGTCCTGTCGGCAGCGTACGGGGACGATCACGGCCGGTCATCCGGACGTCCGCATACCGGACATCAACCATCCGAAGATCGGACAGGGATGAGACTGGGGCAGCTCATCACGTCCCACCGCACACCGGACAGGCACACCCTCAATGCGCCAGAGCACCCTGACACCCCCCGACCCGCGGCAGACCGACACCGGATCCCCCCTCGGCAACGGGCTCAAGCAGCGCCACCTCTCGATGATCGCCCTCGGCGGTGTCATCGGCGCCGGACTCTTCGTCGGCTCCGGCGCCGGTATCGCCGCCGCGGGCCCCTCCATCGTGCTGGCGTACGCCGCCTCCGGGCTGCTGGTGATGTGCGTGATGCGGATGCTCGGCGAGATGTCCGCCGCCGACCCGGCCTCCGGCTCCTTCTCCGTCCACGCCGAGCGGGCCATCGGCCCCTGGGCCGGGTTCACCGCCGGCTGGATGTTCTGGACGCTGCTGTGCGTGGGGGTGGCCATCGAGGCCATCGGCGCGGCGCACATCATGACCGGCTGGTTCCCGGGCACCCCTTCCTGGATGTGGGTGCTGGTCTTCATGGCGGTCTTCTGCGGGTCCAACCTGGCGGCCGTCTCGAACTTCGGCGAGTTCGAGTTCTGGTTCGCCGCCCTCAAGATCGGGGCCATCGGGCTCTTCCTGGGCCTGGGCGTGCTGGCCGTCCTGGGTGTGCTGCCCGGCACCGGCTCCCCCGGCGCCGCCAACCTGATGCACGACGGCGGCTTCCTGCCCAACGGGGTGGACGGCCTGCTGGTCGGGCTGCTGGCCTCGGTCGTCGCGTACGGCGGACTGGAGACGGTGACCATCGCGGCCGCCGAGTCCGACGACCCCGTCAAGGGCGTGGCCAGGGCCGTGAAGACCACGATGTGGCGGGTCGCGATCGTCTACGTCGGCTCCATGCTGGTGATCGTGACCCTGCTCCCGTGGAACGACCCTGCGGTCACCGCCGACGGCCCGTACGCCGCCACCCTGGACCACCTGGGCATCCCTGCCGCCGGCCAGATCATGAACGTGGTCATCCTGGTCGCCCTGCTGTCCGCGATGAACGCCAACATCTACGGCTCCTCGCGCATGGCCCACTCCCTCGTCTCCCGCGGCCAGGGCCCGAAGGCGCTGGGCAAGGTCACCGGCCGCGTGCCGCGCCGGGCCGTGCTCGCCTCCTCCGGCTTCGGCTTCGTCACCGTGCTGCTGTCCTACTGGCACCCGGACACCCTCTTCGCCTGGCTGCTGAACATGGTCGGCGGGGTCGTCCTCGTCGTCTGGGGGTTCATCGCCGTCTCGCAGTTGGTGCTGCGCCGCCGGCTGGAGCGCGGGGCTCCCGGCAAGCTGGTCGTGCGGATGTGGGGCTTCCCGTACCTGACCTGGGTGGCGCTGGCCGCAGTGGCCGGGGTGCTGGTGCTGATGGCCCTGGGCGAGGACACCCGTACCCAGGTGGTCTTCCCGGCGGTCTGACCGTCGCCCTCGCGGCGACCGGCTCGGTGATGCAGAAGCGTGCGCTCCAACGCCGGGCCGCGGCGTGCGAAGCGATGTGACACCACCGCCCGACGGCACGTCGGAGGCCGGGCCCGTGTGATCGCACGGGCCCGGCCTCCGACGTTCCCGCGCCCTCCCGGAGGTCCCGGAGATCCCGGACGTCCCGGAGATCCCGGACGTCCCGGAGATCCCGGAGGTCCCGGAGATCCCGTCAGAAGGCAACCCTTACGTGAGCCGCTGAATAGATACTGCTAGCGTGCAGTTGCGCATTAGTCGCAACAAGCGATTGGCACGCCGAGGGGACCGGACACACGCATGGCCATCTACACGCTTCCTGAGCTTCCGTACGACTACGCGGCGCTGGAGCCGGTGATCAACCCGCAGATCATCGAGCTGCACCACGACAAGCACCACGCGGCCTACGTCGCGGGCGCCAACACCACGCTGGAGCAGCTGGCGGAGGCGCGCGACAAGGAGAACTGGGGCGCACTGAACGGCCTGGAGAAGAACCTCGCCTTCCACCTCTCCGGCCACATCCTGCACAGCATCTACTGGCACAACATGGCCAGCCCGAAGACCGGCGACGGTGGCGGCATCCCCGACGAGAAGGACGGCCTGGGCGAGCTTCCGGCCGCGATCACCGAGTCCTTCGGCTCCTTCGCGGCGTTCAAGAAGCAGCTGACCTTCGCGTCCTCCGCGACGCAGGGCTCCGGCTGGGGCGTGCTCGCGTACGAGCCCCTCAGCGGCCGCCTGATCGTCGAGCAGGTCTACGACCACCAGGGCAACGTGGGCCAGGCCTCCGTGCCGATCCTGGTCTTCGACGCCTGGGAGCACGCCTTCTACCTGCAGTACAAGAACCAGAAGGTGGACTTCATCGAGGCGATGTGGAACGTCGTCAACTGGCAGGACGTGGCCGGGCGCTACGCCGACGCCAAGGCGAACACCCCGCTGCTGATCCCCGCCAAGGGCTGATCAGCACCCCGTAAGCCCGTCCGCCCCGTGATCGTCTTCTCAACTTTCGCGTGCGGGCGTGTCCACCGGAAGGCCCCCTTGAGGACGTGACTCAAGGGGGCCTTCCGCGTCCGCGCACTCTCCCGGACTACTCGAAGGAGGGGCCCTCGGTGCGGGTGCGCTTGATCTCGTAGAACCCGGGGGTGGAGGCGACGAGCAGGGTGCCGTCCCACAGCCGGGCGGCCGCCTCGCCGCGCGGGGTCGGGGTGACGACCGGGCCGAAGAAGGCCACGTCGGCGCCGTCGGCGCCGGGTACGGAGATCACCGGGGTGCCGACCTCCTGACCGACGCGGTCGATGCCGTTGTTGTGCGAGGCGCGCAGCACCTCGTCGTACTCGTCGGAATCGGCGTAGGCGAGCAGCTCGGCCGGCAGGCCGACCTCCTCCAGCGCGGCGGCGATGACCTCGCGGGTCGGGCCCAGGTCGTCGTTGTGGATGCGGGTGCCGAGCGCGGTGTACAGCTTGCCGGTGATCTCCGCACCGTGCTTCTGCTGGGCGGCTATCACCACGCGTACGGGGGCCCAGCCCTTGGGGCCGAGCAGCTCGCGGTAGACCTCGGGCAGCTCGTCGAGCTTGTTCTCGTTGAGGACGGCCAGGCTCATCACGTGCCAGCGGACCTCCACGTCGCGGACCTTCTCGACCTCCACCATCCATCGCGACGTCATCCAGGCCCAAGGGCAGAGCGGGTCGAACCAGAAGTCGACCGGGGTCTTCTCGCGCACCTGGGTGTCGGTCATGTCTCTCCTCAGTCCTGGTCCTCAACCGGAAAAAGGCGCCACCGGCTCGCCTTCCACGTCGCCAACCAGGCAGGAGTCGCGCACATTCCCCGTGGGAGGATTCTTCACAAGAACGCGATCACGCACGAAGGAGTGCAGGTGCCCGGAGAGAATCTGTCCCGCGACGAGGCCCGCGAGCGGGCCGAACTGCTGTCCGTCGACGGGTACGAGGTGGTCCTCGACGTCAGGTCCGCGGTGGACGAGGCCGAACCGGCCGAGGGTCCCCGGACCTTCCGTTCAGTGACGACCATCCGTTTCCGGGCCGCGGCCGGCGGCTCCACCTTCGCGGACCTGATCGCCCCATCGGTGAACTCCGTGACCCTCAACGGGCGCCCGCTGGACGTGTCCGCCGTCTTCGACGGGGCGCGGATCGCCCTGGACG
Source organism: Streptomyces sp. NPDC048269 (assembly GCF_040652395.1). Taxonomy (NCBI): domain Bacteria; kingdom Bacillati; phylum Actinomycetota; class Actinomycetes; order Kitasatosporales; family Streptomycetaceae; genus Streptomyces; species Streptomyces sp. NPDC048269. Next base: position 9,159 of record NZ_JBEZLW010000005.1, read on the forward strand.
GCCTGGCCGCCGAGAACGTCCTGGTGGTGGACGCGAACTGCGCGTACAGCCGGACGGGCGAGGGCATGCACCGCTTCGTGGACCCGGAGGACGGCGAGGTCTACCTCTACACCCAGTACGAGCCCGCGGACGCCCGGCGGGTGTACGCGAACTTCGAGCAGCCCGACCTGAAGGCGCCGTACCGCTTCGAGGTGACCGCGCCCGAGGGCTGGCAGGTGTGGAGCAACGGCGCGGAGGAGTCCCGGGAGGCCGGGGTCTGGCGGTTCGCCGAGACCCAGCCGATCTCCACGTACATCACGTGCGTGGTCGCGGGCCCGTACCACTACGTGACGGACTCCTACACGCGCGGGGACCTGACGATCCCGCTCGGCGCGATGTGCCGCAAGGGGCTGGCGAAGCACTTCGACGCGGACGACGTCTTCCTGGTCACCAAGCAGGGTTTCGACCTCTTCCACGAGCTGTTCGACTACCCGTACCCCTTCGGCAAGTACGACCAGGCCTTCGTGCCGGAGTACAACCTGGGCGCGATGGAGAACCCGGGGATGGTGACCTTCCGGGAGGAGTACATCTTCCGCGGCAAGGTCACGCAGGCCTCGTACGAGCGGCGCGCGAACGTGATCCTGCACGAGATGGCGCACATGTGGTTCGGCGACCTGGTCACCATGAAGTGGTGGGACGACCTGTGGCTGAAGGAGTCCTTCGCGGACTTCATGGGCTCCTTCGGGCTGGTGGAGGCCACCCGCTTCGACCAGGCGTGGGTCACCTTCGCCAACAGCCGCAAGGCGTGGGCCTACCGCGCCGACCAGCTGCCGTCCACGCACCCGGTCACGGCCGACATCCGTGACCTGGAGGACGCGAAGCTGAACTTCGACGGGATCACGTACGCCAAGGGCGCGGCGGTCCTCAAGCAGCTGGTCGCCTATGTCGGGCGGGAGGCGTTTTTGGACGGCGCGCGGCGCTACTTCAAGGCCAACGCGTACGGGAACACGACCCTGGACGACCTGCTGTCGGTGCTCGCGGAGGTCTCCGGGCGGGACATGGCCGAGTGGTCGCGCGCCTGGCTGCAGACGGCGGGCGTGAACGTGCTGACCCCGGTGGTGACCTGCGACGCGGGAGGGCGCGTGACGGAGCTGGCCGTGGTCCAGGAGGGCGACGAGCTGCGGCCCCACCGGGTCGCGGTCGGCCTGTACCGGCTGGAGTCCGACGGCACCCTGGTCCGCTACGCGCGGGCCGGGACGGACGTGTCGGGCGCGCGGACCGTGGTCGCGGAACTGGCGGGCCGGGAGCGGCCCGACCTGGTCCTGGTCAACGACGAGGACCTCACGTACTGCAAGATCCGCTTCGACGAGACCTCGCTGGCCACGCTGCGGGCGCACCTGGGCGACCTCACCGATCCGCTGGCGCGGGCGCTGAGCTGGTCGGCCCTGTGGAACCTGACGCGGGACGGGCTGATGCCCGCGCGTGACTTCGTCTCGCTGCTGCTGGCGCACGCGGGGCGGGAGACGGACGTCGGCGTGCTGCAGATGCTGCACGCGCAGGCGCTGACCGCGGTCAAGCACTACGCGGCGCCGGACTGGCGCGAGCAGGGCGGCCGGGAGCTGGCGGCGGGCGCGCTGCACGAGCTGCGGCTGGCGGAGCCGGGTTCGGAGCACCAGCTGACCTGGGCCCGCTTCTTCGCGGCGAGCGCGGCGACGGAGGGCGACTTCCAGCTGCTGCTGGGGCTGCTGGACGGCACGGCCCGTATCGACGGGCTGGAAGTGGACCAGGAGCTGCGCTGGGACTTCCTGCTGCCGCTGACCGCGCACGGCGCGGTGGACGAAGGCGTGCTCACCGCCGAACTGGCACGGGACGACACGGCGTCGGGCAAGCGGCACGAGGTGCGGTGCCTGGCGGCGAGGCCGTCGGCGGCGGTGAAGGACCAGGCGTGGGCGGCGGTGGTCGAGTCGGACGCGCTGTCGAACGCGTTGGTGGAGGCGACGATCTCGGGGATGCAGCAGTCCTCGCAGCGGGGGCTGCTGGCGGCTTACACCGAGCGCTACTTCGCGGTGATCGAGCAGGTGTGGGCGGACCGGTCGATCCAGATCGCCATGGACGTGGTGAAGGGGCTGTACCCCGCGCTGCAGGACTCGCCGTCCACGGTCGCGGCGACGGACGAGTGGCTGTCTTCGCACCCTTCGGCTCCGCCGGCCCTGCGCCGGCTGGTCCTGGAGTCCCGGGACGACCTGGCCCGCGCCCTGCGCGCCCAGTCCTGCGACGCGGCGGCGGGTAACTAGCCCGCGGGTCTGCTGCCGGGGTTCCGCCCCGGACCCTGCGCCTCACACGCAGGCGGGGCTGGACGTGGCTGATCCACCTCCGTCAGGCGTGTGAGGCGCGGGGGTTCCGGGGCCGGCCCCGGACCCGGCCCCCGTCCCCCGGCCCCCGTCCCCCGGCAACGGCACCGCCCGGCACGGGCGCACCCCATCGGCAGTCGAACGCCCGTACTTTAGCCCCGGCTTGTCCCGATTTGCCGACGGGCGTGTAACAGGGGTTAGCGCGGCCATGGCCTGAGGGAATCACCGCGTCATGAACCACAACGCACCCCTCCCCCTCACCCACCTCACCGGCAGCCGCCCCCGCGTGCTGACCCTCGCCCAGCTGCGCGAGCACGGCGTCACCGCCTCCGACGCGGCCGAGCGGCCCTGGCAGCAGATCCTGCCCGGGGTGTTCCTCCTCCACTCCGGGCCCGCGACCAGCGAGGAGCGGCTGCACGCCGCGCTGCTCTACGCAGGACGGCGCGGCGGCGAGGCCATGATCACCGGAATGGCGGCGCTCGCGCTGCACCGCTTCGCCTCCACGCCCCCGCTGCTCGCCCTCTCCCACATCGACGTGCTCGTGCCCGGCACCCGCCGGCTGCGCTCCACCGGGGACGTGCGCATCGTCCGCTCGCACACCCCGCCGCGCCCCCAGGAGGTGACGGGCCTGCCGGTGGCCCCCGTCGCGCGGGCCGTCGCCGACGCCGTCGGCCAGCTGTCCGACTCCGGCACCGTACGCCGCCTGCTCAGCGAGGCCGTCCGCGGCGGGCACTGCGAACCCTCCGCCGTCGTAAGGGAGCTGACGGTGGCCCGGCTGCTGAACCGCCCGCACGTGGTCGACGCCGTCGAGTCGCTGCTCGCCGAGGGCCGGGCCATGGCCGAGGACCGGCTCTACCACCTCGTACGGGGCCACGACCTGCCGGAGCCCGTGTGGAACGTGGACCTGCGACTGCCCGGCGGCCCGCACCTCGGCGGGGTCGACGCCTACTGGCCCGAGCACTCCGTCGCCGTGGAGATCGACACCCGCGCCCCGCGCCAGGGCGAGGACGAGCAGTGGTCCGAGTGCGTGCGCAAGCGGGAGACGCTGGAGCGGCTCGGGGTGACCGTCATCCACATCACCCCGCGCAAGCTCTGCGACTGGCCCGAGCAGCAGGCGTCGGTGGTCCGGACCGCGCTGACGGCGTCCGGCGACCGCGAGCCCGCCGCCTATCTGGTCGTGCTCCCCAGGTGAGGCGGCAGCGGCGGATTGGCCGGGGAGTACTCCGGGGCGCTCCACCGCAGCCGCCCCGGATGCACGCTCTCCACCACCGAGTCCACATGGAAGCGGACGCTCCGCTCCCCGTCGGCCCCGAACTCGGTCTCCGCCCGGCCACTGAGCTGGAGCACCGCACCGCTCTCCCAGTCCGGAAAGAGCAGCCCGGCCCGCGGATCGGCCGCCAGGTTCCCCAGCGTCAGGAACATGGCGTTGCCCGCATAGTCCGGCCAGGCCAGCTCCACCGGCGAGAGCACCTCGACGAATCCCGGCAGGCCGCCCCGGTGGCTGGCGTCGGCCCCGTCCGCCTCCGCCGTGGTGGCCACGAAGAAGGTGTCGGCCGCGCGGAGCGCCCGCTGCTGGCCCGGGGTGAGCGCCTCCCCGCGCCGCACGACACCGCCTCCCTCTGCCGCCAGGTCCAGCGGCTGCCGTTTCTGCAGGTACTTGGGGCAGTTCGCGAACACCTGCTCGGCCTGCACGGCGAACCCGTGCCCGGTGACTTCGAGGGTTCCGTTCAGCCGCATCCTGCGCCGGGTGCGCGGGTCGAGCGCGAGGGTGCCGACCCGGGTCCCGGCGGTGGCGAGCGCCTCCGCGAGGGGGTCACCGGCCGGTAGTCCGCCGGCGACCGTGATCCGGTCCGGCCCGGTGGCCCGCACGAAGCCCGGTGCCCCCGTGAGCATGGAGGCCCACATCCGTCCCGCACCGTCGGCGGCGCCGACGACCAGGTGCGGCTGGAGCCCCAGGAAGGCCGCGGCGACGTCCCGGATGCCGGTGCCGATCGAGCGGCCCACGTGCTCGGCGAGCTCCCGTACGCCGACCCGTTCCTGCACGGCCAGCGAACCCCGGTGGTATGCCCCGCCCATTAGAAGAACCCGCAGGTCGGAGCCCCGGATGTGGGAGCTTCAGCGCCCTCGGCACCGCTGGGGACGAAGACCTCCAGGCGGGTGCCGTCGGGGTCGTGGAAGAAGATCCCGCCGGAGGCGGCGCCCTCCCTGTGGGCGACCACTCCCTCGTACGCGAAGTCGACTCCCCTCGCCCGCAGCCGCTCCTCGTACTCCCGCACCTCCTCGATGGCGCCGGCCGAGAATGCCAGGTGGTGCAGACCGGCGGCGGCCGGGGCGAACGCGCGGTCGGCCTGCTGCCAGAGGGTCAGGACGAGCTCGCCGTCCTGGCCGAGGAAGGCGAAGCGGCGCTCCTCCTCCTTGCCTTCGCCGAGCACCTGGAAGCCGAGGGCGTCGCGGTAGAACGCGAGCGAGCGGTCCAGGTCGGTGACGTTCAGGCCCACGTGGCCGGTGCGGAGGGTGCTGATGGCGGCCGTCATGACGGTCCTTTCCCCAGAGGATGTCTCATGTTCTAACCTTCTAAATCGCGGTTAAAGGTTATGGGAGACATCGTCAACCGGTCACGTAGTCTTGAGTGGTTAGCGGCACCAGGAGGCGGACATGACGGCGGCGGACCCACGACCCCTGACCGGGGAGCCGGTCGCGCTCGACCTGCTGAACACGCGCTGGATGCGGGAGGGTGAGATCACCGACCTCTTCGCCGGGGCCTTCGGGCTGAGCCGGGTCGAGGGGCTCGCGGTCTGGCTGGAGAGCACCGGCCTGGCCGGCCGCTTCCGCGCGGACGCCCCGACCCTCGTCCACCTGCTGACCGCCCGCGAGGCACTGGCCCGCGCGGTGGCGGACCCGGCCGACGAGAGCGCGCGCGCCCTGGTCGACGCGGTACTGGAGCACGGCCGGATCCGAGCCACCCTGACCGCCGAAGGCCCGGGCGAGCGGACCGAGTTCGACGACCGGACCTGGGGTCCCGCCTGGACGGCCGCGCGGAACTACCTGGAACTGCTGGACTCCGCACCCGACCGGATCCGCGCGTGCGCCTCCGAGACCTGCGTCCTGCACTTCCACGACACTTCGCGCAACGGCACCCGGCGCTGGTGCTCGATGGCCGCCTGCGGAAACCGGGCGAAAGCCTCCCGCCACTACGCGCGCACGCGCGAGCGCTGAAAACCCGGAAGTTGTCACACCGGATCCCGAGCGGAGCTCAGGTCCAGTCCTGACGTGCAGTCGGGAAGTCTACAAATCAACTCATCAGCCCACTGGGTTCACCCCCGTCTGCCCCGGTACGGCCGCGTTGGCGGATACCCCGCACTGGCGAGAGTCCGCCATGGCAGGTCTCGGTCAATGACAAGCCTCCCCAAAGAGCTGTCGCGTGAGGAAAGCTGACCGGTCATCCGGCACCGAAATCCGGACCGTTTCTTTCACTTACCAGGGATGCTGATGACCCTCGAATCCCCTAGCTCCATACCCGGGGCCAGACGCGCGGCGCGCGTCGCGGCCGCGGCCGGCCTGGTCGCCGCCCTCGCGGCCACCGGCGCCGCGCCCGTGTTCGCCGCCTCGGGCGCCGACAACCCGGGCGCCAGCCCGGCGGTGAAGTCCGCCGATCAGAAGATCGGTTCGGCCGACGCCGAGCTGCTCCAGGAGGCCAAGGCCAAGGGTGACGCGACCGTCACCGTCATGGTCGCGACGGCCCCCGGCCAGACCAAGCAGGTGGCCGACCAGCTCGACGCCGTCCAGGGCGCCTCGGTGGGCCAGACGTACGACAAGCTCGGTTACGTCCGCGCCACCCTGCCCACCGGCAAGGCGGAGGTCGCGCTCAAGGCGGCCGCCAAGCTGTCCTCGGTGCACGGCATCGACCTGCGGCACGAGATCCAGCTGCCGGACCCGCGCCCCGACACCCACGGCGAGTCGGGCGCGGTCAAGAAGACCGCCGCCGAGACGTACGCGGCGCCGGACAAGAACACCCCGGCGAAGAACCCGTACAACCCGTCCTTCGAGACGGGCGCGGTCGACTTCGTCGCGAAGAACCCGCAGGCCGACGGCCGCGGCGTGACCATCGGCATCCTGGACTCGGGCGTCGACGTCAGCCACCCGGCCCTGCAGAAGACCACCACCGGCGAGCGCAAGATCGTCGACTGGGTGACGGCGACCGACCCGATCGCCGACGGCGACGCCACCTGGCGCGCCCAGATCACCCCGGTCACGTCCGCCGGCGGCGCCTTCACGGCGGGCGGCCAGAGCTGGAAGGCCCCCGAGGGCAGCTTCCAGTGGAGCCGCTTCAGCGAGTCGATCACCGCCAACGGTGACATGAAGGGCGACGTCAACCGGGACGGGGACACCACCGACCGGTTCGGCCTGCTCTACGACGTCGCCGCCGGCACCGTCCGCGTCGACACCGACCAGGACGGCGACTTCACGAACAACGAGCCGATGAAGCCGTACAAGGACGGCTACCAGATCGGCTACTTCGGCACGGACAACCCGGCGACCGACGTCGCCGAGCGCATCCCGTTCGTGATCGAGATCCGCAAGGACGTCCCGATGGACCCGCTGGGCGGTGACTGGGTCGGCAAGAAGGCCGACTTCGTCAACGTCGGCATCATCGAGTCCGAGCACGGCACGCACGTCGCCGGCATCACCGCCGCCAACAGCCTGTTCGGCGGCAAGATGAACGGCGAGGCGCCCGGCGCGAAGATCGTCTCCTCGCGCGCCTGCACCTGGTCCGGCGGCTGCACCAACATCGCGCTGACCGAGGGCATGATCGACCTCGTCGTCAACCGCGGCGTCGACATCATCAACATGTCGATCGGCGGCCTCCCGGCGCTGAACGACGGCAACAACGCGCGCTCCGAGCTCTACAAGAACCTCATCGACACCTACGGTGTCCAGCTCGTCATCTCGGCGGGCAACGAGGGCCCCGGTGTCAACACCATCGGCGACCCCGGCCTCGCGGACAAGGTCATCTCCGTGGGCGCCGCGGTCTCCCAGGAGACCTGGGCCGCCAACTACGGCTCCGGCGTGACGAAGAAGTACAACATGTTCCCCTTCTCCTCGCGCGGTCCGCGTGAGGACGGCGGGTTCACCCCGACCATCACCGCCCCCGGCGCCTCGATCAACACGATCCAGACCTGGCTGCCCGGCGCCCCGGTGAAGGAGGCCGGCTACAACCTGCCGGCCGGTTACGGCATGCTCCAGGGCACCTCGATGTCCTCGCCGCAGGCGGCGGGCGCCAGCGCCCTGCTGATCTCGGCCGCCAAGCAGCAGCACATCGCGCTGACCCCGGCGAGCCTGCGCGTGGCGCTCACCAGCACCGCGAAGAAGATCGCCGACGTCCCGGCGCACGCCCAGGGCTCGGGCCTGATCAACATCGTCGACGCGTGGGAGTCCATCCAGCGCGGCGCGAAGGCCAACGAGTTCACCGTCAAGGCACCGGTCGACACCGCGATCGACCAGTTCCTGAAGACCCCGGGCTTCGGCACCGGCGTCTACGACCGCGAGGGCGGCCTCAAGGTCGGCCAGAAGAAGGTCTACGACGTCGTCGTCACCCGCACCACGGGCGTCAAGTACGGCACCCGGCACAACCTGAGCTGGCGCAACAACGACGGCACCTTCAAGGTCATCGGCGGCTACGACTACGTCACGCTGCCGCTGAACAAGCCCGTCACCATCAAGGTCGAGGCCAACGCCAAGTCGGGCGGCGTCCACAGCGGCATCCTGCAGCTGGACGACGAGACCACCGAGGGCATCGACAAGCAGATCCTGACGACCGTCGTCGCGGCGACCCCGCTGGCGGCCCCGTCGTTCACGCTGTCGGACACCTCCTCCGTGCAGCGCAACAGCCACAAGTCGTACTTCGTGACCGTCCCGGCGGGCGCGAAGACCCTCGAGGTCGCCCTCGGCGGTCTCGCGGCGGGCAGCCAGACGCGCTTCATCTCGATCCACCCGTACGGTGTGGGCGTCGAGGACAGCGCGACGACCCAGTGCTACCCGAACTACGACAACCCGGCGAACACGTGCCGCCCCGACCTGCGCTCGTACGCCGACCCGCAGCCGGGCGTCTGGGAGATCGAGGTCGAGTCGCGCCGTACGTCGCCGCTGCTCGACAACCCGTTCAAGCTGGACGTCTCCGTGCTCGGCGCGGCCTTCGACCCCGAGGTCACGACCCTGTCCGAGGTCAAGATCGGCACCCCGGCGGCGGTCCAGTGGAACGTCAAGAACGCCGGCGCGGCCATCTCCGGCGGCAAGCTCAAGGGCGGCCCGCTCGGCACCGCGAAGGTCACCACGCCGACCATCGCCGCCGGTGAGACCCAGACCACCGAGGTCACCATCGGTGAGGGCGTCTCCAGCCTCGACATCCAGATCGGCAAGGTGTCCGACACCGCCGCCGACCTCGACCTCGAGGTCTACAAGGACGGCGTCAAGGTCGGCTCCTCCGCCGACGGCGACTCCGAGGAGGCCGTGAGCCTGGCCAACCCGGCCGCGGGCACCTACACCATCAAGGTGTTCGGCTACGCGATCCCGTCGGGCTCCACCACGTACGACTACCGCGACGTGTACTTCTCGGCCGCCCTGGGCTCCGTCCAGGTCGACGAGGCCGCCGCGGTGAACCTCGCCAACGGCGCCACCGCGCAGGTCTCGGCGAACGTCCTGGTCAACAGCGCGGCCCCCGAGGGCCGGCGCTTCTTCGGCCAGGTCCACCTGCTCAACGCACGCGGCACCGCCGCCGGCACCGGCAGCGTGAAGATCGAGAAGGTCCTGCCGTAGTACGAAACCCGCAGTACGAAACCGAAGGGCCGGTGCTCCTCAGAGCACCGGCCCTTCGGCTTTTTCCCGCACCAAACAGCTCTGACCTGGCAAAACGGGTGTTCGCGGGGCGCGCGGCATCCCCGCCGCGGACTCGCCACGGGGGTTCACATTCCGGACACCGTCCGTTCCTCGGACAATGGATTGGACAAGGCTCGTGGGGTCGAACGCATGATGGCCTCACGCGCGCCCGCGTCGTAGGTACCAGAAGGAGTCACCGTGAGGGTCGGAATCGTCGGAGCCACCGGACAGGTCGGCGGAGTCATGCGCGGCATCCTCGCCGAGCGGAAGTTCCCGGTGGACGAGCTGCGGCTGTTCGCCTCGGCCCGTTCCGCGGGCTCCACCCTCGAATGGGAGGGCCAGGAGATCACCATCGAGGACGCCTCGACGGCCGACTACTCCGGCCTGGACATCGTGCTCTTCTCCGCGGGCGGCGCCACCTCCCGGGCCCTCGCCGAGAAGGTCGCCTCGCAGGGCGCCGTCGTGATCGACAACTCCTCCGCCTGGCGCGGCCACCCCGAGGTCCCCCTGGTCGTCTCCGAGGTCAACCCGCACGCGGTCAGGAACCGCCCCAAGGGCATCATCGCGAACCCGAACTGCACGACGATGGCCGCCATGCCGGTGCTGCGCCCGCTGCACGCCGAGGCGGGCCTGTCCGCGCTGATCGCCACCACCTACCAGGCCGTGTCGGGCTCGGGCCTGGCCGGTGTCGCCGAGCTCAAGTCGCAGGCCTGCGCGGTGTCCGAGGCCGCCGACCAGCTGACCTTCGACGGCGGCGCGGTGGACTTCCCGGAGCCGGCCGTCTACAAGCGGCCCATCGCCTACAACGTCGTCCCGCTCGCCGGCTCGATCGTGGACGACGGCTCCTTCGAGACCGACGAGGAGCAGAAGCTCCGCAACGAGTCCCGCAAGATCCTGGAGATCCCGGAGCTCAAGGTGTCGGGCACCTGCGTGCGCGTGCCGGTCTTCTCCGGCCACTCCCTCCAGATCAACGCCCGCTTCGACCGCCCGATCAGCGTCGAGCGCGCCTACGAGCTGCTGAAGGACGCTCCGGGCGTCGAGCTGTCGGAGATCCCGACCCCGCTCCAGGCCGCCGGCAAGGACGCCTCGTACGTGGGCCGCATCCGCGCCGACGAGACGGTCGAGAACGGCCTCGCGCTGTTCCTCTCGAACGACAACCTGCGCAAGGGCGCGGCCCTGAACGCGGTCCAGATCGCGGAGCTCGTCGCCGAGGAGCTGCGCGGCTGACAACCGCTCGCACGGCTGGGGGGCGGCACCGCGACGGTGCCGCCCCCCAGCCGTGTCACGGCCTGCGCACCTCGAACTGGAAGCAGCCGAACTCGGCGGCCCGGACGTGCACGAGGGCGACCTCCGGGTCGTCGAAGGCCTCGTCCAGGGCCTGCCCGAGCACCCCGTCCGGGTCGTCGCCGAGGTCGAGCACCCGGCCGCCGAGGATGTGCCCCCGGGCGCTGTACCGCCGGGCGGTACGCCGCACGCCCGGCCGGGCGAACGGGTACGCCCCGCCCTCCGCGGGCCCGCCGCAGTCCTCGGCGTGGAGGAAGACGGGCCCCTGTTCGTCGTACGCGCCCGGATCCGCGCCGGTTTCGGCGGCCCACCGCCGCAGTGGTGCGTACGCGACGAGCGCGATGCGCTCACCGGCCGCGCTCGGCCGCAGGCAGCACCGCAGCGGCGCGCCGCCCTCGTCGTCGGTGTACGGGACGCAGTCACGCCCCGCGTCGTCACGTGCGCGGAGCTCCTCGAGCGCCGCCGCCCCGATGGGCCTCACCTGATGTCTGATGCTCATGCCCTCCAGCGTCCCCGTCGGCGGCTGCCGTGTCCGGCGGGTTTCCGACCTCGCGTTCGCCTGTGGGTTACTCCGAGGCGGTGGCCCGGGCCTCGTGGAAAGATGGCTGGCACCGTCACCATCGAAGGAGATGAACGCGTGCCAGGCACGAATCTCACCCGTGAAGAGGCTCAGCAGCGGGCGAAGCTGCTGACCGTCGACTCCTACGAGATCGAACTCGATCTCAGCGGCGCGCAGGAGGGCGGCACGTACCCGTCCGTGACCACCGTGCGCTTCCAGTCGGCCGAGGCCGGGGCCGAGACCTTCATCGACCTGGTCGCCCCGGCCGTGCACGAGGTCGTCCTGAACGGCAAGGCGCTGGACGTAGCGGGCGTCTTCCGGGACTCCCGCATCGCGCTGGCGGGTCTCGCGGCCGGGGCGAACGAGCTCCGGGTCGTCGCGGACTGCGCGTACACCAACACCGGCGAGGGCCTGCACCGCTTCGTCGACCCGGTCGACCAGCAGGCTTACCTGTACACCCAGTTCGAGGTGCCGGACGCGCGGCGGGTCTTCGCCAGCTTCGAGCAGCCCGACCTGAAGGCCACGTTCCAGTTCACCGTGACGGCCCCCGAGGGCTGGACGGTCATCTCGAACTCGCCGCGCGACATTTCGCAGGGGGCCGAGCCCAAGGACCGGGTGTGGGCCTTCGAGCCGACCCCGCGCATCTCCTCGTACATCACCGCGCTGATCGTCGGCCCGTACCACGCGGTCCACAGCTCCTACGAGGGCAAGGACGGGCAGTCCGTGCCGCTCGGCATCTACTGCCGGCCCTCGCTCGCCGAGTTCCTCGACGCCGACGCGATCTTCGACGTGACCCGGCAGGGCTTCGACTGGTTCCAGGACAAGTTCGCGTACGACTACCCGTTCGCCAAGTACGACCAGCTCTTCGTCCCGGAGTTCAACGCGGGCGCCATGGAGAACGCGGGCGCGGTCACCATCCGCGACCAGTACGTCTTCCGCTCGAAGGTGACGGACGCGGCGTACGAGGTGCGCGCGGAGACCATCCTGCACGAGCTCGCCCACATGTGGTTCGGCGACCTGGTGACCATGGAGTGGTGGAACGACCTGTGGCTGAACGAGTCGTTCGCCACCTACACCTCCATCGCCTGCCAGGCCTACGCGGAGGGCTCGAAGTGGCCGCACGCGTGGACCACCTTCGCCAACTCCATGAAGACCTGGGCGTACCGGCAGGACCAGCTGCCGTCCACCCACCCGATCATGGCGGACATCCGTGACCTGGACGACGTCCTGGTCAACTTCGACGGCATCACGTACGCCAAGGGCGCCTCGGTGCTCAAGCAGCTCGTCGCCTACGTCGGCATGGACGCCTTCTTCAAGGGCGTGCAGGCGTACTTCAAGGTGCACGCGTTCGGGAACACGCGCCTGTCCGACCTGCTGGGCGCCCTGGAGGAGACCTCGGGCCGCGACCTGGCCGCCTGGTCGAAGGCGTGGCTGGAGACGGCCGGCATCAACGTCCTGCGGCCCGAGGTCACCACCGACGACGCCGGCGTCATCACCGCCTTCGCCATCCGCCAGGAGGCCCCGGCCCTGCCGGCGGGCGCGAAGGGCGAGCCGGTCCTGCGTCCGCACCGGATCGCGGTCGGCCTGTACGAGCTCCAGGACGGCCGCCTCGTGCGCACCGACCGGATCGAGCTGGACATCGACGGCGCGCTGACGGCGGTGCCGGAGCTCGTGGGCCGCACCCGCCCGACCGTGGTGCTGCTCAACGACGACGACCTGTCGTACGCGAAGGTCCGCCTTGACGAGGTCTCCCTCGCCAACGTCACCGCGCACCTCGGCGACTTCACCGAGTCCCTGCCGCGCGCGCTGTGCTGGGCGTCGGCCTGGGACATGACGCGGGACGGCGAGCTCGCCACCCGCGACTACCTCGCGCTGGTCCTCTCGGGGATCGGCAAGGAGTCCGACATCGGTGTCGTCCAGTCGCTGCACCGTCAGGTGAAGCTGGCCATCGACCTGTACGCCGACCCTGCATGGCGCGAGGAGGGCCTGGCGACCTGGACCGAGGCCACGCTGGAGCACCTGCGGGCGGCCGAGCCGGGCAGCGACCACCAGCTGGCGTGGGCGCGTGCCTTCGCGGCCACGGCCCGCACCGAGGGTCAGCTGACCTACCTGTCGGCGCTGCTGGACGGCGCGGCCGAGATCGAGGGCCTGGTCGTCGACACCGAGCTGCGCTGGACGTTCCTGGAGCGTCTCGCCGCGACCGGTGTCGCCGGTGAGGCGGCCATCGCGGCCGAGCTGGAGCGGGATTCCACGGCGGCGGGCGAGCGCCACGCGGCGACCGCCCGGGCCGCGCGCCCGACGGCGGAGGCCAAGGCCGAGGCGTGGGCCTCGGTGGTGGAGTCCGCCGACCTGCCGAACGCGGTGCAGGAGGCGGTGATCGGGGGCTTCGTCCAGACCGATCAGCGCGAGCTGCTGGCCCCGTACTCCGAGAAGTACTTCGCGGCGGTCAAGGAGGTCTGGGACACCCGCAGCCACGAGATCGCGCAGCAGATCGCGGTGGGCCTGTACCCGTCCCTGCTGGTCTCCGAGGAGACCCTGGCGGCGACGGACGCGTGGCTGGCCTCGGCCGAGCCGAACGCGGCCCTGCGCCGTCTGGTCTCGGAGTCCCGCGCGGGCGTCGAGCGCGCGCTGAAGGCCCAGGCCGCGGATTCCGCCGCTGCCGCTGCCGCTCGCGCCTAGGCGCCTCCGGGGCCCTGCCCCACCCCCGCCGGAGGGACTGCCCCTCCGGCGGGTCTCGCACCCACGGGAGCAAGACCGTCCCGCAGGCGCGGCACCAAACCCAGCCCCGCCGGCGTTCGAGACGCGGGACCCGGGGCGAAACAAACCCAGCCCCGCCGGCCCCTGAGCACGGGGGCGAGGCGAAGCCGAACCCAGCCCCGCCGGCGTTTGAGGCGCGGGGTCTGGGGCGGAGCCCCAGGGGTTTGAGCCGCGCCGGCGATTGAGGCGCGGGGCCGGGCGGAGCTCGGGGAACGGGGGAAGGGCGGGTAGGGGAACGGCTCCGCGCAGCGGGTCGGGCGCGGCCCGGCTAACCCCGTCCGGCGGCGACGGCCCGCAGGGCCGTCAGGACGTGCGCCACCGCGGGCGCGGCCTCGCCGCCACGGCGGACCGCCGCGATGACGTGCCGCGTGGGCCGGTCATGGGTCAGGACCCGGACCGTGACCCCCGAGGCCCGGCTCGACACCATCCTCGGGACCAGGGCCACGCCCATCCCGGCTTCCACCATCGCCAGGATCGCGGTCCACCCGGACGCCGCGTGCGCCTGCTCCGGCACGAACCCCGCCGCTTCGCACGCCGTTCGCGCGATCTCCTGCCACGGCCCGCTGCCCCCGTAGATCCACGGGTCCCCCGACAGGTCCGCCAGCCGCAGTACCGGAACGGCCGCCAGCGGATGGCCCGGCGGCAGGGCCACGTCGAGCGGGTCCTCCAGCAACGTCATCCGGGTGAACCGCGGGTCCCGCGCGGTCGGGGCATGGGCCGCCAGCGACAGCGCCACGTCCACCGCCCCCGCGGAGAGCAGCTCGTACGACTCCGCCGCCTCGGTTTCCCGTACCCGGACCTCCACCTGGGGGTGGCTGCGCCGCAGCGCCGCCACCGCCGGTACCACCAGTACCGGCACGGCCGTGGAGAAGGCCCCGATCCGCACCTCCCCCGCGTCCCCGGCGAGGTACCCGGCCAGCTCCGCGTCGGCCCGCTCCAGCTGGGCGAACACGGCCTCCACGTGCCGCAGTACGAGGTGTGCGGCGTCGGTGAGCCGGACCCTGCGGCCCTGGGCCTCCAGCAGCACCACCCCCAGCTGCCGGGCGAGATTCGTCAGCTGCTGCGAAACGGCCGAGGGCGTCATGTGCAGCGCCTCGGCCGTCGCGGTCACGGTCCCCCGTTCGGCGAGGGTCCGCAGGATCCGCAGCTTCTTGATGTCCCACTCGGTCATGGAGCCGAACCTACCGCCGGGCACCCAGCCCCACCCCGCCGAGGATGAGCGCCATGCAGAGCAGTTGCGCCGGGCCGGTCGCCTCGCCGATGAGCAGGAAGCCGAGTACCGCCACGCACACCGGCTGGAGGTAGTAGACGACTCCGGCGCGGGCCGCGCCGATGACCGAGACCGCCTTGTTCCAGGCGAAGAAGGCGACGGCCGAGGAGAACACCCCGACGTACAGCAGCGGTCCGGCCGTCCCGGCGGTGATCTCGAACCCGCCCTGGACGGAGACGGAGACGGCGTAGGCCGGTGCCAGCATCAGCGCGCCGAGTACGAAGGTGGTGATCAGGAAGGCCAGGCCGCCCAGTTCGGCGGGCTTGCGCTTGAGCAGTGCGCTGTACGTGGCGAAGGAGAGGGCCGCGCCGAACATCCACAGGTCCCCGGCGCCGAAGTCGAAGCCGATCGAGCCGTCGCCGACCAGCAGCAGCACCCCGAAGGCGGCGAGCAGCAGTCCGAAGGTACGCCGGGCGCCGAGCCGTTCACCGCCGATACGGGCGTACACCGCCATGATGACCGGCGAAGCGGCCATGATCATGCCCATGTTGGAGGCGGATGTGGTCAGTCCGGCCTGGTGCACGAGGGTGTTGTAGAGGGTGACGCCGAACAGGGTGGCGAGGGCGATGAAGCCGAAGTGCTTGCGGATCAGGGCCCGCTGTTGCCAGGCCTGACGGGCGGCGAAGGGGGCGACCGCGAGGGTGGCGATGATCCAGCGCCAGAAGACGGCCTGGACGGGGGGAACGCTGTCGGCCATCCCCCGGGTGGCGACGAAGCTGCCGGACCAGACGACCGTCGCGAGCAGGGCGAGGAGCACGCCGAGCCCGGCGGCCCCCGGCTTCCCCGGGGCTGCGGGCTCGCCTTGCGAAACGGTACGGACGCGGTCCATGACGGCCACTGTGTGTCTCCCCCTCGGGGTCGGGTCTGTCTGTCGTGGGACCTACCGTCGCACCCGCCCACCACTCAGGTCCATCGAAATGTTTCGATCGATCTGTTCAGTTGAACTGAAAGGTTGCGCCTTGGTGGCGGTACGGGCGGCAGCGAGCTGACCTGCGACGGTGGCTCCGAAGGCGATGGCCATGCCCACCAGCTGGACGGGGGTCAGTGCCTGCCCGAGGGCGGCCCAGCCGATGACGGCGGCGGTGAGCGGGGAGAGCGGGCCGAGCAGGGTGACCGAGGTGGCGGTGAGCTGCCCGATGCCGCGGAACCAGAGCCAGTACGCGATCCCGGTGTTGACCAGCATCATGTAGCCGTAGCCGAGGAAGGCGTTGCCGTCGAGCGCGGGCGGCGCCCCTTCGACGAGGGCGGCGACCGGGATGATGACCAGCCCGCCCGCGGTGAGCTGCCAGCCGGTCATCGCCAGCGGGCCGACGCCCTCGGGGCGGCCCCAGCGCTTGGTCATCACGGTGCCCGCGCCCATGGAGGCGGAGGAGATCACGCCGGCGACGATGCCGACGAGATCGAGCTTCGCCTCGGCGGTGAGGACGACCATGCTCACGCCGAACGCCCCCACGACGGCGGCGAGTACGGTCCGCAGGCTCGTCCGCTCCCCGAGGACGAGGGCGGCGAGTCCGATGACGAACAGAGGGCCGACGGCGCCGAGCACGGCCGCGACCCCGCCGGGCAGCCGGTACGCGGAGAGGAACAGCAGCGGGAAGAAGGCGCCGATGTTGAGCGTGCCGAGGACGGCGGACTTCCACCACCACTGGCCCTTGGGCAGGGTGCGGGCGAGGGCGGTCAGCAGCAGCCCCGCGGGCAGGGCCCGCATCACCCCGGTGAACAGCGGCCTGTCGGGCGGGAGCAGCTCGGTGGCCACGAAGTAGGTCGAGCCCCAGGAGACGGGGGCGAGGGCGGTCAGGGCGACGGTGGCGAAACGCTTCATGACGGACGGCTCCTCTATCGGGAGGCGGGAGGGCGGGACGGGGCGGAGGCGGCTCAGGCCGCGGCGGGCACCGGCGGCCGCGGGGCGGCGGAGGCCGGCGGTTCGGCGTACACGGCCTGCGCGGGCAGGTGCCGCTCCAGGCGGAGCAGCGCGACGGCGGCGCCGAGCGCGGTGAACGTCAGGACGGCCCAGGGCAGGCGGCCGTCGACGGTGAGCAACGCGGTGAAGAGGGAGGGGGCCAGCGCGGTGGCCAGCGAGTAGGACAGCTGATAGGTGGCCAGGTAGCGGCCGCGGACGGCCTCGGGGGCCGCAGAGACCGACAGGGCGCCGCCGGAGGGGCTGTGCACCAGTTCGCCGAGGGTGTAGACGACGACGATGACCAGCAGGGCGACGAGTGTGGCGGTCTGTCCGGGGCGGAGCGTCCCGAGCACGATCTGCCCGACGAAAGCGGCGGCGAAGAGCAGTGCGCCGAGGGCCGCGGAGTGGGTGCGGCGGGCGCCGGAGCGGCGGACCCGGCCCGCGATCAGGACGCCGACGCCCGCGCACAGGGCGGTGTTGACGGTGAAGGCGGCTCCGGTGAGGGAGTCGGGGGCCATCAGCCAGGTGGAGAGGTAGAGCGGGAAGAGCACGGAGAGGGCGGAGTACCCCAGCGCGGTGAGGAAGTTGGCAGCGGTGAGACCGAGGAAGGGCCGGTCCCGCAGGACCATCCGGTAGCCGGCGGGCGCCCGCCCGGTGGAGCCGGCCGTAGCCTCGCGGACCGGGCGGACCCGGCTGACGAGCAGTCCGGCGACGGCGAAGGCGAGCGAGTTGGCCCAGGCGGTGTACGTGAATCCGCCCGTGCCCCACAGCGCCAGCACCCCGGACACGAGGAGGGCGCCCGCGCCCATACCTGCGTTCTGCAGGGCCCGGGTGGAGGCCTGGAGCCGGTCGTGGGCGGCGCCGTGCGCGACCTCCCCGATCAGGGACTGCTGGACGACGGAGAAGGACCGGTCGGCGAGGGCGGTGACGAGGGCGACCGCGGCGAAGGCGGGCAGGGAGCCCGCGAAGGGGTAGAGGGCGAAGCCGAGCGCCCGTATCCCGTAGAGCACCAGGTTGACCTGCTTGGCGCCGAACCGGTCGACGGCCGAGCCCGCGAGCGGCATGAACGCCAGCCCGGCCACCCCGGTGACGGTCATGACCAGGCCGACCAGGGTGAAGGACAGCCCCGTGACGTGGTGGAAGAAGACCAGCGAGAACGGGACGTACATGCCGATCCCGACCGCACTGATCCCGATGCCGAGGAGCAGGGACCGCTCCCCCGCCACGCGTACCTCGCCGACTGCCTTCATGGTGTCCCCCCTGTGAGTCGCCACCCGAATCACTTGCTCGAAAGTAGCTTAGCTCTAAGCTACTTTCCGTCAAGCTACTTTCTTGCGAACGACCGAGTGGAATCGGATACTCCAGCCATGAAGGACGAGAAGGACGAGAAGGACGCCGTCGACGCGATCACTGCCCAGTGGTACGCGGTACGCCCCGACCTGGAAACGGCCCCCATGGCCGTCTTCGGCCGCATCTACCGGATCGCCAGAGCCATGGGCGACGCGATGGAGCAGGCCTACGCCCGCTTCGGCATCTCGCGCGGGGAGTTCGACGTCGTGGCCACGCTGCGCCGCTCCGGCGCCCCGTACACGCTCTCACCGCGCCAGCTGTCGGCCACGCTCATGCTCACCACGGGCGGCATGACCGGGCGTCTGGACAAGCTGGAGAAGGCCGGGCTGATCTGCCGCAAGCCCGATCCCCACGACCGGCGCGGGCTCCAGGTCACGATCACCGACCAGGGCCTCGCGCTCATCGACGAGGCCGTCACCGCCGGTCTGGAAGTGCAGCGCGCCGCGCTCACCGGCCTCAGCGACGAGGAGGTCAAGGTGCTCACCGGCCTGCTCCGCAAGCTGATGGCCGGGGTCTGAAGGCACAGCGGGAACACCCGGCGGGACACGGCGGGACACGGCCGGACACCGCCGTACACGGTGAGAAGACACAACAAGGCGCCGAGGGTCGCCACACGACCGCATCACCTCGGTCGTGCGGACCCCCGGCGCCCGGGAAGTCCTGTCGGTGCCGGCCCGGCGGGCCGGACCGGGTCAGCCTTCTTGCTGCTGCTTGCGCGACTTGTCGCCGACCATCACGAGACCCGCGATGATCAGGAACAGCACGATCGGCGCAGCCACGTACAGGCCGAGCGTCTCTCCGATGCTCAGGCCCGTGCCCGGGTCGTCGCCGTCGTCGCGGGTCACCGCAAGGGCGGGAGACGTCATCAGCAGCATCATCAGCGTCGTTCCGGCCGTGACGGCGCCGGCGCGCAGAGCGTTCTTCTTGTCCACGGTGCAAACGTAGCGAACACCCGAACGGGCCGCGCGCCCGGGGGTGCCGTACGGGGTCACCCCCTCCGTCCCCCGTCCTCGGCGAGCCCCTTGCGCACCGCGCTCAGCAGGGCGTTCGCGCGCGGCGAGGCGGTCAGCTCCTCCAAGGCCAGCGGACGCCCCGCGGCATCGGCGACCGGCAGCCGCCAGTTGGGGTACTGGTCCCAGGTGCCCGGCAGGTTCTGCGGCCGCCGGTCCCCCACCGCGTCCGGCAGCCACACGCCGACCAGCCTCGCGGGCGTGCGCAGCAGGAAGGCGTACAGGGCCCGTACGGCGGCCTCCTCGCCCTTGACGTCCAGGCCGAGGCGGTCCAGTACGGCCAGCCACTCGGCGGTGTCGGCGGCGTCCTCGGCCCGTTCCAGGTCGGCGGGGCGGGTCAGCAGACCGAGCCGGTCGCGCAGTTCCACGTGGCCGCCGGCGAGCTTGGCGGCCGTGGGCGGAAGATCGTGGGTGGTGACGGTGGCCAGGCAGTCGGCCCGCCAGTCCTGCGGGGGGAGGGGGTTCCGGCCGCCCGACCAGTCCCGCTCGAACCAGAGAACCGAGGTGCCGAGCACCCCGCGCCGGGCCAGCGCCCGGCGCACCCGCGGCTCCACCGTGCCCAGGTCCTCGCCGATGACCAGGGCTCCGGCGCGGTGCGCCTCCAGCACCAGCACCGCCAGCATGGCCTCGCCGTCGTAGCCGACGTACGTGCCCTCGGCGGGCGGGCTCCCCTCCGGGATCCACCACAGCCGGAACAGGCCCATGACGTGGTCGATCCGCAGGGCGCCCGCGTACCGGAACACCCCGCGCAACAGGGCCCGGAAGGGGGCGAAACCGGTGGCCGCCAGCCTGTCGGGGCGCCACGGGGGCAGCCCCCAGTCCTGACCGCGCGCGTTGAAGGCGTCCGGCGGCGCCCCGACGGAGATGCCCCGGGCGTGGAAGGGGCCGGTACGGGCGTCCGAGCCGTCGGGATGCACCCCGACGGCCAGGTCGTGCACGATGCCGACGGCCATGCCGGCCTCACGGGCGGCCCGCTGGGCGGCGGCGAGCTGAGTGACCGTCAGCCACACCAGCCAGCGGTGGAAGTCGAGACGTCTGCCGGGGTCCTCGCCGGCTGCCGTCGCGCACCAGGCGGCGTGCCGGTCCAGCGGCGGGCCCTGCCCGGCGCGGAACTCCCCGTAGGCCGCCTCCCGTTCGGGTGTGCGCGGGACGGCGTACAGCAGCTCCAGGGCGGCCCGCTTGAGCGCCCAGACGGCGTCCCGGTCGATCAGCGCGCCCTTCTCCAGCACCTCGCGGCGCAGCTCCCCGCCCCGGGCGGCGAGTTCGGCGAGGGCCTCGCGGTCGGGGCAGCGGGCGTACTCGGGCACGTCCTCGACGCGCAGGTGGACCGGATCCGGGAAACGGCGGGAGGAGGGCCGGTACGGGGACGGATCGGTGGGGGCGCCCGGCACGGCCGCGTGAAGCGGATTGACCTGGATGAAGCCGGCGCCGTGGGTGTGCCCGGCCCACCGCGCGAGGTCGGCGAGGTCGCCCAGGTCGCCCATGCCCCAGGAGCGTTCCGAGAGGAGGGAGTAGAGCTGGACGAGCAGCCCGTGGGCACGCGCGGGCGCGGCGGGGGCCCGGTCAGGGGCCGCGATCAGGGTGGCTTCTGCGGTGCGGCCGTCGGGCAGGGCGACGGTGATCCGGTGGACGCCCAGGGGCAGTCCGTCGGGCAGCGGCCCGCCGGGGCCGGTCTCCCACGCGACGGCCTCGCCGGGCGCCTCGTCCGGTACCGCCTCGGGTTCCAGCCGGATCCGGGTCCCGGGCGGCAGGGCGGCCAGCGCGGAGGGCGGCGGTTCGCCCGCCCAGTGCACCAGCACGGGCGGCAGCAGCCGCGCCGCGGCCTCCTGTTCGGCGGCAGCCAGGGACGCCCGGACGTCCTCGGGGGTGTCGGTGACCACGCCCAGCACGCCGAGCACGGTGGCGACCGTCGCCCGCGGCACCTGGACGGTGACGTCCGCGGCGGGCTGGTAGGCGGTGGCGATGCCGTGCAGGGCCGCGAGCCGGGCCAGGTCGTCGTCCATCTACGAGCACTCCTTCGTGCATGAGGGTGAGTCAGAAGCGTGGTGCAGAAGGGTGGGACACCGCCGGGGAAACACCGCAGCTCTACCCACTCGGGGGCATCGCATTCCTGGCGTATCCCGGTCAGATCACCCACCAGGATTGACACTCCGACCGCACGGGTGGTGGGCTCGGGCTCATTCGTACGAGCGGGGGACGTCTCGGGACGAGGAGGCTCTGTGCAGCTCAGGGGCAGGAAGCGGTCGACGGCCGCCGCCGTCGCGGTGCTCGGCACGCTGCTGGGCGGAGCCGTGGCGTCCGCGCCTCCAGGGACCCTGTCGGCGCCGTCCGGACCGTCCGGACCGTCCGCCACGGGCGGCCCGGCCAAGGATCCGTCACCCGTCGCCGCCGCCGGGCCCGTCCTCGACCCCGGAGCCGACACCCCGCGCACCGCGGCCGAGGGCCCGGCCGTGTGGCCCCGGCCGCAGTCGATGGCCGCCGACCCGGCGCGCGAGGTGCCGCTGGGCGCGGAGGCCGTGCTGGTGGCCCCGCCCGGCGCCGATCCGTACGCGGTCCAGGTGGTCCGTGACGCCCTGCGCGCGGCGGGCGTACGGACCCTGCACGAGCGGGCCCCCGGGGCGCCGCTGCCCGAGCGGGGCACCGTCATACGGCTCCAGGGCCCGGACGCGGAGCAGGCGCTGCGGGCGCTGGGCGCGACCGAGGCACGCGATCTGCCGGACGGGGGCTACCGGCTGGCCGTGGGACGGCCCGGCGGCCGCGACACGGTGGCACTGGCCGGCGTAGGGGAGGACGGGCTGTTCCACGCGGCGCAGACGCTGCGTCAGCTGCTCGCGGCGGGTGCCGGGAAGGCGCCCGGCGTGCTGGTGCGGGACTGGCCCACGGCGCCGGTACGGGGGATCGCCGAGGCCTTCTACGGGCAGCCCTGGTCGCAGGAACAGCGGCTGGCGCAGCTTGACTTCATGGGCCGCACCAAGCAGAACCGGCTGCTGCTCGCGCCCGGCGACGACGCGTACCGTACGACGGCCTGGCGCCAGGAGTACCCCGCGGAGCGGCGGGAGGAATTCCGGGCGCTGGCCGAACGGGCCCGCGCCAACCGGGTCGTCCTGGGCTGGGCGGTCACCCCGGGCCAGTCGATGTGCCTGTCCTCGGCGGCCGACCGGGCGGCGCTCGCGCGCAAGCTGGACGCGATGTGGGAGCTGGGCTTCCGGGCCTTCCAGGTGCAGTTCCAGGACATCAGCTACAGCGAGTGGAGCTGCGCGGCGGACCGGGAGCGGTTCGGGAAGGGCCCGGCGGCGGCCGCGAAGGCGCACGCGGAGGTCGCGGGCGAGCTTGCGGCGCACCTGGCCGCGCGGCATCCGGGGGCGGCCCCGCTGTCGCTGCTGCCGACGGAGTTCTACCAGGAGGGCGCCACCACCTACCGGACGGCCTTGTCCGGCGCGTTGGACCCGCGGGTGGAGGTCGCCTGGACGGGCGTGGGCGTGGTGCCGCGCACCATCACCGGCAGCGAGCTCGCAGGGGCGCGCTCGGCGCTGGGCCACCCGCTGGTCACCATGGACAACTACCCGGTGAACGACTGGGATCCGGACCGGATCTTCCTCGGACCGTACGCGGGCCGCGAGCCGGCGGTCGCGGGCGGCTCGGCGGCGCTGCTGACCAACGGGATGCCGCAGGGGACCCTGTCCCGCATCCCGGTCTTCACCGCGGCGGACTTCGCCTGGAATCCGCGCGGCTACCGGCCCGGGGAGTCCTGGGCGGCGGCGGTGCGCGAGCTGTCCGGCCCCGACCCGCGCACGCGCGAGGCGGTGGCGGCGCTGGCCGGGAACACGGCCTCGTCGGGTTTGAAGCAGCAGGAGTCCGCGTACCTGGGGCGGCTGGTAGAGCAGTTCTGGAAGGCGCGGGCCGCGGGCGACCCGGCGGCCGGGACCGAGCTGCGCAAGGCGTTCACGGTCCTGCGCGAGGCCCCCGGGCGGCTCCCGGGCCTCGCGGACGAGGCGGGACCCTGGCTGGAGCGGCTGTCGCGCTACGGGGCGGCGGGCGAGCTGGCGGTCGACGTCCTGCGGGCCCAGGCCCGCGGCGACGGGGCGGCCGCCTGGCAGGCCGCGCAGGCGCTGACGCGCGCCCGCCAGGCGCTGGCCGAGCCGGGCGCGGCCACGGTGGACAAGGCCGTCCTGGAGCCCTTCCTGGCGAAGGCGGCGGCGGAGGCGGACGCGTGGACCGGGGCCGGCCGGCAGACGGGCGAGGTGACGAAGGACGCGAACGCCTGGACGGTACGGCTGGACGCGCAGCATCCGCTGGCGGCGGTGACGGTGGCGACCGACCCGTTCCCGGCCGGCGTCCGGGGCGCGGCGGTGGAGGCCCACGTACCGGGCGAGGGCTGGCGCAAGGTGGGCGATGCCGCGGCGTCCGGCTGGACCCAGGTGGACACGGCGGGGCTGAGCGCCGACGCGGTACGGCTGTCCTGGGCCGGGACCGCGCCGGTCGTGCACCGCGTGGTGCCCTGGCTCGGGGACGGGCCGCGGGCCCGCTTCGAACTGGCGGACGGGGGCGCGGTCGACGCCGAGATCGGCGGCGCCGCGCGGCCGGTGGCGGCGGAGCTGACCGCGCTGGGCGCGGGCGAGGTCCGCGGGCCGCTGTCCGCGCGGCCGCCGCGGGGCATCGAGGTCCGGCTGCCGGAGAGCGCGGTGGCGCCGCGCGGCGGGCGGGTGTCGATCCCGTTCGAGGTCGCGGTCGCACGGGACGTGCCGCCGGGCACCTACCAGGTGCCGGTGGTCTTCGGCGGGGAGTCGCGCACCCTGACGGTACGGGCGGTGCTCCGCACCGGTGGCCCGGACCTGCTGCGCAGGGCGCGGGCGAGTTCGTCGGCGGACGAGACGCCCGCGTTCCCGGCCTCTGGGGCCGTGGACGGCTCCCCGGCCACGCGCTGGTCCTCGCCGGCGGTGGACGGCGCGTGGTGGCAGGCGGAGCTCCCGGCCCCGGCCCGGATCGGCCGCCTGGACCTCCACTGGCAGGACGCGCATCCCTCGTCCTACCGCGTGGAGACCTCGCCGGACGGCCACGCCTGGTATCCGGCCGCCACCGTGCGGGCGTCGGCCGGCGGCCGCGAATCGCTCCGCGTGGACGCCCCCGGAACCCGCTTCCTGCGCGTCACGTGCGAGCGCCGCGCGACGCGCTACGGCTGCTCCCTCTGGTCGGCGGAGGCCTACGCGGTCACCCCGTAGCCTGCGCCCGTCCCCCTCGCGGCCCCGCCGGCGTGGGAGGCGCGGAGTCCGGGCGGAGCCCCAGGAAGCCGGGCCGCGGCCGACCAGCGGGCGCAACCCCGCAGGGTCAGGCTGCGAAGGCCCCGGCAGGGGCCGGTCAGGACGCCGCGACGCCGATGCGCTCCAGCGCGTCCTGGGCGCCGTACGGCTGGAGGTACGGCATCCATCGCGGATCCCGGTGCCCCGTCCCGATGATGCGCCAGGCCAGGCCCGACGGAGGCGCCGGCTGGTGGCGCAGGCGCCAGCCGAGTTCCAGCAGGTGCCGGTCGGCCTTGACGTGGTTGCAGCGACGGCATGCGGCGACGACGTTGTCCCACGCGTGCTGGCCGCCCCGGCTGCGCGGGATGACGTGGTCGACGCTGGTGGCGACGGCACCGCAGTACATGCAGCGGCCCCCGTCCCGTGCGAACAGGGCGCGCCGGGTGAGCGGAACGGGCCCCCGGTAGGGGACCCGCACGAAGCGCTTGAGCCGGACCACGCTGGGCGCGGGGACGGCTCTGGTCGCGCTGTGCAGATAGGCGCCGGATTCCTCCAGGGAGACCGCTTTGTTCTCCAGGACGAGGACGAGCGCGCGGCGGAGCGGTACGACGCCGAGGGGCTCGTACGACGCATTGAGGACCAGGACGTGCGGCACGGACTGCCTCCTTGTACGCCGGCGGCGCGTGGCTCGCGCCGGGACGATCTGCTCTCCAGTCTCTCCTTACGGCTGGTCGAAGCGCCACCAAGAGCCCGTAACGGGTCCGAGGTGTTTTCAACCACACCCACGTCATCCCCACGTGAGTCCGGTCTCTCCCTCGAACAGCGACCCCCTCGGCAAATACGGAGAAGGGAATGCCCCGTTAGTGTGGTTGGTCTGCCCGCACAACCGTTCCGCGGGCGGACCGCTACACCTGGAGGTTCCGCCGTGCCCTGGCCTGCTGCCCTGCTGCCCCTGGCAACAGACACCCCGGACGCGTCCAAGACGCTCAAGGAGACGCACGAGAGCGTCACCGAGGCCGCTAGCTTCATCGAGGAGAACTGGGCCACCTGGCTGAGCATCGGCCTGCGCATCCTCCTGATCGTGGTGATCGCGGCGGCGCTGCGCTCGGTGGTCCGCAAGGCGCTGACCAAGCTGATCAACCGGATGAACACCAGCGCGGAGGCGGTCGAGGGCACCGCGCTCGGCGGGCTGCTGGTCAACGCCGAGCGGCGCCGCCAGCGTTCGGAGGCGATCGGTTCGGTACTCCGTTCGGTCGCCTCGTTCGTGATCCTCGGCACGGCCGCGCTGATGGTGCTCGCCGCGCTGAAGATCGATCTGGCCCCGCTGCTGGCGAGTGCCGGTGTGGCCGGTGTGGCGATCGGTTTCGGAGCCCGGAACCTGGTGACGGACTTCCTGTCCGGCGTGTTCATGATCATGGAGGACCAGTACGGCGTCGGCGACAAGATCGACGCCGGTGTGGCCTCGGGCGAGGTCATCGAGGTCGGCCTGCGCGTGACCAAGCTGCGCGGGGACAACGGCGAGATCTGGTACGTGCGCAACGGCGAGATCAAGCGGATCGGCAACCTCAGCCAGGGCTGGGCGACCGCGGGCGTGGCCGTCCAGGTCAAGCCGTCGGAGAGCCTTGCCCGGATCCGCGAGGTGGTCCAGCAGGTCGCCGACACCCTGGCGAAGGAGACCCCCTGGGACGAGCGCCTGTGGGGTCCGGTGGAGGTGCTGGGCCTGGACGAGGTGCTGCTCGCCTCGATGACGGTGAAGGTGTCGGCGAAGACGATGCCGGGCCAGCAGTTCGCGGTCGAGCGGGAGCTGCGCTGGCGGATCAAGGACGCCTTCGACGCGGCGGGCATCCGGATCATCGGCGGCGCGCCTGCCCCGGCGGAGGACGAAGAGGCTCCGGACCCGTCGGCGGTCGTCGCCGCGCCGTCCGCGCTGGCGAACCCGGCCTCCCCGCAGTCGCTGGCCACCACCCCGATCCCGCCGCAGGGCCCGCGCATCACCAAGTAACCGGGAAGACGCTCTTCGCCGCCCCGCAGGTCACTTCCTGCGGGGCGGCGGCATTGACACGGCCCGAACAGTGATAGGAAACTTACTTAACAGTTCACCTCGGTGAGGGAGAGAGCGCACCATGCCCGCCGCCACGCCCGGAACGCCCAGCCTCTTGCGCGCCATGAACGACCGGGCCGCACTGGAGCTGCTGCTGACGCACGGCCCCCTGTCCCGGACCAGGATCGGGCACCTGACCGGGCTGTCCAAGCCCACCGCCTCCCAGCTCCTGGCCCGCCTGGAAGCCGCCGGGCTCGTCGTGGCCACCGGCACCGACGGCGGCCGCCCCGGACCCAGCGCCCAGCTGTACGCGGTCAACCCCCGGGCCGCCCACGTTGGCGGCCTCGACGTCACTCCCGGCCGCGTGCTGGCGGCCGTCGCCGACCTGACCGGCACGGTGACCGGCACGCACGAGGTCCCCTACACCGAGGGCAAGGGCGCCGTCGAGCACGTCGTCGAAGCCCTCGGCGGAGCCGTCAAGGCTGCCGGGCTGCACCTCTCCGACCTGCACCGGGCGGTCATCGCCACCCCGGGCGCCTTCGACCCGCAGACCGGCCGGCTGCGCTACGCCAGCCACCTCCCCGGCTGGCACTCCCCCACCCTCCTCGACGAGCTGGCGGCCGCCCTGCCGATGCCGGTCGAGTACGAGAACGACGTCAACCTCGCCGCCGTCGCCGAGCAGCGCCTCGGCGCGGCGCGCGGCCACGAGGACTTCGTCCTGCTGTGGAACGAGGAGGGCCTCGGCGCCGCCCTGGTGCTCGGCGGCAGGCTGCACCGCGGCTGGACCGGCGGCGCGGGCGAGGTGGGCTTCCTGCCCGTGCCGGGCCACCCCCTGGTCCGGCAGGTCACCCGCGCCAACACCGGCGGCTACCAGGAGCTGGCCGGCGTACAGGTGGTTCCTGCTCTCGCCGCGGAACAGGGCGTCGAGGCCACACCGCTCGCCGCCTCCGAGGGCCCGCACAGCGCGGAGGTGGCCGCCGCCGTCGCACTGCTCGGGCAGGCCGCGGCCACGCCCGAAGGCGCGCACCTGCGCTTCCTCCAGTCGTACGCCACCCTGCTCGCCACCGGCCTCGCCTCGCTCGTCGCCGTGCTGGACCCGGAGATCGTCGTGCTCTCCGGAGCCGTGATCGCCGCCGGCGGGGAGCCGCTGCGCGGCCTCCTGGAGGCCGAGCTCGCCGAACTGGCCCCGTCCCGGCCCCGGCTGGTCTCCGGCGAGGTTCCCGAACGGCCGGTGCTGCGCGGTGCGCTGGAGAACGCGCTGGCCGCCACCCGCGCCGCGGTCTTCGACACCTCCCGCTGAACCGCCCGCCCGCCCCGCACCCCGGACACCCCCGGCGTCCTGGACACCCCGGAAACCACCCCCCACCTGCCCACACTCCGCACCGGCACCCCACAGGAAGTTCCTCCCTCAGAGAGCGAGCCCCGCCATGCCCAGAACCGGACGCCTGACCGCCACGGCCACCCTCCTCGCCGCGATATCCGTCTTCGCCACCGCCTGTACGGGCCAGAGCGGCGCCGAGGCCACCGACGACCCGGACAAGGAAGTCACCCTCAACTTCTGGCACGGCTGGTCCGCGCCGAGCGAGACCAAGGCGATCGAGGAGAACATCGCCCGGTTCGAGAAGGCGCACCCGAACATCAAGGTGCAGGTCACGGGCAACATGACCGACGAGAAGATCAACCAGGCGCTGCGCGCGGGCGGCGACAAGGCTCCCGACGCGGTCGCCTCCTTCACCACCGACAGCGTCGGCAAGTTCTGCAACTCCCGCGCCTTCGCCGACCTGAACCCCTTCCTCCGGAAGTCCGGGGTGGACAAGGAGAAGGTCTTCCCCAAGACCTTGCTGGAATACACCCAGTTCAAGGGCAACCAGTGCACGCTGCCGCTGCTGAACGACGCGTACGGCCTCGTCTACAACAAGACCGCCTTCGCTGCCGCAGGCATCACCGATCCCCCCAGGACGTGGAGCCAGTTCACCGAGGTCGCTCAGAAGCTGACCAAACCCAAGGGCGATTCGTACGAGCAGGTCGGCCTCATGCCCACCTACCACGGCTACGAGACCACCCCCATGCGGCTGGCCGCGCAGTGGAGCCCCGCCTACTTCGGCGCCGACGGCAAGTCCAGCCTGGCCGGGGACCCGGCCTTCGCGAAGATGCTGACCGCCCAGAAGGACCTGGTCGACAAGCTCGGCGGCTACGAGAAGCTGGAGCGGTTCCGCAACACCTTCGGTGACGAGTGGAGCGCCGAACACCCCTTCCACACCGGCCAAGTGGCCATGCAGATCGACGGCGAGTGGCGGGCCTCGATGGCGAAGGAGGCCGGTGTCCCCTTCGAGATCGGCACCGCGCCGCTGCCCGTCCCCGACGACCAGGCCGCCGACTACGGCAAGGGCTACCTCTCCGGCACGATCATGGGCATCGCCTCGGGCAGCAAGAAGCAGAACGCCGCCTGGGAGCTGGTGAAGTACATGACGACCGACACCGAGGCGGTGGTGGCCTTCGCCAACGCCATCCACAACGTGCCGTCCACGCTGGCGGCGCTGGAGTCCCCGGACCTCCAGGTGTCCCCGGAGTTCAAGACCTTCCTCGACATCGCCCGGCACCCCAAGTCCAGCACCACCCCGGCCCGGGCCGACGGCGGCACCTACCAGCTGACCTTCCAGGACTTCGCGTACGGGGTCGAGAAGGGCGAGGTCACCGACATCCCGGCCGGTCTCGCCAGGACCGACCGGCAGATCGACACGGACATCGCGAAGGCCGAGTAGCCCTCGATGCCCTCGACGACCACCCACACCCTGCGGACGAAGCACCGGCGGTCGGCCCTGCGGACCGCGGCCTTCATGTCCCCCTGGCTGATCGGGTTCGCGGTCTTCTTCGCCTACCCGCTGCTGTCCACCGTGTACTTCTCCTTCACCAAGTACGACGGCTTCCGGCAGCCCGCCCTCAACGGCCTGGACAACTGGGCCTATGTCTTCACGGACTACCCGCTGTTCTGGCCCGCGATGCGCAACACCCTGTGGCTCGTCGTGGTGATGGTCAGCTGCCGGGTCGTCTTCGGCCTCGGCACCGGCCTGCTCGTCACGAAGATCAAGACCGGTGCCGGCATCTTCCGGACCCTCTTCTACCTGCCCTACCTGGCCCCGCCGGTCGCCGCGACCCTCGCCTTCGTCTTCCTGCTCAACCCCGGCACCGGACCCGTCAACAGCCTGCTGGACGCGGTGGGGCTGCCCACCCCCGGCTGGTTCACCGACGCCGCCTGGTCCAAGCCCGCGCTGACCGCCCTCGCACTGTGGGGGGTGGGCGACCTGATGGTCATCTTCATGGCCGCGCTGCTCGACGTACCGAAGGAGCAGTACGAGGCCGCCGAGCTGGACGGGGCCGGGGCCTGGGCGCGGTTCCGGCACATCACCCTGCCGAACATCTCGCCGATCATCCTGTTCGCGGTGGTCACCGGGGTCATCCAGGCCATGCAGTACTACACCCAGCCGCTGGTGGCCGGGAAGGTGGCGGCCGGGGTGATCGGCGGCTCCGGCCAGCAGTTCGAGCCCGGCTACCCCGACAAGTCGACCCTGACCCTGCCCCAGCTCGTCTACAACCTCGGCTTCCAGCGCTTCGACTACGGCACCGCCTGCGTCGTGGCACTGGTCCTGTTCGCCCTCTCCATGGCCTTCACCGCGCTCCTGATGCGCCGCCGTGGCGGACTGATCGGAGGGTGTGAATGAGCACGGCCACGAGCACGCGCGGCGGCAAGCCCGTACTGCACTGGATCGCCGTGCACTCCCTGGGCGTGGCGGCCGCCCTGTTCTTCGTCCTCCCCTTCGTGTTCCTGCTGCTCACCTCCCTGATGGGCGACCGGCAGGCGCTGACCAGCGACCTGTGGCCGGACACCTGGGAGTGGGACAACTACGCCCAGGTGTGGAACACGCCGGGTTTCCTGACCTGGTGGCGCAACACGCTGTTGTACGCCGGGCTCGGCACCCTGTTGACCGTGGTGTCCTCCGTGCCCGTCGCGTACGCGCTCGCCAAGTTCCGCTTCCGCGGGCAGCGGCTCTCCCTGCTGCTGGTGATCGCGATGATGATGCTGCCGCCGCAGGTGGTGGTCATCCCCATGTACCTGTTCTGGGCAAAGCAGCTCGACCTGTCGGGCACCCTGTGGCCGCTGATCATCCCGATGGCGTTCGGCGACGCCTTCACCATCTTCCTGCTCCGCCAGTTCCTGCTGACCATCCCCGGCGAGTACCTGGACGCGGCCCGCGTGGACGGCTGCGGCGAGGTGCGCACCCTGCTGCGGGTCGTGCTGCCGATGGCGAAGCCCGGGATGGCCGCCGCCGCGCTGTTCCAGTTCTTCTGCGCCTGGAACGACTACTTCGGCCCGCAGGTCTACGCCTCCGACAACCCGGCCGCCTGGACCCTCAGTTACGGACTGGAGTCCTTCAAGGGGGCGCACCACACCAACTGGAACCTGACCATGGCCGCGACCGTACTGGTCATGGCGCCCGTGATCGTCCTCTTCTTCTTCGCCCAGAAGGCGTTCGTCGAGGGCGTCACCCTGACGGGAGTGAAAGGCTAGTGACGATGAAACTCGCAGTGGTGGGTGGCGGTTCCACCTACACCCCCGAGCTGATCGACGGCTTCGCACGGCTGCGCGACACCCTGCCGATCGGCGAACTGGTGCTGATCGACCCCGCGGCCGAGCGGCTGGAGCTGATCGGCGGCCTGGCCCGGCGGATCTTCGCCCGGCAGGGGCACCCGTGCCTGGTCACCACCACCTCCGACCTCGACGCGGGGGTCGAGGGCGCCGACGCCGTCCTGCTCCAGCTGCGCATCGGCGGGCAGGCCGCCCGGCTCCAGGACGAGACCTGGCCGCTGGAGTGCGGCTGCGTCGGGCAGGAGACCACCGGCGCGGGCGGCCTCGCCAAGGCGCTGCGCACCGTCCCGGTGGTCCTCGACATCGCCGAGCGGGTCCGGCGGGCCAGCCCCGACGCGTGGATCATCGACTTCACCAACCCGGTCGGCATCGTCACCCGGGCCCTGCTCCGGGCCGGGCACAAGGCGGTCGGCCTGTGCAACGTCGCCATCGGCTTCCAGCGGAAGTTCGCGGCCCTGCTGGACCTCGCGCCGGCCGACATCCACCTGGACCACGTGGGGCTCAACCACCTGACCTGGGAGCGGGGCGTGCGCCGCGGCGGCCCGGAGGGCGAGGACCTGCTGCCGCGGCTGCTCGCCGATCACGGCGACGCGATCGCCGGGGACATCCGGCTGCCGCGCGCGGTGCTGGACCGGCTGGGCGTCGTACCGTCGTACTACCTGCGGTACTTCTACGCCCACGACGAGGTCGTGCGGGAGCTCGCGACCAAGCCCTCGCGGGCCGCCGAGGTCGCCGCGATGGAGCGGGAGCTGCTCGCCCTGTACGCGGACCCCGCGCTCGACGAGAAGCCGGCGCTGCTGGCCCGGCGGGGCGGCGCCTTCTACTCGGAGGCGGCCGTGGACCTGGCGGCCTCGCTGCTGGGCGGCGGCGGACCGGCCGTCCAGGTGGTCAACACGCTCAACGAGGGGACGCTGCCGTTCCTCGCCGACGACGCCGTCATCGAGGTCCAGGCCCGCGTCGACGGCTCCGGTCCGGTGCCGCTGGCCGTGCCGCCGCTGGACCCGCTGTACGCCGGGCTGATCTCGCACGTGACGGCGTACGAGGACCTCGCGCTGGACGCGGCGCTGCGCGGGGGAAGCGAGCGCGTCTTCCGGGCGCTGCTGGCGCATCCGCTGATCGGTCAGTCCGAGCTCGCCGAGGGGCTGACGGACCGGCTGCTCGCGCACAACAAGGAGCACCTGCCGTGGGCGTGAAGCTCTGTTCCGTCCTGGCCGTCGACGCGGGCAACAGCAAGACCGACGTGTCACTCGTCGCCCCGGACGGCTCGGTGCTGTGCACCGGGCGGGCCGGGGGTTTCCAGCCCTTCCGTACGGGCGTTGCCGCGGCCGTCGACGTGATCGCGGAGGCGATGGCCTCCGTCGGCATGCACTCCGGGGGAGAGGCCGGGCCCTGCGCCGATCATGTGTCGGCCTGTCTGGCGAACGCGGATTTCCCGGTGGAGGAGCGGGAGCTGGCCCGCGAGATCGAGCGCCGGGGCTGGGGCCGCACGACGACGGTGCGCAACGACACCTTCGCCCTGCTGCGTGCCGGGCTGCCCCCGGGCGCCGCACCGCTCGGTGTGGCGGTGGTGTGCGGGGCCGGCATCAACTGCGTGGGGATGACGGCGGACGGGCGGACCGCCCGCTTCCCTTCGATCGGCCGGATCTCCGGCGACTGGGGTGGCGGGGGCGGACTGGCCGAGGAGGCCCTGTGGTTCGCCGCCCGCGCCGAGGACGGGCGGGGCGAGGCGACGGAACTGGCCCGGGCCCTGCCCGCGCACTTCGGCCTCGACTCGATGTACGCGCTGATCGAGGCCCTGCATCTGGGCCGCATCCCGGGCGGGCGGCGGCACGAGCTGGCTCCGGTGCTGTTCACGGTGGCGGCCGCCGGGGACCCGGTGGCGCTGTCCCTGGTGCACCGGCAGGCGGACGAGATCGCGACCATGGCGACGGTGGCACTGGGCCGCCTGGACCTGCTGGCCGAGGAGGTCCCCGTGGTGCTGGGGGGCAGCGTGCTCACGGCCCGGCATCCGCAGCTCAACGGGCGGATCGAGGAGCTCCTGGCCGAACGGGCCCCGCACGCCCGGGTCTCGGTGGTGACGGCCCCGCCGGTGCTGGGTGCCGCGCTGCTGGGCCTGGACGCGCTCGGCTCCCCGCCCTCGGCCGACGCGAAACTCCGTGCCCATTTCGGGTGAACCGGCCCCGGCGGGCGGCCCGTCTGGAACCGTGGAGGCCGTAGGGACGTATTCACGGTGAAGGGGTGGCGGGGGCGGCCGCTGGGGGCGGATCACCCGAGATCCAGCACCGGGTGCTGTGGCCGACCGTCGCTACGGCCATACTGCTGCGGAGCAGGGACAGGACCGAGGGGGAGGTCACGGTGGCCATCACATCACGCGCGCCCGCGCCGGGGGGCGGTCTCGCCGTGCCGCCCGCCGGGCCGCCGGCGATGCCGCCGGGTGCTCCGCCGGGGCGGGGTACCGCCTGGGCCGAGGGTGTGGAGCGGCTGCGCGCCGCGGCGACGACCGAGCCCGGCCGGCTGCGGATCATCGGCGCCGCGCTGGCCGCCCTGATCCTGCTGTTCGGCGCGGTCGCCCTCTGGGACATCTCCGGCCGGTCCGCCGCCGCCGACGACGTCGTGGGCCGCAGCCAGCCGCTGAGCGCGGACGCGGCGAGCATCTACCGCTCCCTCGCGGACGCCGACACCGCTTCCTCCTCCGGCTTCCTGCTGGGCGCCAGGGACGAGCGCGAGGTCCGCCAGCGGTACGAGAAGGACATAGCGAACGCCTCCAGGCTGCTGGTGAGCGCTTCCGCCAACGGCGGGGGCAGCGAGGACGCCCGCGCCCAGATCACCCTGCTGAGCGAGCAGCTGCCGCGCTACACCGGCCTGATCGAGCAGGCCCGGGCCGCCAACCGGCAGGGCCTGCCGCTGGGCGGCGCCTATCTCCGGTACGCCAACGAGCAGATGACCACGCAGCTGCTGCCGGCCGCGCAGCGGCTGTACGAGGCCGAGACGGGCCGGCTCTACACGGACTACGACGACGCCCGGTCCTGGCCGCTGGCCTCGCTCGCCGCGGGCCTGGTCGCACTCGCCGCCCTGGCGTGGGCGCAGCGGCGCAACTACCGGCGTACCCACAGGGTCTTCAACCACGGTCTGCTGGCGGCGACGGCCGCGTCCGTGGTGGTGCTGCTGTGGCTGGCCGTGGGGCACACGGTGGCGCGGTCCTCGCTGGGTGAGGCCCGCGCGCAGGGGCAGGAGTCCCTGAAGGTGCTCAACGACGCGCGGATCGCCTCCCTCCAGGCACGGGCGGGCGAGAACCTGACGCTGATCGCCCGGGGCGCCGTACTGGCCGAGGACAAGAAGTCCGACAAGTACGACGTGGACTTCACGACCAACATGAAGGAGCTGGACGCCGGGCTGGCGACCGCGCTGCGGCTGGCCGACGACGAGGCGGGCCGGGCGCCGGTGACCCGCGCCGCGGACGGCGTGAAGCAGTGGAAGCAGCGGCACGCGGCGGCCCGGGAGGCGGACTTGAAGGGGGACTACGAGGCCGCCCTGCCCCAGGTCGTCGGGGACAAGGACCACAAGGACAGCAGCGGGGCGGCCTTCGACATCGTGGACGCCTCCCTGGAACAGGCGGTGGCCCACGAGCAGCAGGAGTTCACCCGGGCGGCCGGGGACGGGCTCGGCGCTCTGGGCGGCCTGCTGACCGGCACGGCGGCCCTCGTGGCCGTCGGCGCGGCTGCGGCGCTGCTCGGTATCGGGCGCAGGCTTTCGGAGTACAGGTGAGAGCGATGCGGATACGGGCGATGCGGGCCTCCGAAGGTCACGGGAATGGCGGGAACGGCGAGAGCGGCGGGAGCGAGGTGTCCGGGGTGTCCGGGGTGCGGCGGCTGACGGGCCGGCTGCGCGGCTGGGGCGGGGTGACCGCGATGGCCGCCGCCTGCGCCGTGACGGCGGGGGCCGTGCTGCTCCCACTGGCCCGGGCGACACCGGAGGCCGGTCACCCGCCGGTGGTCCGCGAGCCCGCCTCGATGGCGGTGGCCCCGGCCGCGCCCTGGGTGCTCACCGACACCTGCCCGGACCCGGAGGCCAGCCTGCGTCCGTCCGGTCTGGACGGCGCGGCGATCGCCCGGATCAAGGCGGCGGGCAAACTCGTCGCGGGCGTCGACCAGAACAGCTTCCGCTGGGGCTACCGCAACCAGGCCAAGGAGGGCGGCGGCCTGGACGGCTTCGACATCGACCTGGTGAAGGCCATCGCCCAGGACATCCTGGGCGACCCGAACGCGGTGATCTACCGGGCCATCCCCACCAGTCAGCGCGTCCCGGCGCTCCAGGAGGGCCGTGTCGACATCGTCGTGCGGACCATGACCATCAACTGCAAGCGGCTGGAGGACGTCGCCTTCTCGACGGCCTACTTCGAGGCCGGGCAGCAGGTGCTGGCCCCCAAGGGTTCGCCGATCACGGGGTACGACACCTCCCTGAAGGACAAGCGGATCTGCTTCGCCTCCGGTTCCACGGCGGAGACGGCGCTGAGGTCCCAGTCGTACGGCTCGGTGCCGGTCACCGTGCCCAACCAGCTGGACTGCCTGGTCCGCCTCCAGCTGGGCGAGGTGGACGGCATCATCACGGACAACGCCCTCGCCGCCGGACATGCCGCGCAGGACCCGGCCGTACAGCTGGTCGGCTCGCCCTTCACCCGCGAGTTCTACGGCGTGGCGATGAACAAGGAAGCCTCCGACCTGGTCCGCCGGGTCAACAAGGTGCTGGAGGGCTACCGTGCGGGCGGCAATGACAGTCCGTGGATGAAGTCGTACCTCAAGCACCTGGCGCCCGTGCTGCCCGGCGTGGCCGGACCGCCCGCGCCCAAGTACCGGGACGGCTGAGGCCGGTGGCGGGCAGAGGACCGGACGCGGAGCAGGCCACGGATCCGGGCACCGGGTCGGGCACGGAGGCGGAAGCGGAGGCACAGTCGGTGGAGGCGTGGTCGGCAGTGATGGACCGGGACGACGTCGACCGCGCCCTGTCCCGGCTGGGCGCGGAGCACGAGGCCGTCGAGACCTCCCTGCTCGCGCTCCAGGACCACGCCGGGCGCCGGCTGCTGGAAGGCGCCGGGCTGACCGGGATCACCAAGGAACGGTGGGCGGCCGCCGACGCGGACATCACCCGGCTGTGGAGGTACTTCGACGCCTACAGCGGGGCCCTGAGCGCCGCCCGGGAGGTCCGTGAGCGGCGCCGCTGGCCGAACCGCGAGGACCTGGTCGAGCTGACCGAACGGCTGCGCGGGCCCGGAGTGCTGATCGCCGGTGCCGCCGTGGAGGGGGTCGCGCTGGCGGAGCGGCTCTCGCTCGCCGAGCTGGTGGCCCGGATGAACGCGCTGTACGCGAGCTCGCTGGACGTGGTGGTCGCCGCCGACGCGGTGTGGTCGGCGCTGCCCGCGCGGATCGACCTGCTCGCCGCCGAGCTGCACCGCACCCGCTCCCTGGCCCACTCCGTGGGCGTGCGTCCGGGGGAACACCCCTCGGGCGACGACCTGGAGGCCATCACCGCCGAACTCGCGGAGCTGCGCGCGCAGGTGATCGCGGACCCGCTGGCGTTCTGGGTGCCGGCGACGGGCAGTTCCGCGCCCGGCGGGGGCCGCCCCGACACCGGCCGCTACGACCGGGCCGCGCTCGCGCTGGAGGACGTACGCCGGGAGGTCGAGGCCGTGCTGGACGTACGGCAGGACTCCGAGCAGCGGCTGATCAGCCTGCGGGACGTGCTCTCGCGGGCCGACCGGACCCTGGCGGAGGCGCGCACCGCGCGCGGTGAGGTGCTGGCGAAGATCGCCGCGTCGGAGGTGCCGGCGGTGAGCGGCCCGCCGACGGTGCTGCAGGAGCAGCTCGCGGCGGCGGCCGAGCACCGGCGCCAGTCCCGCTGGCACCGGCTCTCTCCGCTGCTGGAGTCGCTGGAGGAACGGGCCGAGGAGGAACTGCGCAGGGCCCGTGAATCGTTGACGGCGGTGACGGCACCCTTGGCGGTACGGGCCGAGCTGCGCGGGCGGCTCGACGCGTACAAGGCGAAGGTGGCTCGGCACGGGCTGGCGGAGGACCCGCTGCTGATGGAGCGGTACGACACGGCCCGGCGGATGCTGTGGAGCGCGCCCTGCGACCTGCGGGCCGCCGAGCAGGCCGTCCTGCGCTACCAGCAGTCGGCGGCCGAGGCGTTGCAGGGCACGGGGACTCCCGGAAAGGACGGCGCATGAGCCTGATCGGAACGGCGTGCGTTCGCCCCGGCTGCCCGGGGACGTACGAGGACATGGGCGGCGGCGAGCTGTACTGCGACACCTGCGGGCTGGCGCCCGTCGGCTCCGTCGCGGCGGGTGCGGAGGAGCTGGTGTCGCCGCCGACGGGGATGACGAGCGCGGCGCGCGGCTCCCTGGGGTCCGCCGGGTCCCGGGGGTCGTTCGGCTCACACGGCTCACAGGGGTCACACGGGTCTCAGGGCTCTCACGGTTCGGCGCGGTCCTCGGCCTCGGCGCGGTCCTCGCGTTCCTCCCGTTCGTCGTCGTCCCGCCGCTCGGTGTCGGGGCGGCTCTCGCGCTCGCTGTCGGGCAGCGCCTCCACCCGGTCGGTGTCGGTGCGCAGTTCGGGCTCGGCACCGTCGTCCTCGGGGCGCGGCCGGCTCGGGGCAGGGCTGGTCAACGTACCGGAGGTGCCACGTCCGGATCCTTCGGCGGCGGTGCTGGAGAACCCGGAGGTGCCGGAGCGCAAGCGGTTCTGCTCGCGCTCCGACTGCGGGGCCCCGGTGGGAAGGGCCCGGGGCGAGCGGCCGGGTCGTACGGAGGGGTTCTGCACCAAGTGCGGGCACCCCTACTCCTTCGTTCCCAAGCTGCGCGCGGGCGACGTGGTGCACGGCCAGTACGAGGTGGCCGGCTGCCTCGCGCACGGCGGGCTCGGCTGGGTGTACCTCGCGGTGGACCGGGCGGTCTCGGACCGGTGGGTGGTGCTCAAGGGCCTGCTGGACACCGGGGACCAGGACGCGATGGAGGCCGCGATCTCCGAGCGGCGCTTCCTCGCGGAGATCGAGCACTCCAACATCGTGCGGATCTACAACTTCGTGGAGCACCTGGACCAGCGGACCGGTTCGCTGGACGGGTACATCGTCATGGAGTACGTGGGCGGCAAGTCGCTGAAGGAGATCGCGAACGAGCGTCGGCGGCCGGACGGCCGTCGTGATCCGCTGCCGGTGGAGCAGGCCTGCGCATACGGCATCGAGGCCCTCGAGGCGCTCGGCCACCTGCACAGCAGAAACCTTCTGTACTGCGACTTCAAGGTCGACAACGCGATCCAGCAGCAGGACCAGCTGAAGCTGATCGACATGGGCGCGGTGCGGCGGATGGACGACGCGGAGTCGGCCATCTACGGCACGGTGGGATACCAGGCCCCGGAGGTCGCGGAACTGGGTCCCTCGGTCGCCTCCGACCTGTACACGGTGGCGCGCACGCTGGCCGTCCTGACCTTCGACTTCCAGGGCTACACCAATGTGTTCGTGGATTCGCTCCCGGACCCGGAACACATCGAGGTGTTCGGGCGGTACGAGTCCTTCTACCGGCTGCTCGTACGGGCCACCGACCCTGATCCCGGGCGAAGGTTCTCGTCCGCGCAGGAGATGGCGGACCAGCTGACGGGCGTGCTGCGGGAGGTGGTCGCCCTCCAGACGGGCCGCCCGCGGCCGCAGCTGTCCACGCTCTTCGGCCCGGAGCTGCGCGTTCCGGACACCCGGCTGTTCACCGACGCGTCGGGGACGGAGGTCTCCCGGCTGGGCGAGCGGGTCGCCGCCTCCCGGCCGAGCAGGCTGTTCGGCCCCGGCCGGCGCATACCGGCCGCCGCCGCAGCCGGCCCTTCCGGCCCGGGCGGACGGACCGGCGGTACCCCGCAGGGCGTCGCCCTGCGGGCGGGCTCGCCCGTGGCCGGGCCGCCGGCCGGCTCTGCCCCGGTTCCGGTCTCCGCCGCACCCGGCCCGTGGCCCCAGCCGTCCGCGGGCGGGGCTGTGCCCGCGGGACCCTCCCGGGCGCCGCTGCCCGGACTCGCAAGCACCGCCACGCACGTGGCGGGTGCGCCGGTGCCGGGGCCCCGGTCGGCGCCCGTGTCCACGGCGACGGGGTCGGCTCCTGCCGGGGTCCCGGTGGCCGCACCCGTGTCACCGCCGCCCCACCCGGGAGCGACGACGCTCGACGCCCGCGACACCGCGCTGGCGCTGCCCGTACCACTGGTCGACGCGGCCGACCCCAACGCCGGTTTCCTCGCCGGCCT
Organism: Streptomyces sp. NPDC048269; assembly: GCF_040652395.1. Taxonomy (NCBI): domain Bacteria; kingdom Bacillati; phylum Actinomycetota; class Actinomycetes; order Kitasatosporales; family Streptomycetaceae; genus Streptomyces; species Streptomyces sp. NPDC048269. Next base: position 48,685 of record NZ_JBEZLW010000005.1, read on the forward strand.
GCTGGCCACCGCACCCGGCGACCTCCTGGGCGCCCTCGGCTCGGCTCCGGCCGATTCGGCCGAGCTGCGGCTGCGGGAGCTGCGCGCCCGCCTGGAGCTGGGCGAACTGGCCGCCGCCGGCCGCACCCTGATCGAGCTGGAGGCCCGGCACCCGGACGACTGGCGGGTGGTGTGGGCCCGCGGGATAGCCTCGCTGGCCACCGGGGAGAACGAGATCGCGGCCCTGTCCTTCGACGCGATCTACGACGCCTTCCCGGGCGAGCCCGCGCCGAAGCTGGCCCTCGGGCTGTGCGCGGAGGTCCTGGGCCAGCTGGACAACGCCGCCGAGTACTACCGCCTCGTCTGGACCACCGACCCCGGGTTCGTGAGCGCGGCCTTCGGGCTGGCCCGGGTCCAACTGGCCGCCGGTGACCGGGCCGGAGCCGTGCGCACGCTGGAGTCCGTACCGGAGGCGTCCATCCACTACACCGCCGCACGGGTGGCGGCCGTACGCGCACGTCTGCGCGACCGGACCCCGCAGGAGCCCTTGCTCGCGGATCTGGCGGCCGCCGCCGACCAGGTGGAGGCGCTGCGGCGGTTCGGGCTGGACCCGGAGCGCCACGAACGGCTCACGACGGAAGTTCTGGGCTCGGCCCTCGACTGGGTACTGTCGGGTAGCCGGGGTTCCGACCCCGGGAGGACCTCGCTGCTCGGCAGTCAACTGGACGAACGTGGCCTGCGCTTCGGACTGGAGCGCTCGTACCGCGTACTCGCACGGCTGGCGCAGCGGGGCGAGGAGAGGATCGAACTGGTGGAGCGGGCAAACCGTTTCCGTCCCCGGACGTGGGTGTGATTGATGTCGATGCATCGGCTGTCGGGCTGCCCCAGCTGCGCGGAACCGCTGGAGGAGGGTGACCGTTTCTGCGGTGTCTGCGGCTACGCCGTCACCGCCCCTCCCCCGGCCCCCTCCGTGGACCATCCGACGATCCCCCTGCCGACGGCGCCACCGGCCGTCGCCGTGCCCGCGCCCGCGCCCGCCCCCGGGTGGGGCAGCGTGGCCGCGGCGGCGCCGACCCTGGTCGACGGCCCGGCCGACTGGACCGCGCCCGCGCCCGTGCCCGAACCGCAGCCGGAGCCGGCGCCCCGCCCGGCCGAAGCCTCGTACGGCATCGGCACCCCTCCGGAGGGCACCCCGTGGGGCTCGCCGGAGCACGCGCACGGCGGCGGGCCGGACGGGCCGCAGGCCCGGTACGACCTGCCCGGCGGCGCCGCCACGCCCCAGGAGGGGACCCCGCAGCGGGCCGCCCCCGAGCACGAGGCCCCGTACGGCACCGGCACCCCCCAGGGCCAGCCGGAAGGGGGCAAGACCTGCGTCGCCTGCCGGTCGGGTTACGTGGACACCGACGGGTACTGCGAGCACTGCGGGCACGCCCAGCCGCGGGAGCGGGATCACCTCGAAGAGGAGCTCGGGAGCGTCGCGGCCGTCAGCGACCGCGGGCTGCGCCACCACCGCAACGAGGACTCGTACGCGGTCGCGGCGACCGCGCTGCCCGACGGATCCGCCGCCACCGTGGCCATCGTCTGCGACGGCGTCTCCTCCGCCAGCCGCCCCGACGAGGCATCGGCGGCCGCGGCCGCGGCCGCCAACGAGGCCCTGTTGGACGCGCTCCCGCGCGGCGCCCACCCCCAGGAGGCCATGCACGAGGCGATCCTGGCCGCGGCGGCCGCGGTCAACGCCCTTGCCCCGGAGACCCCCGGCGCGCAGAACGCCCCCGCCTGCACCCTGGTCGGCGCCGTCGTCAGCGGCGGCCTCCTGACCATCGGCTGGGTGGGCGACAGCCGTGCCTACTGGGTGCCCGACGACCGTGCCGCGCTGCCGCGCCGGCTCACCGAGGACGACTCCTGGGCCGCCCAGATGGTCGCGGCCGGGCTGATGGGCGAGGCCGAGGCCTACGCCGACGTCCGCGCCCACGCCATCACCGGCTGGCTCGGGGCCGACGCGTACGACCTCGAACCCCACACCGCCATCTTCAAGCCGGACCACCCCGGCGTGGTCGTCGTCTGCACCGACGGCCTGTGGAACTACGCGGAGTCCGCCCGGGAGATGGCCCAGGTGCTGCCCCCGGACGCCGCCGTCAGACCCCTGCACAGCGCGCAGGTCCTGGTGGGGCACGCCCTCGACGGCGGCGGCCACGACAACGTCACCGTGGCCCTCGTGCCGTTCGCCGCCGCGCCCGACACGGAGACCGGACCGGAACAGGAACCGGGCACGGAGCCGGGCCCGGGGAGACGAACGGAACCGGAAGCGCGCCCTCAGGCCTGACCCGCCTGCCCGAGCCAGCCCCTAGGAGTCCAACCGATGGCGAACTTCGCCAAGCCCAGCGCCCCGCGCTTCAGCGTGGAGGTGTACCAGAACGAGTTCCTCCCGCAGGGCGGACGGGACGTCCACGCCATCGTCACGGTCACCTCCACCGGCGGCGGCGCCGCCACCCGCGCGACGGCCGCCCAGGGCACGGCGGCCGTCGTGATCATGGTCGACTGCTCCGGCTCCATGGAGTACCCGCCGGAGAAGATGCGCGGCGCCCGTGAGGCCACGGCCGCGGCCGTCGACACCCTGCGCGACGGCACCTCCTTCGCCGTGATCGCCGGTACCCACGTGGCCAAGGAGGTCTACCCGGGCCAGGGCCGCCTCGCCGTCGCCGACCCGGTCACCCGCGCCCAGGCCAAGGAGGCGCTGCGCGGCCTCAACTCCGGCGGCGGCACCGCCATCGGCACCTGGCTGCGCCTCGCCGACGGACTGCTGCGCCAGTCCCCCGCCGCCATACGGCACGGGATCCTGCTCACGGACGGCCGCAACGAGCACGAGGACCCGGCCGTGCTCCGCGCCACCCTCGACGCGTGCGCGGGCCGCTTCACCTGCGACGCCCGCGGGGTGGGCACCGACTGGGAGGTCAAGGAGGTCACCGGCATCGCGAGCGCGCTGCTCGGCTCCGCCGACATCGTGGCCGATCCGGCCCACCTCGCCGAGGACTTCACGCGCATGATGGAGAACGTCATGGGCAAGGAGGTCGCGGACGTCGCGCTGCGCCTGTGGACCCCGGTCGGGGCGGAGATCCAGTACGTCAAGCAGGTCGCGCCCGCCGTCCACGACCTGACCGACCGCCGCACCGAGGCGGGCCCGCGCGCCGGGGACTACCCGACCGGCTCCTGGGGCGACGAGTCCCGCGAGTACCACGTGTGCGTCCGTGTTCCGAATGCGTCCGTGGGCCAGGAAATGCTCGCCGCCCGCGCCACGCTCGTCCTGCCGGGGACGGCAGGGGAGCCGGCCGCCGTCCTCGCCCAGGGGCTGGTGCGCGCGGTGTGGACGGACGATCTGGCCGCCTCCACCGCCATCAACCCGCAGGTCGCCCACTACACCGGACAGGCGGAACTCGCGCAGGCCATCCAGCAGGGCCTGGAAGCCCGCAAACTGGGCGATGTGGGCGGTGCCACGGCCAAACTAGGCCGCGCCGTACAGCTGGCGAGTGCCTCCGGAAACGCCGACACTGCAAAACTCCTGGCGAAGGTGGTGGATGTCGTGGATGCGGCGGCGGGTACTGTGCGGCTGAAGGCGAAGGTCGAGGATGCCGACGAGATGACCCTCGAAACGCGTTCGACGCAGACCGTCCGAGTGAAGAAGACCTGAGAAGACCTGACGCGATGACGCAGGGAGAAGAAGGGGGAAGCGCCGCCATGCCGACCTGCCCGAACGGGCACCAGTCCGCCTCCGACGACTGGTGCGAGGTCTGCGGCCACCGCATGGCTGCCTCGGAAGGCCCGCCTCCGGCTCCCTCCTACGGCTACGGCTACCCCCCGACCGCCGGTGAGCCGACCGCCCAGGCCGAACTCTGCCCGCAGTGCCGGACCCCGCGCGAGGCCATGGCCCCGTTCTGCGAGGAGTGCCGGTACAACTTCCTGACGCGTACGGCGACCTCGTACACCCCGCTCGCCGCGGACCAGGGGCCCCAGGGGAACGGCGGCGCGACGCCGCCGCCCGTGCCCCCGTCCACGCCTCCGCCGCCGCCCGCGCAGGCGCCCGGGGTGTACTCCCAGGACCACTTCGAGTACCAGGGCTCGCGGCCGTCCCGGGTCAACCGGCCGGCCGAGCCGCTCCAGCGCGAGGACGACTGGCTGCTGCCGCCTCCGGCGCACGAGCCGCAGCAGGAGTACCAGCAGCCTCCGCAGCCCCAGTACCAGCAGCAGCCCCCGCAGCCGCCTCAGCAGCGGGAGTACCAGCAGGAGTACCAGCAGCACCAGCCCCCGCAGGAGCAGTACCAGCAGCAGCACCAGCAGCCACAGCAGCAGTCGTACGCGCCCCAGGTCGTCTCCTGGACCGCGACGATCGGCCCCGACCGCTCGTACTTCATGGCGATGATGCAGCGCAGCGGCCCCGAGGCGGCCGGGCTCAACCTGCCCGCGTACTCCCCGGAGCAGCATCTGCCGCTCTCCGGCGGCCAGATCACCATCGGCCGCCGCCGCGCCTCCACGGGCGAGTCCCCCGACATCGACCTGGCGGTGCCCCCGGAGGACCCGGGCGTCTCCCACCAGCACGCGGTCCTCGTCCAGCAGCCCGACCTCAGCTGGGCGGTGGTGGACCAGAACTCCACCAACGGCACCACCATCAACGGCGGCGAGGAGCCGATCCAGCCCTACGTCCCGGTCCCGCTCACCGACGGCGACCGCGTCCACGTCGGCGCCTGGACCACGATCACCATCCGCCGGGGCTCAGGCCGCGGCTGAGGCCGGGGCTGAGACCTGGGCTGGCCTGGGCTGAGTCACCCCTCCCCCAGGGGCCACGTGTAGGGCCCCTGGGGATCGTCGAGCCACGACCACTGGCCCTCGGCGGTGACCGTGACCCCGAAGCGCTCGCGGGCCGGACGGTCCTCACGGCGCCACAGGTCCAGGGCCTCGCGGGCGTGCAGGACGCCCGCGGTCAGCACGAGCATGAACTGGAAGCGCTCGTTCTCCACCAGCTCGTACGGAAGCCCGTAAGGCACCCCGGCCCGCGGCTGCGGCGCCGCCGTGGCCCCGCGCAGCGGGACGAAGTACGCCGGGTTGTGCAGGAAGCGGCCTTCGGCGAAGTCGGCGTCCCGGACGGTGAGCGCGATCAGCCCGGTCGACAGCGGAGCCAGGATCCGCGCCCCGGGCCGGCACTGGGCCGTCCAGGCGGGCGGGATCAGCGGCAGCGTGCAGGTCACCATGATCCTGTCGAAGGGGGCACGGGCGGGGCAGCCGCGCGCCCCGTCACCGGTGACCACCGTGGGGTGGTAGCCGAGCTCGGCGAGGTGTTTCCGCGCGGACTCGGTGATCTCCTCGTCGAGGTCCACGGTGGTGACGAGGCCGTCGCCGAGCCGGTGGCAGAGCAGGGCGGCGTTGTAGCCGGTGCCCGCGCCGATCTCCAGCACGTTGTGGCCGTCCCGCACGTCCAGTGCCCGGAGCATCTTCGCCATCAGGGAGGGCTGGCTGCTGGAGGAGACCAGCTCGCCGTCGCGCAGCCGGGTCGCGAGCGGGGTGTCCTCGTAGACCCCGCGCAGCCAGCGGGCCCGCCGCTCGGGGTCGGGGTCCTCGGCCCACAGCCGTTCGTGGCCCGCGCCGCGGCCGGTCCAGAAATAGGGGACGAACACGTGCCGGGGGACGGCGGCGAACGCCGCCCGCCAGGCCGGGTCGTCCAGCACCCCGGCGGCCGTCAGCTCCCGCACCTGGGCGGCGTGCGCGGTCCCGCGCAGATCCCGTACGCCGGTGGTGCGTGAGGTGTGTGCGCCCATGACTCAACTGTCCTGCGGGCGGCCCTCGGGTGCGACCTCGGGGACTCCCCACAGCCGAGGACCGGGGTCCTAGGACCCCGGTCCTCCGTCCGGGCGTCTGAGACGATGGTCGGGTGAACGAGATTCCGCGGGGCACGCTTCAGGAGCAGACCTTTTACGAGCAGGTGGGCGGCGAGGAGACCTTCCGCCGCCTCGTCCGGCGCTTCTACCAGGGGGTCGCGGAGGACCCGCTGCTGCGCCCGATGTACCCGGAGGAGGACCTGGGCCCGGCCGAGGAGCGGTTCACGCTGTTCCTGATGCAGTACTGGGGCGGCCCCACCACTTACAGCGAGCACCGCGGCCATCCGCGCCTGCGGATGCGGCACGCCCCGTTCCAGGTGGACGCGGCGGCGCACGACGCCTGGCTGAGCCACATGCGGGTGGCGGTGGACGAGCTGGGCCTGGCGCCGGAGCACGAGGCGCAGCTGTGGAAGTACCTCACGTACGCCGCCGCGTCGATGATCAACACGGCGGGTTAGCCGGGCCTGCGGTTCAGCCCGGGTGCGGACCGTCAGCCCGGGGTGCGGACCGGGCGGACCTGGAGGGCGCCCAGGCCTCCGCCCAGGCCGGGGCGGCGCATGGCGACGGAGCCGTACGGAGTACGCAGCCGCAGCCAGCTCCCGGCGGCGAGCAGGGCCACCGCGTCGGGCGCGGTTGCCGTACGCGGGGCGGCGGCGGGCACGGTGGACCGTACGGGCCGCAGGAAGCCCAGGGACTGCGCGGCGTGCACGGCGCGCAGCGGGAGTTCGGTGTCGCCCAGCGTCCGGGACCAGATCTCGCGGCCGATGCGGTCGCGCTCGGACCGGGTCCGGTGCTGTGCGGGCAGCGCCTCGTCGCGGGCGCGGAACTCGGCGACGGCGTCGGCGACGGCCGCCCCCATCTCCTCGGGTGCGGGCAGCCCGGGCAGCTGCCGCCAGCCGCCGCGCGGCGGGAGCACCCCGGTCCACGGCGGCCCGGTGACCGGCCGGGGCACGGTGGCCGCGGCCGGGGCCTCCTCCACGGATTCCAGGAACTCACCGGCGGAGACCGTCAGGTCGAGCGGCGTCAGGACGGGCGCGGCGAGCCGCACCGTACGGATGGCCAGGACCTCGAAGGACGGCGGCCGTCCGAACACGGCGAGCGCGCCGCCGCCTGCCTGGAGGCGGACGGCGGCGGCGCGGTCGTAGTGCACCAGCCGGCCCAGGAAGGCGGCGAGGTCCGCCGCCTCCCCGGAGTCGGCGAAGTGCAGCCGTTCGTTCATGCCGCGAGGCGTCCTTCCGAGCGGACCGGCTCGTCGAGGTACTTCTCGAGGAAGTGCTTCTCCTCGGCCGTGATGCGGCGGGGCCGCCCCTCGGCGAGGTTGTAGGGCACGACCACGGTCGAGGCGCGCACGTAGACCTTCTCGGGCGCGTCCCCGGTCGCCTCGTCCTTGACCTCGTAGCCGATGGTCAGGGACGCGGCGCCGATCCGGGTCACCCAGGACTCGATGAGCACCGGCTCGTGACGGTGCACGAGGGGCAGCTTGTAGTCGATCTCGTGCCGGGCCACGACGGACCCGCCCGTGAAGGACTCGCTGCCCTCCCCCGGCGCCAGCCGGAACATGAAGTCGATCCTCGCCTCCTCCAGGTAGCGGAGGAAGACCACGTTGTTCACGTGTCCGAAGGAGTCCATGTCCGACCAGCGCAGGGGGCACCGGTAGTGGTGTCTGGCCATGGTGCGGACCTCAGCCTCGGGTGAGCTTCTTGTACGTGGCGCGGTGCGGGCGAGCCGCGTCCGGGCCGAGGCGCTCGATCTTGTTCTTCTCGTACGACTCGAAGTTGCCCTCGAACCAGTACCACTTGGAGTCGCCCTCGTACGCCAGGATGTGCGTGGCGACCCGGTCGAGGAACCAGCGGTCGTGGGAGATGACCACGGCCGCACCGGGGAACTCGAGGAGCGCGTTCTCGAGCGAGGACAGGGTCTCGACGTCGAGGTCGTTGGTGGGCTCGTCGAGGAGCAGCAGGTTGCCGCCCTCCTTGAGCGTCAGCGCCAGGTTGAGGCGGTTGCGCTCACCACCGGACAGGACACCGGCCGGCTTCTGCTGGTCCGGGCCCTTGAAGCCGAAGGCGCTGACGTACGCGCGGGACGGCATCTCGACCTGGCCGACGTTGATGTAGTCCAGCTCGTCCGACACGACCGCCCAGAGCGTCTTCTTGGGGTCGATGTTGGCGCGGCTCTGGTCGACGTACGAGATCTTGACGGTCTCGCCGATCTTGACGGAGCCGGAGTCCGGCGCCTCCAGGCCCTGGATCATCTTGAAGAGCGTGGTCTTGCCGGCGCCGTTCGGGCCGATGATGCCCACGATGCCGTTGCGCGGCAGGGTGAAGGACAGGTCGTCGACGAGGACCTTGTCGCCGAAGGCCTTCGAGAGGTTGTTGACCTCGACGACGATGGAACCGAGGCGCGGGCCCGGCGGGATCTGGATCTCCTCGAAGTCCAGCTTCCGCATCTTGTCCGCCTCGGCCGCCATCTCCTCGTAGCGGGCCAGACGGGCCTTGGACTTGGTCTGACGGCCCTTGGCGTTGGAGCGGACCCACTCCAGCTCTTCCTTGAGGCGCTTCTGGCGCTTCTCGTCCTTGCGGCCCTCGACCTTGAGGCGGGTGGCCTTCTTCTCCAGGTAGGTGGAGTAGTTGCCCTCGTACGGGTGCGCGCGGCCGCGGTCGAGCTCGAGGATCCACTCGGCGACGTTGTTCAGGAAGTACCGGTCGTGGGTGACGGCCACGACGGCGCCCTTGTACTGCGAGAGGTGCTGCTCGAGCCAATTCACCGACTCGGCGTCGAGGTGGTTGGTGGGCTCGTCGAGGAGGAGCAGGTCCGGGGCCTCGATCAGCAGCTTGCAGAGCGCCACGCGGCGCTTCTCGCCACCGGAGAGGTTGGTGACGGGCCAGTCGCCGGGGGGGCAGCCGAGGGCGTCCATGGCCTGCTCCAGCTGGGCGTCGAGGTCCCAGGCGTTGGAGTGGTCCAGGTCTTCCTGGAGCTTGCCCATCTCGTCGAGGAGGGCGTCCGAGTAGTCGGTCGCCATCAGCTCGGCGACCTCGTTGAAGCGGTTGAGCTTCGCGACGGTGTCGGCGGCGCCGTCCTGGACGTTCTGCAGGACGGTCTTGGACTCGTCGAGCTTGGGCTCCTGCATGAGGATGCCGACGGTGAAGCCGGGCGACAGGAAGGCATCGCCGTTGGACGGCTGCTCCAGGCCCGCCATGATCTTCAGAACGGTGGACTTACCGGCGCCGTTCGGGCCGACCACACCGATCTTCGCGCCGGGCAGGAAGTTCAAGGTGACGTCATCAAGGATCACCTTGTCGCCGTGCGCCTTGCGCGTCTTGCGCATGGTGTAGATGAACTCAGCCAAGAGAAACCGTCCGGCAGATCGTGTGTGGGCAGATACACCCCATCTTGCCAGGCGTCCATACCTCGGGGGAAACGCGTATGGTCAGCGCCCCCGACCTGGGGGGTGGCCCGGGGGCGGGTCTCACCCTCTGGTCACCGTTGGGCGTCATGGGTAGCTGCTGGAGGCCCCTCGACGGCCCACCCGGAACGGATCTGTTCCCGTCGCTCCTGGCCGGCCCGGGGCTGCCTGCGTGAGGCGGACAAGCGCGGGCGGTAGCGGGACGCCAGAAACCCGACCAACATGGGAAGGAAGGTTCTTCAAGCGTGCTTCCGCGCGATTCCTCCCGCTTAGGCGAAACGGTGACCGCGTGGGCAGGAGGCACCGAGATGATCACTCAGGTACAGATTGCCACCGTGCTGGACCACTCGGTCCATGACGCCGATGGAAACAAGATCGGCGATGCAAAACATGTCTTCCTCGATGCTGTCACCGGCCAGCCCGAGTGGGTCAGCGTCAAGACGGGCCTGTTCGGCGCCAGGGAATCTTTCGTTCCCCTCCGTGAGGCCACCATGGTCGAGGACCACCTCGAGGTCCCCTACGCCAAGGACACGGTCAAAGGGGCCCCCAATGCCGACGTCGACGCCGGGGGCGCCCTCTCAGCTGACGAGGAACACCGCCTGTACGAGCACTACGGCATCGAATGGGAGGACGGCGGGCAGCGGGCCAGCCTGGCCAGGGCAGACGGACGCGCGATGACTCCCGGGCCGTCACCGACGCCTCCACTGCAGAGGCCTCGCTCGACTACGACGACACGACCGCCTCG
>NZ_JBEZLW010000005.1:58771-340536 GCF_040652395.1 Streptomyces sp. NPDC048269
CTCGGGCATCGCCCGCAGCGGCAAAGAGGACGTCGACACCAGTGCGCCCCAGTCCGATTACGACGACACCACCGCCTCGGGCATCGCCCGCAGCGGCAAAGAGGACGTCGACACCAGTGCGCCCCAGTCCGATTACGACGACACCACCGCCTCGGGCATCGCCCGCAGCGGAACAGCGCCTGCCCGATCTGACAGCTCCGAACGGAGTGAGGCAACGGCAGACGCAGAGGAACAAGGGCGCGCCGACACGGAACAACCTGGTACAGGGCGAACACGGCTCCGTATGTACGTGGCTCCCGAGGAGCGGCGAACGTAACTGGACGAACCGAGCGGCGAGGGGCGGACCCGGAAGGCGGTCAACGGCGTGCTGAGGCGGCCCGGTGAGGCGCCGACGCTCGACGGCCACAGACGGCCCAGGCGGCATGAACGGCCCCCGGCCCCCCGGCCCCCGGCTCGCGGTTCCGCCGCAGGTGGGGGGCGGATTTGCGCCATCCAATGGCCGGTAACACTCGATCTGGCCAGCCGGCCATACCCGCGGGCGAATGGGTAGGTCAGAGCCGCATGGCCGCCCGCCCGGCCCTGCGCCCGGCCAGAGCGGTTCCGGTCAGGTCCGCGGCCGTCCTGGCCAGAGCGGTCCCGCTCACGTCCGCGGCCGGTAGACGGTGAGGGCGTCGGGGAGCTCGTCGAGGACGAGGGACGTGGGGGCCTCGGCGTATTCGCCGTCGTAGGCGAGGGGGGTGCCCGCCGGGATCTCCCCGATGCGCAGGCTGCGCAGCCGGGTCGCGGTGTGGACCGGGGAACGGGTCAGGGGGCCCGCGAAGGCCGCGGCCAGCAGGCGGGGGCCGGGGCGGCCGCCGCCGTAGACGAGCCGGACGTCGAGCAGGCCCTCGCCGAGGCTGTCGCGGCGACGGGGGGTGGGGCCGGTCCCGTGGTAGGTGCCGTTGCCGGCGAAGAGCAGCCATACGCTCCGGGGCCGCCCGGTCAGCCGCAGCCGCACGGGCCGCTGGGCGCGCAGCACCTGCCAGGCCGCCAGCAGCGCGGCGGGGCCGCCGCCGATGCGCGGGCCCCAGCGCAGCCGGTGGCGCAGCAGCTCCGGGTAGGCACCGATGCTGAAGTTGTTCAGGAAATAGCCCGGCCGGCCCTCCGGTCCGGGAGTGAAGCGGCCCACGCCGATGTGGACGGCCTGGCCGGAGGCCACGGCGCGGCACGTGTCCTCGGGGCCGCCGAGGCCGAGGTCCATCGAGAAGTGGTTGAGGGTGCCGCCGGGGAAAACGGCCAGCGGCAGCCCGGCGCGCAGTGCCGTGGTGGCGGCCGCGTTGACCGTGCCGTCGCCGCCGCAGACCCCGAGGACGGTGGCGCGGGAGGCCGCCTCGTCCAGCCGGGCGGCCAGGTCCGGGCCCTCGCACGCGATCACCTCGGCCTTGGGGAGGCGGGTGCGCAGCACGTCGAGTCCGGCGGTCGCGGCCGTCCCCGATCCGGTGTTGACCACCACGGTGAGCCCTTCACCGTCGGGCAGTGCGGGCACGCCGGAGGCGGCCCGCTCGTCGCCCGGTACGATCCTGGCCTCCTTGGCGTCCCGCGCGAGCCGGTCCACGACGAAGCCCGCCACCACGCCCAGCGCGGCCCCCGCGAGCACGTCGGAGGGGTAGTGCACGCCGGTGTACACCCGGGAGAAGGCCACGGAGGCGGCCACCGGGGCCAGCACGGCGCCCCAACCCGGGGACTCCAGCGCCAGCCCGGCAGTGAAGGCGAAGGCCGACGCCGAGTGCCCGGACGGGAAGGAGGTGGTCTGCGGCTGCGTCGTCAGCTGCCGCACCACGGGTACTCCGTCCAGCAGCGGGCGCGGACGGCGTACGGACCATTTGCCGACGGTGTTGATGGTCGCGGAGGCCAGCGCCAGCGAGGCGGCCCCGCGCACGGCGGCCTTACGGGCCCGGGGCGATCCGAAGGCGGCGAGCGCGGCGGCGGCCCCGCCCCACAGCAGCCCGTGGTTCGCGGCCCGTCCCAGTCGCGGCAGCACCCGCTCGGCGCCGGGCCAGTGCCGCCGCGCCACCATGTCGAACAGCTGACGGTCCCACCGCACGACCGCACCCTGCCAGGTCAGTTCTTGATCCGCCATTGCTTGCCCCTACCCCGGGGCAGGGATTCGAAATCAGGCGTGCCCGTCCTCCTCGTCCAAGGGGCGCTTGCGGAGCAGCAGGACCACCAGGCCGCCCAGGACCACCAGGCCCACCGCCAGGGAGGCGATGAACGGGGTGGCCGCCGAGCTGCCGCTGATGGCCAGCCGCCCCTCGTCCGACGAGTCCGGCGTGGTCTGGGCGGCGGCGGACTGGCTGCCCGGCTGCCCGGCCGGCGTGACCGCGTTCCCGCCCGCGGTGGCGGCCGCCTGAACCACCGGAGGCTCCGGCCAGACCGCCGTGGCCGTGGCGGCGGCCGCGGACTCGCTGGAGCCCGCCACGATCTGGGCCTGGGCAGGCACCCCGCTGGTGAACACCCGCCCGACCGGCACCTCCGTCGCGCCCTGGACGGTGACCGAGGCCGTTCCGTCGGGGGTGCCCGCAGGCACCTCGAAGTAGAGCCGGCTGCCGTTGACGGCGGACTGCAGCGGCCGCCCCTCGGCATCCACCACCCGCACACCCATCGCGACTGCCGCCGCGTCCGGGATGACCGACACGCTCCGGGCCCCGGTCCGCACGGTCACGGGCCCGAGCCGAGTGCCCACCGCCCCGGACACACCGCCCGGGTCCAGCCCCAGCGAGGCGGGCGGCTCGGGCAGCTGCCCGGCCTGCCGCTGCAGATAGTCGGCCAGCTTCTCCGCCGCCGGGTCCGCGGCCTCGACCTGCACCCCGTCCGCCAGCCGCCAGATCGCCACCTGGGTACCGGCCGCCGCACTCTCCGCGGTGAGCGCGCCCGCCCCGGCCACCTTGGCGAGCCCGGCCAGATCGTTCAGCTGGGGATAGGAGTGCTCCAGGACCCAGCGGATCCGGCCCGCCTCCCTGTTGCCGGCCAGCGGGCTGCCGGCCCAGCCGCTTTCGGTGTACCGGGCCTGGGGCTGCGCGTTGCCTGCGACGCCGACCCCGTACGTCTGGAGCATCCCCCCGCCGTCGACCCGCATCTCGTAGAGGCCGGCCGGGATCTGCCGGACCGACCCGTCCCCGGAGTGGAGGACCGCCTGCCCGTAGGTCTTCAGCCTGTCCAGCACGGCGCTCGCACCCTCCGGCGCTCTGGAGACCGCCGGGTCGGAGTCGGCGGCGGCCTGGGCGCCGGGTGCGGCGGCGAGGGCCGCGGCCAGCAGGGCCACCACCAGCGGCCGGCGCGCGGAGCCCCGTACCGGACCGGAATCGGGAACCGGTTCATGAACGGAGGAAGGCACGGCAGAAGCAGAAGAAGGAACGGGTGAAAGAACGGCGGAAGGAGCGGAAGAAGGAGCGGCGGAGCAACCGGAGGAGCAACCGGCAGAGCGAACGGAAGCAGGAACGGAGGATGCGGGAACGGCAATCGACACAGTCTTCCCCTTCGGGCCAAAGACCCAGGTGCCCGTGAGTACCGCCGAATCCTATCCGGCTCGAACACTCAGACCACCGCCGCCTTCTGAGTGCCCATCAGCGACGTATCCGTCCTGACGACCCGGCGGAACGCGGCCGTCCCGCGGTTCAGGTCGTGCCCCACGGCCGTCGCGTCGATCTCCGCCGAAACCCACCGGTGCCCCTCCCCGTCGGGCGGGTCCTCCCGCACCCGCAGCCGGCCGTGCACCACCAGCGGTTCGCCGACCGACACGGAACCGGCCAGGTTCACCGCGAGGGTGCGCCGCGCCCATACCGTGTAGAAGCTGGTGGACCCGTCGGTCCAGGCCTCCTTGCGCCGGTCGAAGTACCTGGGCGTCACGGCGAAACGGAACCTCGCCGACGGACCGCCCACCGTCTCCTTGTAGTCGATCTGCGTCGCCACGTACCCCACCAGCGTGACCTGGGTGTCGTTCATCCCGGCCGCCCTCCCCCGTGATTCGCCCCCGTACGGGCCATCCGCACGAGGTACGACCATGCTGGGGCCGCCGGCCGATCCCCGCTCCGGCCTGTGGACTACTGGCGGGTTGTGGACAACCTCGTCCCCCCTGCGGCGACGGCGGCGTACTGCTCCCGCACCTCCCGGTAGCGCAGCAGCTCCGCCGCCACCGGCTCCAGGACCCGGGCCCGTCCGCAGCCGGCCGCCGCCTGCCGCAGCCTCTGCTCCGCGTCCTGCCCGTACCTGCGCGCCGGGCCGCGGGCCGCGATGGAGCAGGCCCATTCCACCAGCGGGCCGCCGATGATGCCCGCCACCATCAGCAGCACCGGCGGCATCAGCCGCGGCTCCAGGACCCCGATGATCTGCCCGGCCAGCCACAGCCCGCCGTAGATCTGCAGCAGTGTCATCGCCGCCTGCGCCAGTACCGCCGCCGGCCACCACGTGGGCCGCGGCGGCTTGACCCTCGGCACCGCGACCGCCGCCCCCAGGGTCACCGCCAGCTCGTCCAGCGCCTCCGGGAGCCGTTCGGCGCCGCGCACCGCCGTCTCCCGTACCGCCTGCGCCCACGGTTCGGGCAGGCCGGTGACCGCCTCGTCGGCGACCGCCCGTACGGCCTGCTCCACCCTCTGGCGTGCGGTCACCTCCTCCTCGACGGGCGGCTCGGCGACCGCCGTCCCCCGCCCGCCGATCACCGCGAGGGCAGCCAGGCCCGCCAGTGTGCGCGGCGCGCGGCGGCTCTCGTACCACCGCCACAGCCGCAGCCAGGGCGTCCCGCACGCCTTTCCGGCGTTGCGCCGCCAGGCCCGCTCGGCCGCGAGCCCGGCCGCATACGCTCCGACGGCCTCGGCGAGCCGGTCCTCGAACTCGGCGCGCGCCGTCTCCCCGATCTCCGGCCCGGAGTGCCCGTCGGCCACGTACAGCGGTCGCAGGCGCACGGCCGCGCGGTCGACGTCGGCGGAGATCCGCCGGGTGGCGGCGCCCTTCTCCTGGGTGAACTGTCCGAGGAGCTCGCGCAGTTCCCCGACGCCCTCCCCGGTGAGTGCGGACAGCCCGAGGACGGTGGCGCCGGGCTCGCCGTGCTCGCCGAGGGCGATGCCGTCGTCGTCGAGGAGCCGGCGCAGGTCGTCCAGTACGAGGTCGGCGGCCTCCCCGGGCAGCCGGTCCACCTGGTTGAGCACGACGAAGGTCACCTCCGCGTGACCGGCCAGCGGCCGCAGGTACCGCTCGTGCAGCACCGCGTCCGCGTACTTCTCCGGGTCCACCACCCACACCACCGCGTCGACCAGCGCCAGTACGCGGTCCACGTGGTCGCGGTGCGCGCCGACCGCCGAGTCCAGGTCGGGCAGGTCGACGAGGACCATCCCGCGCAGCGCGCCCGCGTCCGAGGTCTCGCGGGGCCGGCGTCGCAGCCGGCCCGGGATCTCCAGCCGGTCCAGCAGGCCGGCCGCTCCGTCCGACCAACTGCACGCGATGGGGGCGGCGGTGGTCGGGCGGCGCAGCCCCGTCTCGGAAATCTGCACCCCGGCGAGTGAATTGAAGAGTGTGGACTTGCCGCTTCCGGTGGCTCCGGCGATCGCGACGACCGTGTGCTGCGGTGACAGCCCGCGCCGCGCGGCCGCCTCGTCCAGTACCCGGCCCGCCTCGGCGAGGGTCTTGCCGTCGAGCCGGGTCCGGGAGAGCCCGACCAGCTGGCGCAGCGCGTCGAGGCGCATCCGCAGGGCCTGGCCTTCGGGGCTGAGCGGGGGCGCGGCCGCCTTGCCGCCGTCGCTTCCGGCGCCGGAGACGGCCCGGACGAGCGCCTCGTCGCCCTCGTCGCCGTCGCTGCCGTCGTCGCCGTCGCCCTCGACGGCCCGGGGGCGCGAGCGCGCGATGAGTCCGTCGTCCCAGCGGTCGTCGGTGCGGTCGGTCAGGGCGGTCACCGTGTCACCTCTCCTTCTGCAGTACGGACAGCGCGGCAATCAGCTCGGCCTGTGGTTCCGGGGTCACTTCGAGCGCCTCCAGCGGGGCGAGCCGGCGGTCGCGTTCGGCGCGCAGCACCTGGTCGAGGTGGTCGCCGACCAGCTCCGCGCCCCGGTCGCGCAGCCGCAGGGCGGCCTGGGCGCCGATCCGTTCGGCGAGCTTCTCTCCCGCGGGACGGGCCCGCTTGCCGCCGAGGAGGGCGGCGACGAGCAGGGCCGCGACGGCGTCGGGGTCGGGGGCGGGCTGCCGGTCGAGCTTCGCGACCTCCTCCTCGGCGAGTTCCTCCAGCACGCGCCGCCAGCGCCGTACGGCCATGCCGATGCGCTCCCCCGCCTCCCTGTCGGGCGTGGGCAGGGGTACGGCGCCGGCAGCGGGTTCGCGCCGCCACGACGCGGCGATCCGCTCGTCGGCGGCGGCGACGGCGCACTGGAGCAGCGCGGCGAGGGATTCGGCGAGCGAGTCGAGGAGTTCGTCGGCGCTCGTGTCGAGGGGGTAGCCGCGCCACCGGGTCAGCGCGTCGCCGGCCAGTACGGCGCCCTGGTCGAGGCGGTTGCGGACGCGCTTGCCCTCCCTCTTGTACGCGTCCTCCACGGCCGAGGTGAGCCGTACGGCGGCGGCGTACTGGGCGGCGACGGCGGAGGCGAGTTCGGGCATCCGGCGGCCGAGGGAGTCGAGCGCGCCGAGCGCGGTCCGCCCGACGGCGTGCTGCCGGGCGGCGGGGTCCTGCGCGTGGTGGGCGAGCCAGGCGGCGAGCGGCGCGACGGCGCTGGCCGGGAGCAGCCCGCCGCCGCCGGCCGACTCCGGGAGTTCGGGCACGGTGAAGCGCGGTACGTCGCCCAGCCCGGCCCGGGTGAGCAGGGCCCCGTACTGCCTGGAGACCTCGGCGAGTACCTGGTGCGGGACCCGGTCGAGGACGGTGATGAGGGTGGCCTTGTACTGCTTGGCGGTGCGCAGCAGGTGCCAGGGGACGGCGTCGGCGTACCGCGAGGCGGTCGTGACCATCACCCAGACGTCGGCGGCGCAGATGAGTTCGGCGGCGAGCGTCCGGTTCTCGACCACGAGGGAGTCGATGTCGGGGGCGTCGAGGATGGCGAGTCCGCGCGGGAGCGTGGAGACGGTCTCGATCCGCATCTCGCGGGTGGCGTGGCCGTGGTGGTGGCCGCCGCCCGGGTGGCCGCGTTCGCGGGGCCGGGTCCTGGCGGCGGGGGGCGGCTCCTCCTCGCCGTGCGGCACCCAGACCCGCATGAGGTCGGGCAGTACCCGCATCCCGGCGAACCAGTGATGATCATCCGGATGGCAGACGAGCACCGGCGTACGCGTGGTGGGACGCAGCACCCCGGCTTCGCTGACCTGCCGTCCGACGAGTGAGTTGACGAGGGTGGACTTGCCTGCCCCGGTCGACCCGCCCACGACGGCGAGCATCGGCGCCTCGGGCGCCTTCAGCCGGGGTACGAGGTAGTCATCGAGCTGTGCGAGCAGCTCGGCTCTGGTCTGGCGGGCGCGCGGAGCGCCGGGCAGGGGCAGCGGCAGACGCACGGACGCGACCCGGTCGCGCAGGGCGGACAGGGCATCGAGCAGCTGAGGCCGAACATCCAAGGTCACCACATGCGAAGAATGCCCAATTTAGGACCATTTTTGAAGCTTATACGTCCTCTGCGCGCCGAGCGCTACTCCAGTGGGACATCTTGGACACGACGGACGAGTGGGGCGCAGGCATAACGAGTGCACAACACCCAGAGCGCCACGGCGCAAAAGCGATGCGAGAATCGCACCTGCCTGCGATTATCGGGACCGCTTCACCGAACCTCCACATCGTGGCACGCGAGTGAAGCAACCGGGACAAGGCGGCCGGAGCCCTATCCTTGACCCGGCACGGACCACAGTCCCACCCCCACCAGGGGCTCCAGGCCCACCACGGCCACCTTCCGGCCCCCGTAGCTCAGTGGATAGAGCAGGTGCCTTCTAAGCACTTGGCCGCAGGTTCGAGTCCTGCCGGGGGCACTCTTCCGCACCACCCTCAGCCCTCCCTCCGGGAGGGCTTTCGTGCAGGTCAGAGGGACCTTAGCGCGACCCGTGCAGCCCCGCCGTAAGACCTGGGGCATCCCTGGCCGGGGCCCGGGGCGTCCGGCGAGCGGCCGGTCTTCGTGTCCACCAGGATTCACCCGTGCAGCTCTGCACGATTGACCCGATGTGCGGATGATCCGCATTTTCGGCTGCGGGCGGGGGGCTGCGCCGGGAACGGGCCGGCGCACGGCCTGTCGCGCCTCGTCAGGAGATACCGAAGACCTTCGCCCCCTGGTAGTACGTCCACGCCGCGCCGTCGCAGGAGGCCTTGCGGGTGCCCGAGTAGTGCGCGCAGACCCGCTTGAGGTCCGCGTGGAAGGCGTCGTCGAGGCGGGGCTTGGCGGCCGGGAACAGCCCTGCCGCCCGGTGGTTGCGGTAGCCGAAGTCGTGGCGTGCGCAAGCCATGCGGAAGGGAAAGCCGAACGGGTTGTCAGGGGAGCTTGTGCAGTAGTCGGTCGACCAGTCGAAGCCGTACGCGGACCAGCCGCCCTGGTTCGCGCGCGCCGCCGCCCAGGCCTCGTAGCTCGCCGCGCTGGTCTGCGTCCAACTGCTGAGCACCTGGGGCTTGTCCGCTGGGGCGGCCGATGCCGGGGCCGCGACGGCGAGGACGGTGGCCATGGCGGCAGCGGCGAAGGCGGGGATGGGGCGGCGACGCATGACGTTCCTCCTGGAGTGGGCGGCGGACCGGCGCCCGGTCTCCCGTGCGGCCGTGGACCGCCCCTCTCAACGAGGAAGGGCGCCGCTCCGTATCGCCTGCCGCCACCGCGCGCCGGCAGTGTGCCCCGTGCGAAGGACGCCCTGACCAGGGCGAGGGCGGCAACTCGTCGGCACCGCAGTGCACTCCGCCCCTTCGATGCGGCCCCCGGCCCCCGGTCACCCGGCCCCGGCGTCGGCCCCGGCTGCCTGCCGTCCGCCCCCGCCCCCGGCCCCGGCCCCGTCCCGCGCCAGGACCCGGGCCGCGGCCCGGGCGAAGCCGTCCGGGTTGTCCAGCATGATGTTGTGCCCGCAGTCGGGGACGGCCAGCACGGCGACACCTGCCGCCCGAAGGGCGTCGGCTCCCGGGAGCGGGCCGTCCGCCTCGGGCAGCAGGAAGCCGCGCGGAATCCTCAGCTCCAGCAAGAGCTCGCGCATGGGGGGCTCGGTGCCCGCGACCAGCTGGACGGCGCTGCGGTGCAGAGCGGTCCGGCCGGCCAGCCGCATCGTGGACCACCAGTGCGCCCCTACCCTGTCGCGCACCTCGGCCCAGCCGCCCGCCAGGAACTCCTCCTCGGTGTAGGAGGCGATCCCACTGCTCCCGGCCGTGCCGGGCACACGGGGCAGCGGATCCAGGTTGGCGTCGACGAGCACCAGCCGGGAGACCAGGTGGGGGTGGCGGGCGGCGAGCACGATGGCGACGGACCCGCCCATGCTGTGCGCGATCAGCTCGGCGCCTTCCACCCCGGCCTCGGTGAGGGCGGCGGCCAGCGCGTCGGCGTGCGCCTCCAGGGTGTAGGTGAAGTCCTCGGGCCGGTCGCTGTGCCCGTGGCCCAGCAGGTCGACCAGCAGCGAACGGCGCCCCGCCAGCAGCGGATGGACCGCGCTCGCCGCGAAATAGGCGGGCGAGCTGGCCCCGAGCCCGTGCACGTACACGCGGGCCGGTCCCTCCCCCGGCAGTTCCACCCAGCGGATCCGGTCGCCGTTCGCGGTGACGGCAGCGCTTCGCACGATGTGCTCCCCCGTGTACTTCCTCGTACTTGCCCGTACGTACTCGTACTTGCTCGCAAGTCCTCGTACTTCCCGTGGGGCCGAGGATAGCCAGCCCCGACGGCCGCGCCCCTTCGTCTACCCTCGGTCGGGTGATCGATTACGTGAACCGGCTCGGGGGCGACGCACCGCGCACCGGCGTGGCCCCCGAGGGCGCGGCCGTGGCGGTGTGGTCCCTGGACACCGCGCTGGAGTCGGTCGGCGGACACCTGGTCGCCGGGGCGGCGGCGCTCTTGGACCCGGGCGAACGGGAGCGGGCCGGGAGGCTGTTGCGGCCCGCGGACCGGCAGCGGTACCTCGCCTCGCACGTGGCGCTGCGCGTCCTGCTCGGCGGCTACCTGGGGCTGGCGCCGGAGCGGGTCTCGCTGGTCAGGGAGAAGTGCCCGTGCTGCGGCGGCCCGCACGGCCGCCCCGCCGTGGACGGCGGCGGCGTCCACTTCTCCCTCTCGCACAGCGGTGACGTGGCCTACCTGGCCTTCTCAGGGGTGCCGGTCGGCGTCGACGTGGAGGAGACACCGGGCGTGGACGCGGTGGCCGACGTGCTGCCCCTGCTGCACCCGGCGGAAGTCGCCGAGCTGAGCGCCCTCCCGGAGCCGGCCCGCCGGCCCGCCCTCGCCCGTGTCTGGTGCCGCAAGGAGGCCTGTCTCAAGGCCGAAGGCACGGGCCTCGCCCGCGGCCTGGCCGAACCGTACGTCGGCTCCACCCCCGTCCCGGCCCCCGTACCGGGCTGGACGGTACGCGACCTGCCGGCCCCCACGGGCTACGCGGCGGCCCTGGCCGTGCGGGCTTGAAGCTTCGGACGCGGCCGTCGCGGGCCGCGGCCATGACCGTCAGGGACGCCGGAGCCCCGACCGCCGCACCGGCTCGGAGCCGTGCGCCACGCCGCACCGGCTCGGAGCCGTGCGCCACGCCGTGCCGGAATCCGCGTCGCCCGTATCGCCCCTGTCCCCGCATTATCGTGGCCGCCATGGACATCCGCCGGGCCGCTACCGCGGCCGAGCTCACCGCCGCCGAGTCCCTCTTCGACGGGCCCGCCCGTGCGGACTGGGCCGAGCGGTTCCTCGCCGCCCCGGGGCATCTGATGCTCATCGCCTACGTGGACGGCGTGCCCGCCGGAATGGTCTCCGGCGTCGAGATGAGCCACCCCGACAAGGGCACCGAGATGTGCCTGTACGAGCTGTCCGTGGACGAGGGGTACCGGCGCCGCGGGATCGGCCGCGCCCTGTCCCTGGCGCTCGCCGACGAGGCCCGTGCGCGCGGCTGTTACGGCATGTGGGCGGGGGTCGACGCGGACAACGAGGCGGCCCTGGCCACCTACTCCTCCGCCGGCGCCCGCGACGAGGGCGTCTTCGCGATGCGCGGCTGGCCCCTGGACCAGGAGTAGCTCGCGCGGCGGCGTGTCGTGCGTCCAGTCGGCGCACCCTCCGCGCGGCCCCGCCGCCCGTCGCCGAGCATCGGCACATGACCGCATTCGCCGCCGTCCTTCCGGCCGTCCTCCTCCCGGCCGCAGCCCTCCTCGCGGCGGCCGCCACGGCCACCGCCCTGCCGCCGCCCCCCGACGTCACCGTCACCGCCACCGCTGCCTCCACCGCCCCCTACGTCGTCGTCCTGAAGGACACCGCCTCGCGCGCCCCGGCCCGCGCCCTGGCCGACGAGGCGGCGGACGCCGGTGACGAGGTGGCGGCCGTCTACGACACCGCCCTGAACGGCTTCGCCGTCCGTACCACCGCCGCCAGGGCTGCCGCCCTGGCCGCCGACCCCCGGGTGGCGTCCGTGGAGCCGGACGCGGTGTTCCACACCACCGACACCCAGCCGCAGGCCCCCTGGCCGCTGGACCGGATCGACCAGCGCGAACTCCCGCTCGACGGCGTTTACTCGTACCCGACCAGGGCCCAGGGCGTGACCGTCTACGTCCTGGACACCGGGATCAACGCCCTCCACCAGGAGTTCGGCGGCCGCGCCCGGACCGGCTACAACGGGGTGTTCCTCGAAACCTCCCGGGACTGCAACGGCCACGGCACGCACGTCGCGGCGACCGTGGGCGGGCGGACGTACGGCGTCGCGAAGGGCGTCTCCCTCGTCGCGGTGAAGGTGGCCGACTGCCGTGGTGACGGACGCCTGTCGGCGATGGTCGGCGGGATCGAGTGGATGGTGAAGAACGCCGCGAGGTCCCCCGCCACCCCGGCGGTGGCGAACCTGAGCATGGGCGGCACCCCCAGCTACGCCCTCGACGCGGCGGTCACGCGGGCCGTCGCCGCCGGGATCACCTTCACCGTGGCCGCCGGCAACGAAGGCGAGAACGCCTGCGCGGGGTCTCCGGCGCGCGTCCCGCGGGCCGTCACGGTCGGCGCGACCGACGCCGCGGACCGGCGGGCACGGTTCTCCAACCACGGCCGGTGCGTGGACCTCTCGGCGCCCGGCGTGTCCATCACCTCGGCCTGGAAGGGCTCCGCCACCGCGACCGCGCGGTCCTCCGGTACCTCGATGGCGGCGCCGCACGCGGCCGGAGTGGCGGCGCTCGTCCTCGCCGACGGCACGGCGAAGACCCCGGCGCAGGTGTCCCAGGCGCTGGTACGGAGCGCCGTGCGCGACCGGATCACAGGGCTCCCGGCCGGCACCCCGAACCTCCTGCTGCACACACCGGTCCACCGCTAGGCCGACCACCGACCAGTCGGTATGCGAAGTGCCATCAGACCTGCCCTGATGGCACATCAATTTCTGTGTGCTTCGGGCGAAAACAAGTCATTGACTTCTCATCACGACGACGCGTCAATGTCGGCCACCGCACCGGCTCGGCCTCCCCCGCACAGCGGGTGGGGGGAGGTGTTCGTCATGACGAAGGAGTCGCGACCCAGTGAGTACGCAAACGCTCAGACGAAGAGTGCTGGCCGGGGCGGGAGCCCTTTCCCTGGCCCTTACGGGCGGTGTGGTGGGCCTGGCGGGCTCCGCCCAGGCCGCGACCAAGACCACCGCGGTGTTCGAGAACTGCGACGCCCCGGCGCCGCAGCCGGACGGATCGGGCAACCAGAACTACACGGTCACGCTGCCCGACGGGGCGAAGGCCGGCGACGTCGTCCCGATCACGATCGACCCGGGTGCGAGCCCGCTGGTCCCCGGCTTCTCCGTCACGACGGTGAACACCTCCAAGATCACCCTCAAGGTCGGTACGACCACCCAGGTCGTCACCAGCCCGCCCGAGACGGTCACCGTCGTGGCCGGGCAGCCGCTCGACCCCAAGGCGTTCTCCGGAACCATCAAGATCCCCGACGGGACCGAGGGCACCACGGTCGACGTCGCGCTCGACCTGGCGGTGACCGACGCGGACCTCTCCGGTTCGGTGTTCACCACCACCTGCACCCCGGCGCCGCGCCCCAGCGCCTCCCTCGGCTCGGTCGCCGTGGAAGCCCTGCCCAAGGATCCGGTCACCACCAAGCTGACGCCCAACAGCGGCCCGGCGGGCACCGCCGTCGTCGTCACCGGCGCCAACTTCCCGGCCGGAGCGGTCACCTGTTCCGCCCTGCTGGGGGGCGTGGCGACCGGTGACACCGGTACGGGCACGGCGGCCGCGTCAGGCGCCGCCACCTGCGACATCACCATCACCAAGAAGGCCGACACGATCAAGATCGACGGCTCGGTCACCCCCTACAAGGCCTTCGTGTTCCTGGAGGAGCAGGCGGGCGTCAAGAACCCCGTCGACGTGGAGGTCCTGCCCGGACCGCTGGCCCTCGGCCCGAAGGACGGTCAGCCGGCCGTCAGCTTCGGCGCGGTGACCATCAACGGAAAGGCCCAGTCGGTGGTCGGCGTCTTCAACGCCGCGACCGTCCAGGACTTCCGCGGCGGCTCGCTCGGCTGGGACGTGACGGCGACCCGTACGCCGTTCCTGAACCAGACCACCGGCCACTCGATGGCGAAGGCGCAGCTCGGCATCCAGCCGTCCTGCACCGTGACCAACCCGGACAGCCCGAGCGCCTGCACCGCGGGCACGCCCGGCGCGATCTCCGAGACCCCGATGAAGGTGGCCTCGCAGGCCGCCGGCGGGGACGAGTTGACCGGTGGTGAGTTCGCCGTCGGCGGCGCCGGGATGATCCAGCTCCCGCCGTTCATGTTCGCCGACACCTATCAGACGGTCGTGACCTTCTCGATCGCCTGACCCGGCCCCCGTTCCCCGGGGTGGGGGGGGGGGGGGGGGGGGGGGCGCCCCCCCCCCCCCCCCACCACCCCTTCCCCCTTTCCGTGCCGACTGGAGAACCGCCCATGCGCACCCGCACCTCTCTGTACGGTCTGCTCGTCGGCCTGTTGCTGCTGGGCTCGGGCCTGCTTCCCGCCGCCACCGCGACCGCCGCGGACAACGGCACTTGGGGCGTTTTCCCCACGCCCCCGGCGGGTGCGGTGATGACCGACCGGGCGTACTTCTTCCATCAGGGCGAGGCCGGGACCACCGTCCAGGACAGCGCGACGATCCTGAACTCCTCCGACAAGGAGCTGACGTTCCAGGTCTTCGCCACGGACGCCGTGAACACCCCGGTGGGCGGTGCGTTCGCGCTGCTGCCGGTGGAGACCGGGCCCAAGGACGTCGGCGCGTGGATCGCGCTGCCGCCCGAGACGGCGACGACGGTGACCGTGCCGGCCAAGGGCCGCAAGGACGTCCCGTTCACCGTGAAGGTCCCCGCGGACGCGACGCCCGGTGACCACGTCGGCGGGATCGTCGCCCTGAACACCGCCGTGGAGGGCGTGCAGCAGGAGGGCAAGGTCCAGGTCGGGGTGAAACGTTCGGTGGGCGCCCGGCTGTACTTCCGGGTGCCGGGTCCGCTGACCCCGGGGCTGAGCGTGGAGGACGTGAAGGTCAGCCGGTCCGCCCCGCTGCTGCCCTGGGTCCGGAACGCCCGCGCCACGGTCTCGTACGCCCTGGTCAACCGGGGCAACGTGGTCGTCGAACCGAAGGTGACTGTCTCCGCCGAGGGATTGTTCGGGCGGGAGGTGCTGAACCGGCCGGCCCGCGAACTGAAGCTGGTGCTGCTGCCGGGCCGGCGGATCGAGCTGTCCGAACCGTGGCCGGACGCACCGCAGTTGGACTGGGTGACCGTGACCGTCGCGGCCGGGGCGAGCGCCCATCCCGAGCTCGCCTCGGAGTCCGGGACGGACTTCGTCGCCGTGCCGTGGCCGGCGGCGGGCGCGGTCCTGGTGCTCGCGGGAACCGGCATCGCCCTGTGGGTGCTGCGGCGCCGGGGCCGCAGCACCCCGGAACAGGCCCGGGCCGAACCGGACTTGGCCCGCTCGCACTGACCGGTCAGGGTGTCCCCGGCCGGCGGCACTCCGGCCATCGCCGTCTCGACGGGGAGGTCCGGCCGCTGCTGTGCCGGCGGGGCGATCCGGCCACTGCTGTGGCGGCAGGGAGGTCCGGCCGCTGCCGTAGCGGGCGGAAGGGCAGAACCAGCGGCGGAAACGGGCTCGCCCCCGCAGCGAGGTGCGGGGGGCGAGCAGGCCTACGGGCGCCCGGTCAGTGGTTGCGGGGGAACCCCAGGTCCACGCCGGCCGGGGCGTCCGCCGGGTCCGGCCACCGGGTCGTGACGACCTTGCCGCGCGTGTAGAAGTGGATGCCGTCGTTGCCGTAGATGTGGTGGTCGCCGAAGAGCGAGTCCTTCCAGCCACCGAAGGAGTGGTAGCCCACCGGCACCGGGATCGGCACGTTGACGCCGACCATGCCCGCCTCGATCTCCAGCTGGAAGCGACGGGCGGCGCCGCCGTCACGGGTGAAGATCGCGGTGCCGTTGCCGAACGGCGAGGCGTTGATGAGGGCCACGCCCTCCTCGTAGGTCTCGGCGCGCAGCACGCACAGGACCGGGCCGAAGATCTCGTCGCGGTAGGCGTCGGAGTCGGTCTTCACGCGGTCGAGCAGGGACAGACCGATCCAGTGGCCGTTCTCGTTGCCCTCCACCGTGTAGCCCGTGCCGTCGAGGACGACGTCGGCGCCCTGGGCGGCCGCGCCCTTCACGTACGAGGCGACCTTGTCGCGGTGGGCGGCGGTGATCAGCGGGCCCATCTCGGAGGTCGGGTCGTTGCCGGGGCCGATCTTGATCTTCTCGGCACGCTCGCGGATCTTGTCGACGAGGGTGTCGGCGATGGAGCCGACGGCCACGACGGCGGAGATCGCCATGCAGCGCTCCCCGGCCGAGCCGTAGGCGGCGGAGACCGCCGCGTCGGCGGCCGCGTCCAGGTCGGCGTCCGGGAGCACCAGCATGTGGTTCTTGGCGCCGCCGAGCGCCTGGACGCGCTTGCCGTTGGCGGAGGCGGTGGTGTGGATGTGGCGGGCGATCGGGGTCGAGCCGACGAAGGAGACGGCCGCGATGTCGGGGTGCGCGAGCAGCGCGTCCACCGCCACCTTGTCGCCGTGCACGACGTTCAGCACGCCCGCCGGCAGACCCGCCTCGCTCATCAGCTCGGCGAGCTTGTTGGAGGCGGAGGGGTCCTTCTCGCTCGGCTTGAGGATGAAGGTGTTTCCGCAGGCCACGGCCAGCGGGAACATCCACATCGGCACCATCGCGGGGAAGTTGAACGGGGTGATGCCCGCGACCACGCCGAGCGGCTGGCGGATGGAGGAGACGTCGACGCGGCTGGAGACCGAGGTCGACAGCTCGCCCTTGAGCTGGGTGGTGATCCCGCAGGCCAGCTCGACGATCTCCAGGCCGCGCGCGACCTCGCCGAGCGCATCCGAGTGGACCTTGCCGTGCTCGGCGGTGATCAGCTCGGCGATGGCGTCGCGGTTGGCGTCCAGCAGGGCGCGGTAGGCGAACAGCACCTTGGTGCGGGCGGCCAGCGAGGACTGGCCCCAGGTCTGGAAGGCTTCCTTGGCGACCTGTACGGCCGCGTCGACCTCGGCGGCCGAGGCGAGCGCGACCTGGGTGGTGACCTCGCCGGTGGCCGGGTCGGTGACCGGGCCGTAGTTGCCCGACGCGCCCTCGACGGTCTTGCCACCGATCCAGTGGTTGACGGTCTTCATGCCTTTTGCTCCTTCACAGATGGCGACGTCGCTGCGCGGCTTGCCGGTCGTACTCTTCACGGGCCTGGGCCGCCGCCTTGCGGGTCGCGGTCTCGGCCACAGGAACATCCCACCACGCCTGTGCGGGGGGTGGGCCCGACACAGTGTCGGGCGTTCGGGTCTGCGTGTAGACACATGTGGGACGGCTCGCCGCGCGGGCCTCGGCGAGGGCTTCGCGCAGGTCACGTACGGTACGGGCGCGGATCACGGCCATCCCGAGGGAGGCCGCGTTGGCCGCGAGGTCCACCGGAAGGGGTTCGCCCGTATACGTGGCGTCCGGCGCCCGGAAGCGGTACGCGGTGGCGAAACCCTCGGCACCGACGGCGCCGGAGAGGCCTCCGATCGAGGCGTACCCGTGGTTGTCGAGGATCACCACCTTGATCGGGACGCCCTCCTGGACGGCCGTGACGATCTCGGTCGGGTTCATCAGGTACGTGCCGTCGCCGACCAGCGCCCACACGGGACGGCCGGGCGCGGCGAGGGCGACGCCGATCGCGGCCGGGATCTCGTAACCCATGCAGGAGTACCCGTACTCCACGTGGTACTGGTCCGCCGACCGGGCCCGCCACAGTTTGTGCAGGTCGCCGGGGAGGGAACCGGCCGCGTTGATCAGGATGTCGGTGTCGTCGGCGAGGGCGTCGAGCAGGCCCAGCACCTGGGCCTGGGTGGGCGGCAGGTGCTCGTCGGGGGCGGGCACGGCGTAGGCCTGGCCGACGCGGGCCTCCCAGCGGCCCCTGCCCTGCTGGTACGCCGTCTCGTACGCGGGATTCACGCGGTGGCCGGACACCGCCAGCCGGAGCTCGTCGAGGCCTTCGCGGGCGTCGGCGACCAGGGGCAGGGCGGCGAGCTTGTGGGCGTCGTACGGGTCGAGGTTGAGGCCGATGAACCGGACGGCCCGGTTCTGGAAGAGGGTCGCGGATGCGGTGGTGAAGTCGGTCAGCCGGGTCCCGGCGGCGATGACCAGATCGGCCTCCCGGGCCGCCGCGTCGGCGGCGGCCGTCCCCGTGTGGCCGATCCCGCCCAGGTCGGCGGGGTGGTCGTACGGGAGGACGCCCTTGCCCGCCTGGGTGACCGCGACAGGGATCCCGGTGGCCTCGGCGAAGGCGGCGAGGGCCGCCTGGGCCGCGCTGTGCCGGATCCCGCCGCCGGCGACGATCAGCGGCCGCCTGGCGTCCCGTACCGCCTGGGCGGCGGCGGCGAGTTCGTGGCGGTCGGGCCGGGGCCGGCGCACGCCCCAGACGCGCTCGGCGAAGAACTCCTCGGGCCAGTCGTACGCCTCCACCTGCACGTCCTGCGGCAGCGCGAGGGTGACGGCGCCGGTCTGCACGGGGTCGGTGAGCACCCGCATGGCCTGGAGGGCGGCCGGGATCAGGGCCTCGGGGCGGGTGATCCGGTCGAAGTGGCGGGAGACGGGCCGCAGGGTGTCGTTGACGGAGACGTCCCCGGCGTAGGGGACCTCCAGCTGCTGGAGCACGGGGTCGGCGGGCCGGGTGGCGAAGGTGTCCCCGGGCAGCAGGAGCACCGGGATCCGGTTGATCGTGGCGAGGGCGGCGCCGGTGACGAGGTTGGTGGCGCCGGGCCCGATGGACGTGGTGACGGCGTGCGCGGAGAGCCGCCCGCTCTGCCGGGCGTAGCCGACGGCCGCGTGCACCATGGCCTGTTCGTTGCGGCCCTGGAGGAAGGGCATGGCGTCGGGGCCGGTCTCCAGGAGGGCCTGGCCCAGCCCGGCGACGTTCCCGTGTCCGAAGATCCCCCAGGTGGCCGCGATCAGCCGGCGGCGCTGCCCATCGCGCTCGGTGTACTGCCGGGCGAGGAAGGCGACGAGGGCCTGGGCGACGGTGAGTTTCATCGGGATTCCTCCGCCTTGGGGAAGGGCAGCCGGGGGTCGATGTCCTGGCCGTCCCAGGTGGACCGGATCCAGCCGTGGTCGGGGTGGTCGCGGATCAGCCACTCCCTCGTCGCGCCCGGACCGGCCATCACGTTGAGGTAGTACATGTCGTGGCCTGGAGCGGCGATGGAGGGGCCGTGCCAGCCGTCCGGGATGAGCACAGCGTCCCCGGTGCGCACCTCGGTGAGGATGTCGGTCTTCCCCGCGGGGGAGGGGGTGACGCGCTGGTAGCCGAGGCCGGGGGTGTCCCCGTGCGGGGCGATCTCGAAGTAGTAGATCTCCTCCAGGCGGGACTCCTCGCCGGGGTGGTGCTCGTCGTGCTTGTGGGGCGGGTACGAGGACCAGTTCCCGCCGGGGGTGAGCACCTCGACGGCGATGAGCCGGTCGCAGCGGAAGCCGGCGGGGCCGGCGGCCGCGAAGTTGTTGACCTGGCGCGAGCACTGCCCGGCGCCGCGCAGCTCGACGGGCACGGCTCCGGCCGGCCCGTACCGGGCGGGCAGCCGGTTGTCGCACCGGGCCCCGGCGAGGGCGAAGCGTCCCCCTTCGACCGAGGTGACTTCCGCGCCTCCGTCCCGGGGCAGGTAGGCGAAGTCGCTGACGCCGTCGAACACCCCGGTCCGCCCGCGCAGTTCGAAAACCTGCGGCTCACTGCCGGGGCTCCGCCCCGGACCCCGCGCCTCA
Source organism: Streptomyces sp. NPDC048269 (assembly GCF_040652395.1). Taxonomy (NCBI): domain Bacteria; kingdom Bacillati; phylum Actinomycetota; class Actinomycetes; order Kitasatosporales; family Streptomycetaceae; genus Streptomyces; species Streptomyces sp. NPDC048269. The sequence continues at coordinate 78,145 of NZ_JBEZLW010000005.1, forward strand.
AACGCCGGCGGGGCTGGATCTGCCTGGCGTTGTTCGTCCTGCGGAACCACGCTGCTCGCGCCAGGCGGAGCCGGGTCGCCCCCGCGGGGCGGAGTCGGCTTGGTTCCGCGAGGCGGAGCCGGGTCGCCCCCGCCGGGCGGAGACGGAATGGTTCCCTGAAGCGGAGACGGCTTGCCCCCGCCAGGCGGAGACGGAATGGCGCTCCGCGCATCCCCACCGCCGGGTGGCCCGGCGGGCCGGCTGTCACGCAGCGGGACCTCCACCCCCACCGCGCCACCCGGCCCCGCCTGGGAGTCCTCCCGGACGGAGTCCGGGGGAGTGTGAGGCGCGGGGTGCGAGCCGGAGCCCCGGTCCTCGAGCCCCGCCGGCGGCTGAGGCGGGGACGCCCAGCAGCGGACCTCGCACACGCCCGACAGCGGGAGCACGATCCACTCCGCGTCCCGGCAGGCATGCGCGTACGTCTCCCCCGGCGCGAGGTCGAGGACGACCAGCCTCGTCCAGTCCATCCCCCACTCAGACACCACCGGCACGGCCCAGCACCTCCTCGACCTCGTCGGAGAACGGCATCGCGGTCGAGCACGCCAGCCGCGAAGCCACGATCGCCCCGGCCGCGTTCGCGAAACGCATGACCCGCTCCAGCTCCCACCCGGCGAGCAGCCCATGGCACAGCGCACCCCCGAACGCGTCCCCCGCGCCCAGCCCGTTGACCACGTCGACCCGCACCGGCGGGACCTCCTCCACCGTCCCGTCGTGGTGGACCGCCAGCACGCCCTCCGGGCCCCGCTTGACCACCGCCAGTTCCACCCCGGCGGCGAGCAGCGCCCGCGCCGCCGCGAACGGCTCGGACTCTCCGGTGGCGATCGCGCACTCCTCGGTGTTGCCGACGGCCACCGTCGCGCCGGCCAGCGCCCGCTCGTAGTACGGCCCGGGCTTCTCGCGCCACAGCATCGGCCGCCAGTCCAGGTCGAAGACAGTGATCCCGGACTTCGCGCGGGCCTCCAGCGCGGCCAGCGTGGCGGCCCGCGAGGGCTCCTCGCTCAGGCCGGTGCCCGTCATCCAGAACACCCGCGCGGCCCGTAGCGCCTCCAGGTCCAGCTCCTCCGCCGCGATCTCCAGATCGGGGGCCTTCGGCAGCCGGTAGAAGTACAGGGGGAAGCGGTCGGGCGGGAAGATCTCGCAGAAGGTGATCGGCGTGGGGAGCCCGGCGACCTCGGTCACCCACCGGGCGTCCACCCCGAACCCCCGCAGCTCGGCGCGCAGATACGCGCCGAAGGGGTCCGCCCCGGTGCGGGTGACCATCGCCACGCGCCGCCCCAGCCGGGCCGCTGCGACGGCCACGTTGGCCGGGGAGCCGCCGAGGAACTTGCCGAAGGTCTCCACCTCTTGCAGGGGAACACCGGTCGTGAGCGGGTAGAGATCCACCCCGATCCGCCCCATCGTGATCAGGTCGAACCCGATCGGATCGCCGGTCACAGTCAGTCCTCCCACTCGTCTTCACCGTCCCTTCGAGCCTCGCACCCTAAGGTGGCCGCCATGACGTCCTCCCCGCCCGCGTTGACCCGTATCCGCGTCGGTTCGGCTCCGGACTCCTGGGGTGTCTGGTTTCCCGACGACCCCCGCCAGACGCCCTGGGAACGCTTCCTCGACGAGGTCGCGGACGCCGGGTACGAGTGGATCGAGCTCGGCCCCTACGGCTACCTGCCCACCGATCCCGCGCGACTCGCCGAGGAAACGGCCAAACGCGGGCTGCGCGTCTCGGCCGGAACGGTCTTCACCGGACTCCATCACGGGCCCGCCGTGTGGGAGGACACCTGGGAGCACGTGTCGCGGATCGCGGCGCTCACCCAGGCCATGGGCGCGGCCCATCTCGTGGTCATCCCCTCCTTCTGGCGGGACGACAAGACGGGCGAGGTACTGGAGGACCGCGTCCTCACTCCCGGTCAGTGGCGTGAACTGGCCTCCCAGACCGAGCGCCTGGGCCGGGAGGTCCAGGACCGGTACGGGCTGCGGATCGTCGTGCACCCGCATGCCGACACGCACATCGACACCCCGGCGAACGTGGCGCGCTTCCTCGACGCCACCGACCCCGGCCTCGTCTCCCTCTGCCTGGACACCGGGCACTACGCGTACTGCGGGGGTGACAGCGTCCAGGCCATCGAGACCTTCGCCGAGCGGATCGGCTACCTCCACCTCAAGCAGGTGGACCCGCGGGTCCTTGCCGAAGTCGTCGCGGAGCAGCTGCCGTTCGGTCCGGCGGTGGGCCGCGGGGTGATGTGCGAACCGCCGTCCGGGGTACCGGCGCTCGAACCGGTGCTGGCGGCGGCGCAGCGGCTCGGCGTGGACCTGTTCGCCATCGTGGAACAGGACATGTACCCCTGCGAGCCCGGCCGGCCGCTGCCGATCGCCCGCCGCACCCGCGCCTACCTGCGCTCCTGTGGCGCACGCTGACCCTTCCCGGGAGGAACACGACATGAGCACGCTCGGTATCGCCGTCATCGGCACGGGGAAGATGGGCGCCGACCACGTCCGGCGGATCGGCCGGACGGTCGGCGGGGCCCGGGTGGTGGCCGTGGCCGACCCGGACGGGGACCGGGTCAAGGACGTCGCGGGCGCCCTGGACGGCGCGAGCGCGCACACCGACCCGGCGGCGGCGATAGCCGTGCCCGGGGTGGGGGCGGTACTGATCGCCTCTCCCGGGGCCGCCCACGAGGAGGCCATCGGGCTGGCCCTGGAGCGGGGGCTGCCGGTGCTGTGCGAGAAGCCGCTGACGCCGGACCCGGCGGGGGCGCTGCGCGTGATGGAGGCCGAACGGAGGCTGGGGCGACGCCTGGTCCAGGTGGGGTTCATGCGCCGGTACGACGCCGAGTACGGGCGGCTGAAGGAACTGCTGGACGCAGGCGGGATCGGGCGGCCGCTCTTCCTGCACTGCCGGCACCGCAACGCCGCCTCGCCGTCCTTCTTCACCAGCGACATGCTGATCAGCGACTCCGTGGTGCACGAGGTGGACGCGGCCCGGTGGTTGCTGGGGCAGGAGATCACGGCGGTCACCGTGCTCTCCCCCGCTCCTTCCTCGGCGGCTCCCGAGGGGCTGCACGATCCCCGGCTGGTACTGCTGGAGACGTCCGGCGGGGCCGTCGTCGACGTGGAGATCTTCGTCAACTGCGGCTTCGGCTACCAGGTGCAGTGCGAGGCGGTCGGCGAGTCCGGCAGCGCGCGGATCGGCGACGGCCACGCGATGGTGGTGCAGTCGGCGGGCCGGTGGGGCGGCGAGATCGACCAGGACTTCACGGTGCGCTTCGCCGACGCCTACGACCGGCAGCTGCGGAGCTGGGTGGCCGCGGCCGCGCGGGGCACGGTGGCCGGGCCGGACGCGTGGGACGGCTACGCGGCGGCCGCCGTCTCGGAGGCAGGCCTCGCGGCCGCGCGCAGCGGCGTACGGACCCTCGTGGACCTGGCGGAACGGCCGGCCCTCTACCGCTGAGCCCTCCCGCCGCCGGTCCCCCGCCGCCGCCCGGCCCCTGCCGCCGCCCGGCCCCTGCCGCCGCCCGGCCCCTGCCGCCGGTCCCCCGCCGCCGGCACACCGGGCTGCTCGCCGGGCCGCCTCCACGCTGGTCGGCGGCGGGCCCTTCGTCCGCTGAGCTCCGCAACGGCCGAACCCTTCTGCCTGGCTTCGTACCGGGCGACCCCTGTGCCGCATCTGTCACAGGGGTCGCCTTCGTGTCACACATATCCGCATCACGCGGGTTTTCCGTCACAGACGTCCTACAGCCCCTCCCCCGCCCTCACCCCGCGTCGTTCCCCGGGCACAACCCGAGGGTTCGTCACTGTCCACGCGCCGGCTCCCCCGACGGCCTTCCGGCCGGCCCCGCGGCGTGGACAAGGAGGTGTCGTGCAATGAGCGACCGACAGCTGTGGTCGTACAAGGAGATCGCTGCCCACATCCGGGTCCAGCCGGACACCGTGCGCTCCTATCGCAAGCACGGGCTGCTCCCCCCGCCCGATCATGTGGAGGGCGCCAAGCCCTACTGGTATGCCGACACGATCCGCGCCTGGGTGGCCCGCCGCCCCGGCCACCGGGGCCGCCGCGAGGACTGACCCGTACGCCGCACCCCCTCTGCCCGTACGCCGCACGCCTTTTCCCGTACGACTCTCCCTGCGTCCCGTGGACGGGGCCCACCCGGAGCCCCGTCCCCCGGAACACCCCTAGGCGCTCCCGGCGGGCACCCGCTCCGGCTCGGCCGCCGCTGCCGCTGCCTCCGGCGTCGGCGTCGGCGACTGCGCCGGCGCCGGCGACTCCCCCTCGCTCAGCCCGAATCTCTCGTGCAGCCTGCGCAGCGGGCCCGGTGCCCACCACGTGGCCTTCCCGGTCAGCTTCATGACCGCCGGGACAAGGAGGCTGCGCACCACCATGGCGTCCATCAGGACCGCCAGCGCGATCCCGAGCCCCAGCATCTTGGTGTTGGTCACCCGCGAGGTGCCGATGGCCACCATCACCACGGCCAGGATCACGGCCGCCGCGGTGATCAGCCCGCCGGTGCGGGCCAGTCCGGTGCGCACGGCCCCCTCGTGGTCCCCGGTCCGGTCATGCTCCTCCTTGATCCGGGATATGAGGAACACCCCGTAGTCCATGGAGAGTCCGAAGGCGATGCAGAACATCAGCACCGGCAGGGTGGTCTCGATGTCACCGGTGGAGGTGAAGGAGAGCAGTCCGGAGAGGTGCCCCTCCTGGAAGACCCACACCACAGCTCCGAACATCGCGGTCAGGCTCAGGGCGTTGAGGAGCACCGCCTGGACCGGTATCAGCAGGCTTCCGGTGAGCAGGAACACCAGCAGCAGCGTCGCGAGCACCACCAGGGCCAGCGCGGCGGGCACAGAACCCGCTATGGCCTTCTGGGCGTCGACGAGCCTCGCCGCCTGTCCGGTCACGGAGGTCCGGAAGCCTGCGTCGACTTTCCGCACCTCGCCGACCAGGTCCTGGGCCTGCGGCCCCACTGCCTCGCCCTCGGCGGTCACCGAGAAGTACGCGTACCGCGCCCCGGCCCCGCTGCTCACCGGCCCGTCCACGCGGACCACCCCGGGCAGCAGAGCCAGGCGGTCACGGTAGGCGGCGAGCTCGGCGGGGCCGGCCGCTCCCTCGGCGAGCACGGTCAGCCCGCCGCCGGGGCTGCCCGGGAAGTCGTCCCGGATCTGCTGCTGGACCACATGCGACTCCGCGGTCTTCGGCAGCTGCCGGTCGTCCACGGTGCCGAACTTCACGCCGAGGAAGGGCAGCCCGAGGAGCAGCAGCCCCGCCGTCGTGGCCACCGCGAACACCGGGGCCCGGCGCATCACCAGTGCGGCCGCCCGCCCCCAGCCCCGCCCCGGTTCCGCCGTGGCGTCAGCCGCGGCATCAGCGGCAGGACCCCGCCGCCACAGCCGTCGCAGATCCAGGGAGTTGACCCGCTCGCCGAGCAGCACCAGGGCCGCCGGCAGCAGGATCAGCGCGGCCCCAGCCGCGAGCAGGACCACCGCGACCCCGGCGTAGGCGAAGGAGCGCAGGAAGTACATCGGGAAGAACAGCATCGCCGAGAGGGAGACCGCGACGGTCAGCGCCGAGAACAGCACGGTGCGCCCGGCGGTGCGCAGGGTGGCTCCGACGGCGGCCACCGGGTCCCGTCCGGCGGCGAGTTCCTCGCGGAACCGGCGGACGATGAACAGGGCGTAGTCGATGGCGAGTCCGAGACCGAGCGCGGTGGTCAGGTTCTGGGCGAAGACCGAGACGTCGGTGAACTCGGTGAGGCCGCGCAGCACCGCGTTGGTGCCGAGGATGGCCACGATGCCGACGCCGAGCGGCAGCAGGGCCGCGACGGAGCTGCCGAAGACGAGGATGAGCAGGACGAGGGTGACCGGCAGGGCGATCAGCTCGGCGCGCAGCAGATCCTCCTGGATGGTGGTGGTCACCTCGTGCTGGACGGCGACGGGCCCTCCGAGGGAGACCCGCAGCGGCCCGTGTTCGCCCCGGTAGCGCGGGGCGATCCGCTCCAGCACCCCCGTGGCGGTCTTCACGTCGCCCAGCACCCTGGCCGCGATCAGGGCCTGTCGGCCGTCCTGCGAGCGCAGCGCGGGCACTCCCGTGCGCCAGTACGAGCCGACGCCGGCGACCCCCTGCTCGGCGGCGAGCTGTGCGGTCAGCCGCTCCGCCTCGGCGGCGACGGCGGGATCGTCCACCCCGGTGGTTTCCGCGCCCGCATCGACCAGCAGCAGCAGATTGGGCTGGGAGGCCGGGAACTCGCGCTCCAGGGCCTCGGCGGCGTAGGTGGACTGGGCGCCCGGGTCCTCCCAGCCGCCACTGCCCATCCGGTCGGCGACGCCGCCGCCCGCGAACACGGCCAGTGCCGTGACCACCAGGGCGAGCAGCAGCGAGAGCCGCGGCCGGGCCGTGACGAACCGGGTCCACCGGCCGCTCCCCCCGGACGACGACGGCCCGGAGGACGGCGGTTTCTTGACTTCGGACATGACTCGGTGTCCCCTTCACCGTGATTGCCAGGCGGAATAGACTGGCAAACACGAGCAGTCGCTCGCGTTTCCCAAGAATGCGAGCGATCACTCGCCTTTGTCAATCACCCACGGGAAGCAAGGGATGGGACATGCCGGGGACCTCCAAGGGCAAAGCAGCGGAAACCGGCGAAAACGCCACCGCTCCGCGCCGCCGGCAGGCACGCGGTGAGCGCCGCATCTCCCAGCTGCTGGCAGCCGCCGCCGGGGTGTTCTGCCGTACCGGGTACGCCGCGGCCAGCACCAACGCCATCGCCCGGGAGGCCGGCGTGTCACCGGGCACGCTCTACCAGTTCTTCCCGAACAAGGAGGCCATCGCGGTCGAGCTCGGCGGCCACCTGCTGCAGCGCGCTCACGAGATGCACGGACAGGCCTTCCTGCCCGAGAACCTGGCCCGCCCCCTGCCCGAGCTGCTGGACGCCGTCCTGGACCCGGTCATCGCCTTCAACTGCGAGAACCCGGCCTTCTGGGCGCTCATGCACGGCTCCGGCATCCCGGGCATCGCGCAGGAGCACGAGGAACTGCACTCCAGCCTGCTCACCCGGGTCGAGGGGGTCCTGCGCACCTTCTGCCCGGAGGCCGCGCCCGCCGAGCTCACCCGCACCGCGAACATGATCCTGGGCATCTTCAAGTCGTCCCTGGACCTGATCCTGGCCCACGAGGGCGCCGAGCGCGCCGCGTACATCGCGGAGCTGAAGACCGTCCTGCTGCGCTACGTGGAGCCGATGGTCACCGCGCCCCACTCCCCCTGACGGTTCATCCGTCGGTCACCTCAAGAGAGCGGGCTCACCTACTCGCATCCATACCCCCTAGGGGTATAGTCTTCGAGTGTCGGGAGGACGGGTGGAGTCGTCGCCGTTCCCCGGCGACCGCACACGCCCTTGAAGAGGAGAACGACATGACCGCCGAGACGGACACCCAGACCACCACCGTCTACCGGGTGACCGGCATGACCTGCGGGCACTGCGAGGGCGCGGTGACCACCGAACTGTCCGCCCTGCCGGGCGTCAGCTCGGTCAAGGCCGTCGCCGCGACGGGCGAGGTCACCGTGGCCTCCGCCGCCCCGCTGGCCGAGGAGGACGTACGCGCCGCCGTCGACGAGGCGGGCTACGAGTTCGCCGGCCGGATCTGAGCCTGCCCTTCGCCGGATCCGAGCGCGCTTCCCCCTTCGGCAGTACCCCGCCGGGGCGTGCCGGCCAGCTCATACTGGTTCCGTACACCCCGGCCCTCCCCCTGGAGCCGGAACATGACCAGCACAGTGCACGACGGACCCATAACGGCGGTCGAACTCTCCATCGGCGGGATGACCTGCGCCTCCTGCGCGGCCCGCATCGAGAAGAAGCTCAACCGGATGGACGGCGTCGAGGCCACGGTGAACTTCGCCACCGAGAAGGCCCACGTCTCCTACACCGGGGACGTCCAGGTCACCGACCTGATCGCCACCGTCGTCAAGACCGGATACACCGCCGAGGAACCCGCGCCCCCGGCGGCGGCGGCCGAAGGGCCGGAGAGCGGCGCCCCGGACCCGGAGCTGGCCGCGCTGCGCGGGCGGCTGCTGGTCTCGGCCGCCCTCGCCCTGCCCGTCGTCCTGCTCTCCATGGTCCCGTCCCTCCAGTTCGACAACTGGCAGTGGCTCTCGCTGACCCTCGCCGCGCCCGTCGTCGTCTGGGGCGCCCTCCCCTTCCACAGGGCCGCCTGGACCAACGCCCGGCACGGCGCCGCCACCATGGACACCCTGGTCTCGGTCGGCACCCTCGCCGCCTTCGTCTGGTCGCTGTGGGCCCTGTTCTTCGGACACGCCGGAATGCCCGGCATGCGGCACGGCTTCGACTTCACGATCTCCCGTACCGACGGTTCCTCCGCCATCTACCTGGAGGTCGCGGCCGGCGTCGTCAGCTTCATCCTGCTCGGCCGGTACCTGGAGGCCCGCTCCAAGCGGAAGGCGGGCGCGGCATTGAAGGCCCTGCTGGAACTGGGCGCCAAGGACGTCGCCGTGCTGCGCGCCGGCCGGGAGGTCCGCATCCCGGTGAGCGCGCTCGCGGTCGGCGACCGCTTCGTCGTCCGCCCCGGCGAGAAGATCGCCACCGACGGCACGGTCGTCGACGGCAGCTCCGCCGTGGACGCGTCCATGCTGACCGGCGAGTCCGTCCCCGTCGAGGTCACGACCGGCGACTCCGTCACCGGCGCCACCGTCAACGCCGCCGGGCGCCTGGTCGTCGAGGCCACCCGGATCGGCTCCGACACCCAGCTCGCCCGGATGGCCAAGCTGGTCGAGGACGCGCAGAACGGCAAGGCCGAGGTGCAGCGCCTCGCCGACCGGATCTCCGCGGTCTTCGTGCCCGTCGTCCTGCTGCTCGCGCTCGCCACCTGGGTCACCTGGCTGCTGATCACCGACAACCCCACCGCCGCGTTCACCGCCGCCGTGGCGGTACTGATCATCGCCTGCCCGTGCGCCCTCGGCCTGGCCACGCCGACCGCGCTCATGGTCGGCACCGGCCGGGGCGCGCAGCTCGGCATCCTGATCAAGGGCCCCGAGGTGCTGGAGTCCACCCGGCGCGTGGACACCGTCGTCCTGGACAAGACGGGCACCGTCACCACCGGCCGGATGACCCTCGCCGGCGTCGTCGCCGCCGAGGGCACCGACGAGCGCGAACTCCTGCACCTCGCCGGGTCCCTGGAACACTCCTCGGAGCACCCGATCGCCCGGGCCGTCGCCGTCGCGGCGGCCGAGAAGGCCGGCGTCCTGCCGGTCCCCGAGAGCTTCGAGAACGTCGCCGGGCTCGGCGTCCAGGGAGTCGTCGACGGGCACGCGGTCCTGGTGGGCCGCGAACAGCTGCTGGCCGACTGGTCGATCGAGCTGCCGGCCGAACTCAAGGAGGCCAAGGCCGCAGCCGAGGCGGCGGGCAGCACCGCCGTCCTGGTGGCCTGGGACGGCGCGGCACGCGGGGTGCTGACCGTGGCCGACGCCGTCAAGGAGACCAGCGCCGAAGCCGTCGCCCGGCTGCGGGCCCTGGGCCTCACCCCGGTCCTGCTGACCGGCGACAACCAGGCCGTAGCCGAGACGGTGGCCCGCGCGGTCGGCATCGACGAGGTGATCGCCGAGGTGCTCCCGCAGGACAAGGTGGACGTCGTACGCCGTCTCCAGGCGCAGGGCCGTACGGTCGCCATGGTGGGCGACGGGGTCAACGACGCGGCCGCACTCGCCCAGGCCGACCTGGGCCTGGCCATGGGCACCGGCACGGACGCGGCCATCGAGGCGGGCGACCTGACCCTCGTACGGGGAGACCTGCGGGTGGCGGCGGACGCGATCCGGCTGTCCCGCCGGACCCTGGCCACCATCAAGGGCAACCTGTTCTGGGCCTTCGGCTACAACGTGGCGGCCCTGCCGCTGGCGGCGGCCGGCCTGCTCAACCCGATGATCGCGGGGGCGGCCATGGCCTTCTCATCGGTCTTCGTGGTGACCAACAGCCTCCGGTTGAGGTCTTTCCGATAGTGGATCGCCTTCGCATCTCACGCACCACTTCTTCACACGAGACGCAGATCACAGTGACCGCAACGTAACCATCGGGGGTCGTCACGGGTCTAATGGGGCGATGCCAGGAACGTCTTGGGGGACGTTCCGCGGAGGTCTTGGGGGACGTCCGGGGGCATCAGCCGGCCGGGACGCGTGCCCGCGGGAAGCTTTGAGCGGCCATCCCGACCCGAACACGGTCCCGGCAGACACCGACGCCCCGGCTCGGGTCCCGTGGGGGGAATCCGTTCCGGGGAAAGGAAAGCGCCCCGACCGTCGACCCGTGGGGGGATCGGCGGCGGGGCGCTTTTCGTACGTCTGTGCGCGAGGCCTCGGGTCAGCGGGACTCGACCGGCACGAAGTCGCGCAGGACCTCGCCCGTGTAGATCTGGCGCGGGCGGCCGATGCGGGAACCCGGCTCCTTGATCATCTCGTGCCACTGGGCGATCCAGCCGGGGAGCCGGCCGATCGCGAAGAGCACGGTGAACATCTCGGTCGGGAAGCCCATGGCCCGGTAGATCAGACCGGTGTAGAAGTCCACGTTCGGGTAGAGGTTGCGCTCGACGAAGTACTCGTCGGCCAGCGCGTGCTCTTCCAGCTTGAGCGCGATGTCCAGCAGCTCGTCGCTCTTGCCGAGCGCCGAGAGGACGTCGTGCGCCGCCGCCTTGATGATCTTCGCCCGGGGGTCGAAGCTCTTGTAGACGCGGTGCCCGAAGCCCATCAGGCGGACGCCGTCTTCCTTGTTCTTCACCTTGCGGATGAAGGCGTCGACGTCGCCCCCGTCGTTCTTGATGCCCTCGAGCATCTCCAGAACCGACTGGTTGGCGCCACCGTGCAGCGGACCCCACAGGGCCGAGATGCCGGCGGAGATCGAGGCGAACATGTTCGCCTGCGAGGAGCCGACCAGACGCACGGTGGAGGTCGAACAGTTCTGCTCGTGGTCCGCGTGCAGGATCAGCAGCTTGTCGAGCGCCGAGACCACGACCGGGTCCAGGTCGTACTCCTGGGCCGGCACGGAGAAGGTCATGCGCAGGAAGTTCTCGACGTAGCCGAGGTCGTTGCGCGGGTAGACCACCGGGTGGCCGACCGACTTCTTGTACGCGTAGGCCGCGATCGTCGGGAGCTTGGCCAGCAGCCGGATCGTCGAGAGGTTGCGCTGCGTCTCGTCGAACGGGTTGTGGCTGTCCTGGTAGAACGTCGACAGCGCGCTGACCACGGAGGACAGCATCGCCATCGGGTGCGCGTCACGCGGGAAGCCGTCGTAGAAGCGCTTCACGTCCTCGTGCAGCATCGTGTGCTGGGTGATCTCGTTGCGGAAAGACGCGAGCTGGTCGACGGTCGGCAGCTCACCGTTGATCAGCAGGTACGCGACCTCGATGAAGGTCGAACGCTCCGCCAGCTGCTCGATCGGGTAGCCGCGGTAGCGCAGGATGCCCTGCTCACCGTCGAGGTAGGTAATCGCGGACTTGTAGGCCGCGGTGTTGCCGTAGCCACTGTCCAAGGTGACGAGCCCGGTCTGGGCCCGCAGCTTCGAGATGTCGAAGCCCTGGTCACCGACGGTGCTCTCGACCACCGGGTAGGTGTATTCACCGTCCGCGTACCGGAGTACTACAGAGTTGTCGCTCACGTCATCCCTCACCGACGTAGTGCCTCTTCTTCGAGGTGCCCTGACTGCCTCTACCTTCCCCCATTTGGCGCAGGAGAGTGCACTCGGGGTCGGCGTTTGGTCCATTTGACGGCACTGAGTGCCTTCAAGCTGCTCATCCTGCCCCCTCGGTGCCTCTTGCCGGAACCCCAAATGATCGATCATTTAGGTGATGTTTCCCACCGGTATCCGGCCGGACAGTCTGGGGGCGACCGCCGTGTACCTCCTGCCTGCGGAAACGGTACGCACCGCCTGGCCGAGGGCCTTGCGGGACCCGACGAGGACGACCAGTTTCTTCGCCCTGGTCACCGCCGTGTAGAGAAGATTTCGCTGGAGCATCATCCAAGCGCCGGTGGTGACCGGGATCACCACGGCGGGATATTCACTTCCCTGGGAGCGGTGAATGGTGACCGCGTACGCGTGCGCCAGCTCGTCGAGCTCCGTGAACTCGTAGCCGATCTCCTCGTCCTCCTCCGTCCGCACCGTCAGGCGCTGTTCGTCCGGGTCGAGGGCGGTGACCACGCCGACCGTGCCGTTGAAGACGCCGTTGGCCCCCTTCTCGTAGTTGTTCCGGATCTGGGTGACCTTGTCGCCCACCCGGAAGACACGGCCGCCGAACCGCTTCTCCGGCAGGTTCGGCCGGGCCGGGGTGATGGCCTGCTGGAGCAGGCCGTTGAGGTTTCCGGCGCCCGCCGGGCCGCGGTGCATGGGCGCGAGCACCTGGATGTCCCGGCGCGGGTCGAGGCCGAACCGGGCCGGGATCCGGCGGGCCGCCACGTCCACGGCGAGCACCCCGGCGGCCTCCGTGTCCTCCTCGGGGAAGAGGAAGAAGTCCGGCAGCCCGTCGGTGAGGGGGGGCAGACCGGTGTTGATCCGGTGGGCATTGGTGACCACGCCCGACTGCTGGGCCTGCCGGAAGATCCTGGTCAGCCGGACCGCGGGCACCGGGCCGCCCTCGGCCAGCAGGTCGCGCAGCACCTCGCCCGCGCCGACCGAGGGCAGCTGGTCCACGTCCCCCACCAGCAGCAGGTGTGCACCCGGTGCCACGGCCTTGACCAGCTTGTTGGCCAGCAGCAGGTCCAGCATCGAGGCCTCGTCGACCACGACCAGGTCGGCGTCGAGCGGCCGCTCCCGGTCGTACGCCGCGTCCCCGCCCGGTTTGAGCTCCAGCAGCCGGTGCACCGTGGAGGCCTCGGCCCCGGTGAGCTCGGCCAGCCGCTTCGCCGCCCGGCCGGTGGGCGCGGCGAGCACCACCTTGGCCTTCTTGGCCCGGGCCAGCTCGACGATGGAGCGCACGGTGAAGGACTTTCCGCAGCCGGGCCCGCCGGTGAGGACGGCGACCCGGCGGGTCAGCGCCAGCTTGACCGCGTCCCGCTGCTCCGGGGCGAGCTTGGCCCCGGTCCGCCCCGCGAGCCAGCCCAGGGCCTTGTCCCAGTCCACGTCCTGGAAGCCGGGCATCCGGTCGTCCTCGGCGTACAGGAGCCGGCGCACCTGCCCGACCAGGGAGAGCTCGGCCCGGTGGAAGGGCACCAGGTACACGGCGGTCAGCGGGTCCGGACCGCCCTGGGGATCGGGTACGGGCTCCCGTACGACGCCCTCCGGGTCGGCGGCGAGCTCGGCCAGGCAGTCGATCACCAGCCCGGTGTCGACCTGGAGCAGCTTGACCCCGTCGGCGATGAGCCGGTCCTCGGGCAGGAAGCAGTGGCCCTGGTCGGTGGACTGGGACAGGGCGTACTGGAGTCCGGCCTTGACCCGCTCGGGGCTGTCGTGCGGGATCCCCACGGCCTGGGCGATGCGGTCGGCGGTGAGGAAGCCGATGCCCCACACGTCGGCGGCGAGCCGGTAGGGCTGGTTCTTCACCACCGAGATGGAGGCGTCGGCGTACTTCTTGTAGATGCGGACGGCGATGGATGTGGAGACGCCGACGCCCTGCAGGAAGACCATGACCTCCTTGATGGCCTTCTGCTCCTCCCAGGCGGCGCCGATCAGCTTGGTCCGCTTGGGACCGAGGCCGGGCACCTCGACCAGCCGCTTCGGCTCGGCCTCGATGATGTCGAGGGTGTCGGTGCCGAAGTGCTCCACGATCCGGTCGGCGATCTTCGGGCCGATGCCCTTGATCAGGCCGGATCCCAGGTAGCGGCGGATGCCCTGGATGGTCGCCGGGAGCACGGTCCGGTAGTTCTCCACGGTGAACTGCCTGCCGTACTGCGGGTGGGAGCCCCAGCGGCCCTCCATGCGCAGCGATTCGCCGGGCTGGGCGCCCAGCAGCGAGCCGACGACCGTGAGGAGGTCGCCGCCGCCCCGGCCGGTGTCGACGCGGGCGACCGTGTAGCCACTCTCCTCGTTGGCGTAGGTGATGCGTTCGAGCACGCCCTCGACCACAGCCAGTTGTACCGCCGCCCCGTTGGTTGCCATGGCACGAAGCTACCGTTCGGCGCCGACAACGCGTCAGGCATGTGGACGACACCGGAGAACCGGAAGACGACCCCGGGGAACCAGAAAGGGGTCCAGCCTCACGGCCGGACCCCCATCACGGTTACCCCTCCCGTGTCGGACTTCCCGATCCCCCCAGATCCCCTCCCGGAAGTACCGACGCACCTCATACGACCCGCGATCCCCGCGCGGGGTTGCACCCGGCTCCACAGTTTTGCCTTTCCGTTACCCAACGCCTACTCAAGGTGCCGGTATATCGGCACAGAAGTAGCGTTTCCGGCACGAGTGAATCTTCCTTCGAAGACGATGTGATCACCAGCTCGGCGACGACAAGCTGACCGAGATCGCCGGCCTGCTCGGCACCGAGACCGACGGCGCCCGCGCGACCGCGGCGGAAACCGTCGGCGCGATGACCGCTCATCGAGATGCTGATCCCGGTGCTGCCGGCCGTCCTCGCCGAGCGCGCGTCCGCCGGCAAGGGCGCGGGTGCCCCGAGGGCGGGAGCCGCACCCGCCGGCGCGGCTCCCGGCGCGGCCCCCGGCTCCGCCCGTTGGGCGGCCTTCGACCGCGGCGAACTGCTCGGCCGGATCACGGGCGGCAAGAAGTAGCCGGTGAGGGGAGCCCACGGCCATCCGGGCCCCCTAGAGTTGGCGCATGGCTGAGAGCGTGCGGCTGCGGGACCCGGAACCGGGGGACCTGGGGTGGATCGTGCAGCGCCACGGTGCGCTGTACGCCGCCGAGTACGGCTGGAACACCGACTTCGAGGGCCTGGTGGCCCGGATCGTCGCGGACTTCGCCGAGGACCACGACCCGTACCTGGAACGCGTCTGGATCGCCGAGCTGGACGGCCGCCCGGTCGGCTCGGTGATGTGCGTCCGCGAGGACGGCGCGCCCGGCACCGCCCGGCTGCGACTGCTCCTGGTCGAACCGGAGGGCCGCGGCCGCGGGGTGGGCTCCCTGCTGGTCGACACGGTCGTCGGCTTCGCCCGCTCGGTCGGCTACCGCGAGCTGGTCCTGTGGACCAACGACGTGCTGGCCGATGCCCGCGCGCTCTACCTGCGGGCCGGCTTCACCCTGGTCGCCGAGCGCCCGCACCGCTCGTACGGCGTCACCCTCACGGGGCAGGACTGGCGACTGCCGCTGCAGGAGGGCTCCCCTCGCTGACGTCCCGCCCCGAACCGGCCCCCGTACGGTTCGAGGCGCGTGCCGGGGCCAGCGAGGTGAGGGCCACCCCGCCGACCAGGAGCACGGCCGCCAGCCACCGCAGTCCCGAGACGGATTCCCCCAGCACCAGGGCAGCCGAGGACATCCCGAACACCGGGACCAGCAGCGAGAACGGCGCCACGGAGGAGGCCGGGTAGCGGCGCAGCAGGTAGCCCCAGGCGCCGAAGCCGAAGACGGTGGACACCCAGGCCACGTAGCCGATGACGGCCGCCCCGGACCAGTCCAGGGACCGCAGCGCGGCCAGGTCCCGCTCGGGCCCCTCCAGCAGCAGCGAGAGCGCGAACAGCGGCAGCACCGGGACCGTGCACACCCACACCATGAAGTTCAGCGCGTCGGGCGGGGAGGCCTTGCGGGTCAGGACGTTGGAGACGCCCCAGCAGGCGGCGGCCGCGACGACCAGCGTGAAGCCGAGCACCGGCCCGGAGGTGCCCCCGTCCGCGGCGGCCACCGCGATCCCGGCGAGCGCCACGCCCATGCCGGTCACCCGTACCCGGCCGGGCCGTTCGCGCAGTACGACCGCGGCGAGGACGGCGGTGAAGACGGCCTGGACCTGCAGGACGAGGGAGGACAGCCCGGCCGGCATCCCGGCGGCCATGCCGGTGAAGAGCAGGCCGAACTTGGCGATGCCGAGGGCCACGCCCACCCCGGCGATCCACTTCCAGGCGACCTTGGGGCGGCCGACGAAGAACACGGCGGGCAGCGCGGCGACGAGGAAGCGCAGGGCGGACAGGAGCAGCGGCGGGAAGTGGCCGAGTCCGATCTCGATGACGACGAAGTTGAAGCCCCAGACGGCGGCGACGAGCACGGCGAGTGCGGTGTGTACGGGACGCATGGTCCGAGCATCGGCGCCGCGACCGTGTAGCACCAGCTCGGATCTCTTCCGGGATGGATGAAGCACTGCTTACGATTGGCACTGCTTACGATGGGGCGCATGCTCGACCTCTCCCGGCTGCGCGCCCTGCACGCCGTCTCCGTCCACGGCTCGGTCGCAGGCGCCGCGGCCGCCCTCGGCTACACCCCCTCCGCGGTCTCGCAGCAGATCGCCAAACTGGAGCGGGAGACCCGCACCACCCTGCTGGAGCGGCGCGGGCGCGGGGTCGCGCTCACCGAGGAGGCCCGCCATCTGGCCGACACGGCCCAGGAGTTGCTGGCGATCGTGGAGCGCGCCGAGACCACCCTGGAGGAGCGGCGCGGGCAGCCGAGCGGGCTGCTGACGGTCGCCGCGTTCGCCTCCGCGGCGCGCGGGCTGCTGCCGGGGGTGCTGGCCGATCTGGCCCGCCGTCATCCGGCGCTCGACGTCCGCCTCACCGAGGTGGACCCGCACCTGTCGGTGGACCTGGTGGCCCGCGGCGTCACCGACCTGGCGGTGGCCCACGACTGGGACATCGCGCCGCTGCCGTCCCCCGAGGGGGTCGAGCAGGCGGTGATCGGGGACGACCTCTGCGACCTGGTCGTGCCGAGCGGGCATCCGTTCACCGAGCGCTCCGTCGTCCGCCGCCGCGACCTCGGCGGCCAGCGCTGGGTGTGCCAGCCGCCGGGACGGGTCTGCCACGACTGGCTCATGCGGACCCTGCGCACGGCCGGTTTCGAGCCCGACATCGCGCACGTGGCGGAGGAGAACCACACCATCGTCGCCCTGGTCGCGGCCGGGCTCGGGGTGGCGGTGGTGCCCCGGCTGGGCACCGGCGCGCTGCCGCCGGGCGCGGTGGCCGTGCCGCTGGAGCCCGGCCCCGTCCGCCGGTTGTACGCGCTGTGGCGGACCGGGGCCGCCCGCCGGCCGGCGATCACCGAGGCCGTACGGACCTTGCAGGAGCACTGGACCTCGTAGACGGTGTCCTGCCGATCAGGGCCGGGCTCGCGCCGTCCGGCACCGCGCCCCGACCCGGCCGACCGGCAAGGCACCCCCGGCAAGTCATCCGGGGGACCTCCCGAGTGTCCGGGCCTCACGGGGCGCGGCCCGGCAGTAGGGTCCGGCGCGTGCCGTACCACGCCTCCCGCCGGACCCTGCTCGCCGCGGCCGCCATGGCCGCCGTCACGGCCGCCGGGGCCTCCTCCGCCCCGGCCGGCGCCGCGGGCGTCCGCCGCGCCCCCGGCCCGCTGCCGCCCGGCGGCCTGTCCGATACGCCGCTGGGCCGCCTC
The DNA here is from genome assembly GCF_040652395.1 of Streptomyces sp. NPDC048269. NCBI lineage: Bacteria > Bacillati > Actinomycetota > Actinomycetes > Kitasatosporales > Streptomycetaceae > Streptomyces > Streptomyces sp. NPDC048269. The sequence goes on from NZ_JBEZLW010000005.1 coordinate 95,631, forward strand.
GTGGAGCGGATGAGCCTCGCCGAGAAGGTCGGTCAGCTCTTCGTCTCCCGGGTGTACGGGCATGCGGCGGCCGACCCGGACCCGGCGGACGCCGAGAAGAACCACGAGCTCTTCGGCGTGCGCACCGCCGCGGAGGTGGTCTCCCGCTACCACCTCGGCGGGGTCATCTACTTCGCCTGGGCGCACAACACCCGTACTCCGCACCAGATCGCCACGCTGTCGGCCGGGCTCCAGCAGGCCGCCCTCACGACCGGCCCCGGGATTCCGCTGCTGCTCTCCACCGACCAGGAGCACGGCATCATCGCCCGCATCGGCAAGCCCGCGACGCTGTTCCCGGGGGCGATGGCGCTCGGCGCGCAGCACCGGGCGACCGGTTCCGCCGCCGACGCCCGCCGGGCCGCGCGCATCGCGGGGGCCGAGCTGGCGGCCATGGGCATCCGGCAGGACTACGCGCCGGTGGCCGACGTGAACGTGAACCCGGCGAATCCGGTGATCGGCGTACGGTCCTTCGGCTCCGACCCGGGCGCGGTGGCGGAGCTGGTCGCCGCCCAGGTCCGCGGCTACCAGCGGGCCGGGGTCGCGGCCACCGCCAAGCATTTCCCGGGCCACGGTGACACCGAGACCGACAGCCATGTCGGGCTGCCGGTGATGCGGCACACCCGCGCCGTCTGGGAGGAGCTGGACGAGCCGCCGTTCCGGGCCGCGGTGGAGGCGGGCGTGGACGCGGTCATGACCGCGCACATCGTCTTCCCCGCCCTCGATCCGTCGGGGGACCCGGCGACCCTTTCCCGGCCGATCGTGACGGGGATCCTGCGCGAACGCCTGGGCTTTCGGAGGGTGGTGGTCACGGACGCGCTCGACATGGCCGGGGTCCGCCAGAAGTACGGGGACGATCGGGTGCCGGTGCTGGCACTGAAGGCGGGCTGCGACCAGCTGCTGAACCCGCCGGACCTGGGGCTCGCTTACCGCAGCGTGCTGGCGGCCGTGGAGTCGGGCGAGCTGACGGAGGAGCGGATCGACGAGTCGGTGCTGCGGATCCTGGAGCTGAAGGCGCGCCGGGGCGTGTTCGACGAGTCGGGCACCCCGGCGGAGGACGTCGGCACCTCGGACGGAGAGGCGGGCATCCCGGCGGGGGACGTGGGCACCTCGGACGACCAGGTCGACTCCGTCGTCGGCGTCCCGGAGCACCTGGCGGCGGCCGACGAGATCGCGGCCGGCACGACGACCCTGCTGGCCAATCCTGCCGGGCTGCTGCCACTGGACGCTTCGGCCGGACCCCGGCTGCTGGTCACCGGGTCGGACCCGGCCTCCCCCAGCGGCACCACCGGGCCCCCTACCGCCGTCCTCGCCCAGGAACTGACCGCGCTGGGCTGCCGGGCCACGGCCCTGCCGCCCGCCCGCGCGGCGGCCGCGGCCCCCGGGCACACGGCGGTGGTGGTCTGCACGTACAACGTCCCCGAGGGGGACGATCCGCAGCGCACCCTGGTGTCGGGCCTGCTGGCCACCGGTGTGCCGGTGATCGCGGTGGCGATCCGCAACCCGTACGACTCGGCGCGGCTGCCGGCCTGCGCGGCGGAGGTGGCGACGTACTCCTGGACGGACGTGGAGATGCGGGCGGCGGCCCGGGTGCTCACCGGGGCGGTACGGCCCGCCGGCCGCCTCCCGGTGCCGGTCCCGGGCCGCTACCCGCTGGGCCACGGACTGACGTACTAGACGTACTGGACGTACTGGATTTACTGGGTGTCAGCCCGTGGCCCGGCAGAGCGTTACGGCCGCAGCTGCGGCTCGCGCTCCAGGTCGCGCTGGTCGAGTTGCGCGTCCGGCGCCGCCAGCGGCGCCGCCATCCGCGCGTCGGCGAGCGTGGCGGCCGGGGCCACCCCGGCCCACTGGAGGATCTTCGCGGTCGCGAGGGTCCTCTCCTCGTCCAGGAGCTTGGCGACGTTGGCGCCGTGGTTGGCACCCGGCGCGATCATCACGTAGCTGTCGCGCACCCCGTAGCCGAGGTGGAACGGCTCGGCGCCCCACGGGTCGTTCTGCCCGTACACGAACAGCATCTGGTCGGCGTTCTTGCGGACCCAGTTGTCCACGTCCCGCATGGCCGCCGGCTGGAAGGTCATGGGGATGTCGCGGGGTACGAAGTTGCGCGGCGGCTGGTAGCCGTAGCGGCTCAGGCCGGCCAGGTGCGGCTGCTTGATGTCCGGGGAGCCGAGCTGCGTGCCCGCCTGGTAGTAGTACGGCGTGTACGTCTCCAGGCCCTGGTCGGTGTAGGCGGAGAAGCCGGAGATCGCGTCGACCGTGTCCCAGACCTCCTGGTCGCTCGCGGTCGCGGCGGCCGGGATGGTGGCGCAGTCGGAGAGCAGGCTGTACTGCCAGAAGGCCCACACGTAGTCGAGCACGACGGCCTCGTAGGCCTTGTCGAGGGAGCCGGCGGTGGTGAAGGTCCAGCCGTTCTCGGCGGCGGCGGCCGCGTACTTGGCCTCCAGCGGCTCGCGGCGCACGAGCGCCTCGCGCTGCACCGCGTTCAGCTTGTCGCGGCACTCCTTGGTGCCGACCTTGGCGAAGAAGCGGTCGTAGGCCGAGTCCTCGCTGTTGACGACGTCGTTGGGCGCGACGTACGCGACGACGCCGTCCATGTCGCGCGGGTAGAAGCGCTCGTAGTACGTCGCCGTCATACCGCCCTTGCTGCCGCCCGTGGCCAGCCAGTTCTTGGTGTAGGTCTTCTTCAGGGCGGTGAAGATGCGGTGCTGGTCGCTGGCGGCCTGCCAGATGTCGAGGTTCGCCCAGTTGGCCGGGTCGGGCCGGGAGGGGGTGAAGAATCGATACTCCAGCGACACCTGGTTGCCGTCGACGATGGTCGTCGGCTCACTGCGGCGCGGGTTGGGATTGACGTTGTAGCCGGACGTGAAGAACACCGTCGGCCGCGACACGTCCTTGTGCAGCAGGGTCAGGCGCTGCTTGAAGGTGCCCTTCCACGGCTGCCGGTGGTCGACCGGCTGCTCGTAGTTCAGTACGAAGAAGCGGTAGCCGGGGTACGGCTTCTCCTCGATCAGGCTCATCCCCGGAATGCCGAGGATCTGGTCCTTGATGTCCGTCGCGGCCGCCGGCCCCGCGGCGGTGGCCGCTTGTGCCGTGAAGCCGGCCGCGCCCATGGTGCCGATCAGCACCACGAGCGACAGCAGCCATCCGAGCGTCTTGCGCATTCACCCTCCCCTTGAGTTCACTTCGGTCGCCGTGAACCTAGCGGGGTGAACGCGCCGCTGAACAGACCTAGTTGGGCCGGTCACTCAGCACAGGATCCAGCCGGAATCGGCTGATCCGGCTCCCACGCTCCCCTTTACATACACACACCGGCCGATCGCACCCACGGTGACAGGCCCGGCATAACGGGTGAATCGTCCGATATCGCGGATCGGGGCCCCGCCGCGCGGCTGAATGCTCACCGCCATCTCCTGCCGCTCGCCTGGGACGCGGGCCACGGCCACCGCACACGCCTGGTGGTGGCTCTTGTACACGCGCACCTCGCCCGCCGCGATCGGCAGCGTCCTGGCGAGCCGGCCCGCACAGCCGCCGGGGGCGGCGGGCACACCCCGCCCGGCCACCTCGCTCCGGGCGGCCGGCGCCGCCTGCGCGGACGGCGCCGCGAACAGTCCGCCGACCGAGAGCCACGACGCCGTCGCGAACACCCCCAGGGGCGCGGCCCACCGGCCGCACCCCCTCCTCCACCCCTCCAACACCCTGTCCCCCGATCGGTCGTACGTACCATGTGCGTACGCACGTACGACGCCCAGCCCTCCCGGAAGGTTGCGGTCGGCAAGGATCCGGGACCCCCTACCTCGCACGAGTGCATCCCCACCGGGCAGCAGGAGCAGGCGAGTTCGGGACCCCACGGCCCATTACGCCAGGTGATCCATCAGCGTCTTTGCGTAGCGAACGGGCAACCTGCTGTTCGGCGGGCTCTGAGCACTTCGGCCGTCAGGCCGCGGCGCGTTCGTCCTCGCCCGCGAAGGTGCGCCACAGCTCGGCGTACCGGCCGCCGCGCGCCAGGAGTTCGGTGTGCGTGCCGTCCTCCACGACCCGGCCGCGGTCCATGACCACGACCCGGTCGGCGCGGGCGGCGGTGGTCAGCCGGTGCGCCACCACGAGGGTGGTCCGCTTGCCGGCGAGCCGGTCGGTGGCCTGGTTGACCTGGGCCTCGGTGGCCAGGTCCAGGGCGGCGGTGGCCTCGTCCAGGAGCAGCACGTCCGGGTCGACGAGTTCGGCCCGGGCCAGCGCGATCAGCTGGCGCTGCCCGGCGGAGAGGTTGCGTCCGCGTTCGGCGACGGTGTGCAGGTAACCGCCGTCGAGCGTGGCGACCATGTCGTGGGCGCCGACCGCGCGGGCGGCGGCCTCCACCTCGGCGTCGCTCGCCTCGGGCCGCCCGTAGGCGATGGCGTCGCGGACGGTCCCGGGGAAGAGGTAGGACTCCTGGGGGACGACACCGAGGCGGTGGCGGTACGCCGTCAGATCGAGATCCCGCAGATCGGCGCCGTCGGCGGTGATCCGGCCGGATGTCGGATCGTAGAACCGGGCCACCATCTTGACCAGCGTGGACTTGCCGGCTCCGGTCTCGCCGACGAATGCGACGGTCTGCCCTGCGGGTATCCGCAGGCTTATTCCGGCCAGAGCCTCGCCCTTCTCGCCCCGCTCCTCCGCCGTCCCGTACTGGAAGCGGACGTCCTCGAAGACGATCTCCCCGTGCAGCTCCGGGACCTCGCTGGGCCGCTCCGGGCGGGGGGTGGTGGTGGGCTCGCGCAGCAGCCCCTGGATCCGGCCGAGGGAGACGGTGGCCTGCTGGTAGCCGTCGAAGACCTGGGACAGCTGCTGGACCGGGGCGAAGAACAGGTCGATGTAGAGCAGGTACGCGACCAGCGCGCCGGTGGTGAGGGTCCCGGCCTCGACCCGGCCCGCGCCGACGATCAGCACGGCGGCCGCGGCGCCCGAGGACAGCAGCTGGACGAAGGGGAAGTAGACGGATATCAGCCACTGGCCGCGGACCCGGGCCTCGCGGTACGAGTCGCTGCGCTCCGCGAACCGGCGGGCGCCGGAGCCCTCGCGGCGGAAGGCCTGCACGATGCGCAGCCCGGCGACGGACTCCTGGAGGTCGGCGTTGACCACGCTGACCCGGTCGCGGGCCAGCTCGTACGCGGCGACCGACTTGCGGCGGAAGACGACCGTGCCGATCACGAGCACGGGGAGGGTGGCGAAGACGATCAGCGCGAGCTCGACGTCGAGGACGAGGAGGGCGATCAGGATCCCGAAGAAGGTGAAGACGGAGACGACGGCGGTGACGAGGCCGGTCTGCAGGAAGCTGGACAGGGAGTCCACGTCGGTGGTCATCCGGGTCATGATCTTGCCGGTCAGCTCGCGCTCGTAGTAGTCGAGCCCGAGGCGCTGGAGCTGGGCGAATATCTTGACGCGGAGCGCGTACAGCACGCGCTCGCCGGTGCGGCCCGTCATCCGGGTCTCGGCGAACTGCGCGGCCCACTGGGCGACCACGACGGCGAGGGCGAGGGCCGCGGCGGCCCACACCGCGCCGAGCGCGGCCTTCTCCACGCCCTGGTCGATGCCGTGCCGGATCAGGATCGGCAGGAGCAGGCCGGAGCCCGCGTCGACGGCGACGAGGCCGAGGCTGATGGCGAGCGGCGCCCAGAACCCGTGGAGCAGGCGGCGCAGGCCGTAGCTCTCCTCGGAGGCCGTGGCGCGGTCCTCGTCCACGTCGGGCTCGTCGTCGGCGGGCGGCAGGGCCGCCACCTGGGCGAGCAGTTCGGGGGTCGCGGGCATCCCGGCGACGGCCCCGGCCATGGAGTGCCCGGCTCCGGGCGCGCCGGTCCCGGCGGCCGGGGCGGGGGCGGCGTTGTCGGACTCGTCCTGGCGCCGCCAGAGCTCGGGGGTGATCCCGCCCGCGACACGGCGCTTGGCGTTGACGGGCTCGGAGTCGATCTCGGCTTCGAGCTCGATGTCACGCTCGATGTCCCGCTCGAACTCGGCCATCGCGGCAGCCGCGTCGGGGGTGCGCGGCGAGGCGGCGCCGAGCGCGTCGGGGTCGGTCAGCAGCCGCCGGTACAGGGGGGACCTGCGTTCCAGCTCCTCGTGCGTTCCGGTGTCGGCGAGCCGCCCGTGGTCGAGAACGGCGATCCGGTCGGCCAGCGCGAGCGTGGAGCGGCGGTGGGCGATCAGCAGGGTGGTCCGGCCCGCCATGACGCTGCGCAGGGCCTCGTGGATCTCGTGCTCGACTCGGGCGTCGACGGCGGAGGTCGCGTCGTCGAGGAGGAGCAGGCGGGGGTCGGTGAGGATGGCCCTGGCGAGGGCGATGCGCTGGCGCTGGCCGCCCGAGAGGGTGAGCCCCTGCTCGCCGACCTTGGTCTCGTACCCGGCGGGCAGGGCCTCGATGAAGCCTTCGGCCTGGGCGGCGCGGGCGGCGGCGCGAATCTGCTCGTCGGTGGCCTCGGGGTGCCCGTAGGCGATGTTGGAGCGGATGGTGTCGGAGAAGAGGAAGGAGTCCTCGGGTACGAGCCCGATGGCTCCGCGCAGGGACGCGTACGTCAGCTCGCGCACGTCGTGCCCGCCGACGCGGACGGCGCCGTGGTCGGCATCGTAGAAGCGCGGCAGCAGGAGCGAGACGGTGGACTTCCCGCTGCCGGAGGACCCGACCAGGGCGACGGTCTCCCCCTCCGCGACGGTGAGCGAGAACCCGTCGAGGACGGGCCGCTGCGGGTCGTAGCCGAAGCGGACGTCGTCGAACTCGACGGTGGCGGGCGCGTCGGCGGGCAGCTCGTGCCCGCCTTCCTCGATCACGGGCTCGGTGTCGATGAGCTCGAAGACCCGCTCGACGCCGGCCCGGGCCTGCTGGCCGACGGTGAGCACCATGGCGAGCATGCGGACGGGGCCGACGAGCTGGGCGAGGTAGGTGGAGAAGGCGACGAAGGTGCCGAGGGTGACCTGTCCCCGGGTGGCCATCCAGCCCCCGAGGGCCAGCATGGCGACCTGCCCGAGGGCCGGGACGGCCTGGAGGGCGGGGGTGTAGCGGGAGTTGAGCCGGATGGTGCGCATCCGCCCGGCGAACAGCCGACGTCCGGCGGCGCGCAGCTTGGCGGTCTCCTGCTCCTCCTGCCCGAAGCCCTTGACGACGCGGACGCCGGTCACGGCGCCGTCGACGACAGTCGCGACGGCGGCGGCCTGGCCCTGGGCCCACCAGGTGGCGGGGAAGAGCTTCTTGCGGCTGCGCTTGGCGATGAACCAGAGGGCGGGGGCCATCAGCAGCGCGACGATGGTCAGCAACGGGGACAGCGACAGCATGATGCCCAGGGATATCCCGAACAGCAGGAAGTTCCCGATGGTCATCGGCAGCATGAAGAGCAGGCCCTGAATGAGCTGGAGGTCGCTGGTGGCCCGCCCCACCACCTGTCCGGTGGACAGCGCGTCCTGCCGCCGCCCGTCGAGGCGGGCGATGGTGTCGTACATGTCGGTGCGCAGGTCGTGCTGGACGTCGAGGGCAAGGCGCCCGCCGTAGTACCTGCGTATGTAGGTCAGCACGTACACGAGCAGGGCCGCGCCTATGAGCATCGCGGCCCAGGGCCCCATGGGCTTGGTCTTGTCCCCGATGACGTCGTCGATGATGACCTTGGTGACCAGCGGCACGAGCGCCATGACGGCCATGCCGCCCAGCGAGGAGCCGAGCGCGAGCAGCACGTTGGTCTTGTACCGCCAGGTGTAGGCGGTCAGCCTCCTGGCCCAGCCCTGTTTCTCCCCAGCCGCCGTCTCTGCCGCCGTCACGTGGTGCCTCCCCGTTCGCCTGTCCTACCGGAAGCCCCAACGCCCCGACCGGCGGATTTCATCCCACCGCCACAATCGCACTGGAGTACGCGCCGGGCACGGAGGCTGCATCCGATCAGGGGATCACCGACCGCTGGACCCCCACCGGAAGCCGGGTCGCGACGGCCTACCGGGGCGCGTCGAACTCGTACTCCAGGACGTACGCGGAGGCGTCGAGGACCATCTCGTTGACCTCGACCACCCGCCCGTCGGCGGCGAAGGCGGTACGGCACACCAGCACGACGGGGGTCCCGGCGGCCAGCCCGAGCCGCGCGGCCTCATCGGGACCCGGCATCCGCGACCGGACCTCCTCGCGGAACCGTGCGGGCCCGACGCCGAGCTCTGCGAGGCGGGCGTAGATGCCGCCGGGCCCGGTGTCGGGCTCGGTGATGGGCGTGCCGGCCACGAGAACGGCGTCGAGGTACGAGGTGGCGAGCATCACCGGCTTCCCGTCGAGCAGGAACCTGCGGCGCCGCACGCAGGCGGGCGCCCCGTCCGCCAGCCCGAGCACACCCGCGACGGCCTCGGACGCGGCTTCCTCGGCGACGCCGAGCAATTCGACCTGGGGATCGTGACCCTTGCCGTCCACGGCCCAGATGGACCCTCCTGCACCCCAGACCTCGACGGCCAGCCGCTGGATCCCACGCCGCCGGATACCGACCTTGAACTCCCTCACGAAGACCCCGGCGCCCTTGCGCGCCTCGGCCAGCCCCTCGGCCTGCAAGACGCCGAATGCCTGGCGGGCCGTCATCCGGGCGACGCCGTACGTGTTCATGAGGTCGCTCTCACCGGGCAGCCGGTCACCGGGCCCGTACTCGCCGGACGCAATGGCGTCCTTCAGTTCGGCGGCGATGCGCAGGTACTTGGGCTGCCGCGCTGTGGCGTCCTTCGACATACGGTCCTCCCGATCAACTCCAGACAGCCTAGGGGCGCAGGCGTCGCCTACCCGCTACCACACGCACGGGCGAACATATCTAGATACCTATTGGACCCCGATTCGGGCGCCCGGTTCACTCTCATTAGGTATCTAGATAGGTGAGGCTCCATGACAATGCCTTCTGCCGACGAGATCCTCTGGATCGTGCCTTGCGGCCCCCGCGCTCCGGAACGAGCACGCGCGCTCCTGCGTGGACAGCTCGCCGAGTGTGATGTCGGCGCAGACCCCGCCGAGACGGCCGAACTGCTGCTCTCGGAGCTGGTCACCAACGCCGTACGGCACTCCCGCGCACCCCACGGCCGGGACATCGGGGTCCGGCTCGCGCGGTACGACGGGCTGCTGCGGGTGGAGGTCGCCGACGCGGGGCCCGCGGTCAAGCTCGCGCCGCAGGTCGTGGCGGACCGGGACGAGCGGGGGCGCGGGCTCGCCATCGTGGCCGCCCTGGCCGCGCGCTGGGGCTGCTGCCCCCGGCGGCACGGCATCGGGAAGGCCGTCTGGGCCGAAGTAGCCGTCAGGGGGTAGGCAGCGGCTTCACCACGGGGGGCTTCTCCAGCGGCTTGTTCTCGCAGCCGAGGGCTTCGGTGACGCGGCGGGCCATGAGGTAGGTGAGGGTCATGCGCCGGTCTCTGGTCGCCTGGTCCACGTCCGGCCGGGACGGGCTGAACCTGTACGTGGTGTCCGCTGTGAGCCACACCTTCTGCGACTGCGCCCCGAGCTCACCGGGCAGGTCGCACGGGACGAGCAGCGTCGAGCTGCTGCTTCGCGCCACACCGCGCGCACCGTTCAATTCGTAGGACACGTCGTTGGGGAAAGAGGGCAGTTCGGAGGTCCGAAGAAACCACCCGGCCAGGAAGGTCACACCGGAGTCACCCTGCTCTCCACCCACGCTGTATCCGCATGCGTTCGTGTAGAACATGTCCCTCTTGGGCACCTTCGGCAGCGCGCGCTCCATCTTGTCCACCAAGACGCTCGTGCTGCCGTAGGCCTTCGTCGCGAAGTCCTCTTTCCCGAGGACCTCGCGCACGAGCGATTCCTCCTCCGAGGACGGGCTGATCCCGCAGAGGTCCGCGGACTTCGACGCGGAATCGTCCGAGGTGCACGATGCCAGGGTCACTACGCAGAGGAGCGCGAGCGCCGACCCTGCGAAAGCCTTCCGCACGTCAGGGCCGAAGGTGCGCACGGGCAGCCTCCCGTCCGCTCGTGTAGGCCACGCCCGCTGCGTTCTTAGCGTGTTCGGCCTCCGGGGCGCCGCCGTCCGACTGCCGCTGGTCCCTCCATGTGTCGAACAGCTTGTTGGTCCCGTCCTTGCCCGCCGAGTAGTTGTCGCTGGACTCCTTCTTGCTCAGTTCCTCGGCTGCGTCCTTGACACCCTCGACCCAGTCGTACTTGGCCGCGTCCATCAGCGAGCCACCGATCGTGCTCACCACCGGGATCTCGCCGATGAGCCCGTTCACGCTCGCGGCCGTGTACTCGGCCGTACCCTCGGCCCACTTGACCTTGTCGTCTTCCTTGTCCTTGTAGACGTCGGCCCCGATGCCGTTGAGGGCTCCGGATGCCGCTCCGATGTCGTGCGCACGGTTGTCCCAGTCGATACTGGCATCGTGCGGAGATCCGGCCTTGAACGGCACGGCAGTCGCGAGCTGTTCCGCCGAATAGGCCCGCTCCGCCTGGACCATCAGGCCGTAGGACGGACCGTCGTCCGCGATGCCGCGCATCACACGGATCAGACTGCCCTGTCCGACCGCGATCTGGGCCTTGTCACCCGAACCGTAGATGGAGTCGCTGCCCGCGTGACCGCCCAGATCGGTGTTCTTACCGCCGAGGATCTCGTGGGTGTCGGCCACGTAGTCCACCAGTGCCCTCGCCATCGGCTCGCGCAGGCCCTCCAGGTCCTCCTTGAACTCGTCGCCCTTCATGCCGTCGTCGAGCAGCTGGATCGCCTCGTGCATCACCCGCGCCTGGCCCTCGGTGTGCGGTCCGGGCGGGCCGAGCTTCTCGCCGTCCGTGTGGCCCGTGGCCGCCGCCTGGATGGCCGCGCCCAGGCCTTCCGCCTTGTTCGGGTTCTCGAGGTCCATGTTGCCGTAGCCGCCCGAGAGCCACTCGGTCGGCCATTCGCGGTCGGTGAGCATGTAGTCGAGGTGGTCGTTCTTGTTGCCGGGTGCGGCGGGGTCGAGGAAGTACTCGGCCGAGGCCGGGTCCTTGGCCATGATGCCGAGGAGGCTGTCCAGCGGGTCGGGGACCAGGTTTGGGCGGGCCGCGTCGAAGGCGTGGTTGAAAACGTACGGCTTCGACTTCTCGGTCTCGATGATGCCGTTGCCGATGTCGTTGAGGAACTGCTTGCCGTAGCCGTCGCCGTTCCCCATGAGGGTCACGAGGGCCGTGTACCCGTGCATCGGCCGCGCGCCCTTGGCGAGGTTGTCGTCGCCCAGCTCCTTGAGCCCGTTGACGAACGGCTTGTAGGCGTAGCTGTCCGGGTCCTTGGTGCCCGAGGCGATCGTCCCCGCGAGGCCGGCGTTGATCGACTCGTAGAGCTTCTTGTCGGCCGCCGACGCCCCGCGGTCGTTGGACGCCAGGTTCATCTGGTCCGCGAGCAGCAGGGTGTCCTTTGCCCCCAGCGAGTTCAGGTACGCCTCGCTGAAGTGCTTGTCCCCGGAGTTCTGCTTCAGGACCTCGTTGTAGTGCCGCAGCTCCTCCGGGGAGGCCTTGCCGTCACGGATCTTCTGGGTGAGGGCCAGCGCCTCCACGGCCTCGACGTCGTTGACGGGCTTGGAGTTGAAGCCGAACATCGCCGTGCCGTCCGCACCTGACGCGTTCAGCAGGGCGACCTTGACGTCCTCGTCGAACTCCGTGACCGCCTTGACCGTGTCCGCGATCTTCTGCGTCCAGGACCGCTCGATCTCCGGGAGGTCGGGGTCGTGGCGGATCGCGTTGGCGGTGCCCGGGTCGGCCTTGGAGAAGTCGTAGCTCGCGATGCCGGCGTCCGAGACCTTCATTCCGGCGGTCTTGGCATCCGCTACGGCCGAGACCACCCGGCCCTTGAGGTCGGTGAACCGGGTGTGCGCGTCACGGAGCAGGGACTCCATGGCCAGGGCCTCCTTCTGCGCCGCCGCGAACTCCTGGCGGGTCATGGAGGAGTTGGTGGCGGCGGTGGTGGCGCTGGAGCCCAGCCAGCCGTTGCCTGCGGAGACGCTCTGGACCTCGTCCTTGTAGACGTCCTCCATGGTCTTGAACTGCGTCGCCATGGCCTTCCAGCCGTCGGCGGCCGTGGTGAGCGCGGAGAGGTCCGTATGCATGATCTCGGAGTAGTTCGGCACGTTTCCCCCTACAGTCCCGTGACCTTGGACTGCACCGGCTGGAAGCTCCGGCCCGTCAGCTGGTCGTTTCCGGTGAACAGGTTCGACGCGCCGCGAAGGGCCGTCTTCTCCGAGTTGAGGCGTCCCATCAGGCGCTTCACCTGGTCGTCCCAGTGCGTGTGCGCCTTCGTCAGGCCTGCCGCCGTCGCCCAGCCGCTGAAGGCCTTGACCGCGTTCGTGGTCGGTTCGTCGGCCGCGTCCGCCGCCTTCGTCGTGCCGGGCTGCAGGACGTTCTCGATGGTGTTGGCCGCCTTCTTCTTCTCGGGCGGGGCCGTGGCCAGCACCCCGTACCCAGCGGGCGCCGAGCCGCCTTGATCGGCGGGGACCTGGTTCAGTCTCATCTGCGGCGACGGGGCCTCGGTCGTCGCCTGCTTGTGCCCGGCCCACTCCTGCTCGAACGACACTGCTCCCCCTCGGACACCGTCCCGGACCTGATCGTCGCCACCCTAGCGAGCCGCGGGCGTGCCCCCTAAACGTGGGTGGGGGCGAACATCTTGAGGGTGGTGGGGAGGACCAGGACCGAGGGGCCCGGTGTGTCCAGGGACTTCTTCAGGTCGCCCTTCAGGGCATCCGGGGTCGTCGTGGCGGCCGGGACGCCGAAGGATTCCGCGAGGGCCACGAAATCGGGACGGGCCAGCTCCGTTGCCGTCGTGCGGCCGTCGAAGGAGTCGGTCATGTACTCGCGCAGGATGCCGTAGCCGCCGTCGTCCACGATCAGCCAGGTGACGTCCAGGTGGTGCTGCTTCGCCGTGGCCAGGTCCGCGATCGAGTACATCGCGCCGCCGTCGCCCGAGACGGCCAGGACCGGGGTGCCCGGCTCCGCGACGGCCGCACCGAGGGCCGCCGGGAACGCGTAGCCCAGGCCGCCCGCGCCCTGGGCGGAGTGCATGGTGTTGGGGTGCTTCGCGTCGAAGGCCGACCACGCCCAGTAGGACAGGATCGTCATGTCCCAGAAGGACGGGGAGCGGGGAGGCAGGGCGGCGCGGATGGAGGTCAGGAGTTCCTGTTCCCGGGCGACGTCCTGACCGGACAGCCGGTCCGCGACGGCCGACAGGACCATGCGCACGCGGTCCGGGGCGTACGGGTCCTCGCGCTCGGCCACCGTCTCCAGCAGGGCCTGGAGCCCCAGGCGGGCGTCGGCGTGGATGCCCAGGCCCGCGTGGTTGGACTCCAGCTTGCCGAGGTCCGCCTCGATCTGGATGACCCGGCCCTCGGGGAAGAACGTGTGGTAGTTCGAGGACAGTTCGCCGAGGCCGGAGCCGACGACGAGGAGGACGTCCGCGTCCTCCAGGAAGTCGGTCATGTGGCGGTCCTCCAGCCAGGACTGGAGGGACAGCGGGTGCGTCCAGGGGAAGGCGCCCTTGCCGCCGAAGGTGGTGACCACCGGCGCGTGGAGGCGTTCCGCCAGCTGCCTGAGCTTGCCCGCCGCGTCGGCGCGGATCACGCCGCCGCCCGCGATGATCACCGGGCGGGCGGCCCGCGACAGCCAGTGTGCCGCCAGCGCCGTCAGCTCCGGGCGCGGGGCGAGCTCGTGCGGGGTCGCGTCCATGCCCGTGACCTGCGGGATCAGGGTTTCCGACCGGAGGACGTCCTCGGGGATCTCGACCCAGACCGGGCCGTGCGGGGCGGTGAGGGCCGACTCCCAGGCCGCGGCGACCACCGACGGGATCTGGGAAGGGGTGCGGGCCACGTGGACCGACTTCACCACGTCCCGGAAGGAGGCGGACTGGTCGCGCAGTTCGTGCAGGTGTCCCCGCCTGCCGCCGCCCAGGCCCACCACGGGCACCTGGGAGGAGATGGCGAGGACCGGCGCGGACGCGGCCGCCGCCTCCGCCAGCGCCGGCAGCGCCATCAGCGCCCCCGGCCCCGTCGACAGCAGCAGCGGCACGGCCTCGCCCGTGATCCGGCCGTACGCGTCGGCGGCGAAGCCCGCGTTGTTCTCCGTGCGGAGGGTGATGAGGCGGAGGTCCGAGCGGCCGACGGCGTCGAAGACGGCCAGCGCGTGCTGCCCGGGCAGCCCGAAGACGGTGGTCGCGCCGAGTGAGCGCAGCGTTTCCACGACCAGGTCCCCGCCCGTCCGCCCCGGCGGCGGTGCCAGTGCGGCGGCCGTCTGGGCCTCGGTGGGACGGAGTACCAGGTCGTGGTCGTGCGTCACGTGCGCTTACTCGCCCTTCGGGTTCGCCTTCGCCGCCGCGATCTGACGGCTCATGATCGTGGTGAGCTCGTACGCGGTGTGCGAGGCCGCGACCGAGGTGATCTCCGCGTGATCGTACGCCGGGGCGACCTCGACGACGTCGGCGGAAACGAGGTTGCAGGAGGACAGACCGCGGATGATCTCCAGCAGCTCGCGGGAGGTCATGCCGCCCGCCTCGGGGGTGCCGGTGCCGGGCGCGTGCGCCGGGTCCAGCACGTCGATGTCGATGGAGATGTACAGGGGACGGTCGCCGATGCGCTGGCGCAGCTGGTCGGCGACCTCGTCGGCGCCGCGGCGGTAGACGTCGGCGGAGGTCACGATGCCGAAGCCCATCTTGGCGTCGTCGTCCAGGTCCTGCTTGCCGTACAGCGGGCCGCGCGTGCCGACGTGGGACAGCGCCTCGGTGTCGAGGATGCCCTCCTCGACTGCGCGGCGGAACGGGGTGCCGTGGGTGTACTCGGCTCCGAAGTAGGTGTCCCAGGTGTCGAGGTGCGCGTCGAAGTGGAGCAGCGCGACCGGGCCGTGCTTCTTGGCGACGGAACGGAGCAGCGGGAGGGCGATGGTGTGGTCGCCGCCGAGGGTCATCAGGCGGGAGCCGGCGCCGAGCAGCTCGTCGGCCGCGGCCTCGACCGTCTCGACGGCCTCGTTGATGTTGAAGGGGTTCACGGCGATGTCGCCGGCGTCCGCGACCTGCGCGAGGGCGAACGGGGAGGCGTCCTGGGCCGGGTTGTACGGGCGCAGCAGGCGCGAGGCCTCGCGGATCGCGTTGCCGCCGAAGCGGGCGCCGGGGCGGTAGGAGACGCCGGAGTCGAAGGGCACGCCGACGACGGCGACGTCGGCGGAGCCGACCTCGTCGAGGCGCGGCAGCCGAGCGAAGGTCGCCGGGCCCGCATAGCGCGGGATGCGGGAGGAGTCGACGGGGCCGCGCGGCTGCGTGCTCATGGGGGGTGCCCTTCTGGAGGTCCTACAAGTCCGGTCCTTCGAGCGTAAGCCGGTGCCCGCAGGGCGCGAAGTGTACGTTCTATCCAGAGAGCATCCCTGAAATGTGCGGAGTATCCATGGAGGCCCAGGCCCCGCCCACCCCGCCGGTCCCACTCGGCGCGCTGCTCCCGGACCGGGAGCTGGCCCTGCGCCACCTCGCGGGGCCGGCCGAGGCCGATGTGCACGGGGTGCACGCCTCCGAGATGGCGGACCCGTCCCCGTACCTGCTGGGCGGCGAGCTGCTCCTGACGGCGGGTGCCGCGCTCGGCGACGCCGGGGCGTACGTCGCCCGGCTCGCCGAAGCGGGGGTGGCGGCGCTCGGCTTCGGCGTGGCGCCCGTGCACGAGGCGGTGCCGCCGGGCCTCGCCGAGGCGTGCGACCGGTACGGGCTGCCGTTGCTGGAGGTCCCGCCGGGTACCCCGTTCACCGCGGTGGCCCGTACGGTCTGGCGGCTGATGGCGGAGGCACGTACGCGGGAGCTGCGCCGGATCACCGAGGCCCAGCAGTCGCTCGCCGCCGCGGCCGCGAGGCCCGACCCGGTGCCGGCGGTACTGTCCCGGCTCGCGGCGAGCCTGGGGGGCCACGTCGTCCTGGTCCCGGCCGGCAGGTCGGCGGGGCGCGAGCTTCCGCCGGAGACCACCGACGCCCTGTCCGCCCTGCTGGCCCGTGTCGGACCGCCCGGCGGGGCGGCCACCGCCACCGACTCCGCGGCGGGCTGGAACCTGACCGCGTACGCCCTCGGCGACGGGCCCGTCCTCGGGGTCGCCCGCCCCGACCGCACCCCCGGCGACCATGCCATCACCGCCATCGCCGCCGTGCTCCTCACGCTGCTCACCGCGCCCCGGCCCGAGGGGGACACGGCGGCCGCCCTCACCCGGCTGCTCCTCGACAACGACCCCGCCGGGGCACTGGCCCCCGGGCCCTGGCAGGTCGTGCACGCCCGCGGCTCCGGCGACCCGCGAGCCCTGGCGGCCGCGCTGGGCACCGTACTGCTGGACCCGAGCGGAGATCCCGTACGGCTGCTCACCGACCGGGATCCGGCCCCGCAGCCCGGATGGCGGCTGGGGGTGAGCGCCCCGGCCGCACCGGCGGAGCTGGCGACCGCGACGGCCCAGGCCGGGCGGGCCCTGGCCCGCGCGGAGGCGGCCCGCACCCCGCTGGTCCGGCACACGCGCGGCGGCCTGGCCGCCCTCGTCGACCCTGCGGAGGCCCGCGACCACGCCGAATCCCTGCTCGCCCCGCTGAACCCGGCGCACCGCGAGACCCTCCGCGCGTGGCTCGCCCACCACGGCAGCTGGGACCGCACCGCGGCCGCCCTCGGGGTCCACCGCAACACGGTCCGCCAGCGCGTCGCGCGCTGCGCGGTGCTGCTCGGCACGGACCTCGACGACCCCGACACCAGGATGGAACTGTGGTTTGCGCTACGTGGCCTGGACAGCGGCGATAACTCGTCGGTAACTTAATCTGAGCAAGCGCTTAGACCTCAACCATCATTGAGGCACCACGACGGCGCGCAACCACCTCCGCGAGAGCGGTGGCGGTTTAGCCGCAGAGAGGGAGGCCGGCCGTGCGCCGTACCGTATTCAACGAGGACCACGAGGCGTTCCGCGAGACCATCCGCGCCTTCATCGAGGCCGAGGTCGTCCCCGTCTACGACGAGTGGTTCCAGGCCGGCCAGGCGCCGCGCGACTTCTACTACAAGCTCGGCGAGCTGGGCGTCTTCGGCATCAACGTGCCCGAGGAGTTCGGCGGCGCCGGTCTGGACACCCACAAGTTCGAGGCCGTCCTCTACGAGGAGACCTCCCGCGCGGGCGTCAACTTCGGCGGCTCCGGCGTGCACGTGCTGCTCGCCCTGCCCTACATCAAGATGCTCGCCGATGACGAGCAGAAGAAGCGTTACCTCCCGAAGTTCGTCTCCGGTGAGGAGATGTGGGCCCTGGCGATGACCGAGCCGGGCACCGGCTCCGACGTCGCGGGCATGAAGACCACCGCCAAGCTCTCCGAGGACGGCACGCACTACGTCCTCAACGGCGCCAAGACCTTCATCACGGGCGGCGTGCACGCCGACCGCGTGATCGTCTGCGCCCGCACCTCCGCCCCGAGCGAGCAGGACCGCCGCTTCGGCATCTCCCTGTTCGCCGTGGACACCAAGTCCGAGGGCTACTCCATAGGCCGCAAGCTGGACAAGCTCGGTCTGCGCACCTCCGACACCGCCGAGCTGGCGTTCGTCGACGTGAAGGTCCCGGTCGAGGACCTGCTCGGCGAGGAGAACAAGGGCTTCTACTACCTCGGCGCCAACCTGCCCTCCGAGCGCTGGGGCATCGCCTTCGGCGCGTACGCGCAGGCCAAGGCCGCCATCCGGTTCGCCCAGCAGTACGTCACGGAGCGCACCGTCTTCGGCAAGCCGGTCGCGCACTTCCAGAACACCAAGTTCGAACTGGCCTCCTGCCAGGCCGAGGTGGACGCCGCCGAGGCGGTCGCCGACCGCGCCCTGGAGGCCCTGGACGCCGGTGAGCTGACGGCGGCCGAGGCCGCCTCCGCGAAGCTGTTCTGCACCGAGGTCGCGCACCGCGTGATCGACAAGTGCCTCCAGCTGCACGGCGGCTACGGCTACATGAACGAGTACCCGATCGCCCGCCTGTACGCCGACAACCGCGTGAACCGCATCTACGGCGGTACCAGCGAGGTCATGAAGTCCATCATCGCCAAGTCGATGGGCCTGTAAGGGGATCTAGTCTCAGTCCCATGAACGAGGCACTGACGACGCTCCTCGATCTGCTCGACCTGGAGCAGATCGAGGAGAACATCTTCCGCGGTACCAGCCGCTCGGCGCTGGTACCGCGCGTCTTCGGCGGTCAGGTCGCGGCCCAGGCACTGGTCGCGGCCGGCCGCACCGTGCCCGAGGACCGCACCGCGCACTCGCTTCACTCGTACTTCCTGCGCGCCGGGGACCCGGGCGCGCCCATCGTCTACTCGGTGGACCGGATCCGCGACGGGCGCTCCTTCACCACGCGCAGGGTCGTCGCCGTCCAGCACGGACAGCCGATCTTCCACCTCTCGGCGTCGTTCCAGACGTACGAGGAGGGCCTCGACCACCAGGCCGCCATGCCCTGCGCCCCGGACCCGGAGACCCTGCCCACCGCGGCCGAGTCACTGCCCGCGTACCGGGACATCTTCCGCGACCCGGGCACGGTGGAGCGGCTGATCGAGGCGCGCGGCGCGGTGGACCTGCGGTACGCCACGACCCCGCCCTGGGGCAGCATCGGCGAGCCGGTGGAGCCGCGCTGCCAGGTGTGGTTCCGTACCGCCGGCAAGCTGGAGAGCGACGACTCCCTGCTGCACACCTGCCTGGCCACGTACGTCTCCGACATGACGCTGCTGGACTCGGTGCTGCTCGCGCACGGGCGCGGCGGGTGGGCGGTCGGCGACGTGGTCGGCGCCTCGCTGGACCACGCGATGTGGTTCCACCGGCCGTTCCGCGCGGACGAGTGGCTGCTGTACGACCAGGAGTCCCCGTCGGCGGCGGCCGGCCGGGGCCTGGGCCAGGCCCGCATCTGGACCCAGGACGGGCGCCTGGCCGTCACGGTCATCCAGGAGGGCGTGGTCCGCGTCCCGCGCGACAAGACGTAGGCGACCTCAGTCCCACCAGAAACCCCAGTGGGACGACCCGGCCACCGCTTCGTCCGCGTAGGCGCGGATGCTCCCCGAGCCCTGCCAGACGTTGTCGGGGCAGAAGGCGAAGTGCTCCGCGGCGACGGGGATCGAGTGGACCGCCGTCCGGGGCGGGGCCGCCACCGACACGTGGAGTTCGTCGAAGCCGAGGGCGACGACCCGGGCGCCGAAGCGGTCCTCCCAGGAGCGCAGGACCGCGCTGATCAGGGCGGTGTCGTTCGCGAAGTTGGTGGGGCCGCACCAGCCCATTGCCGTGGGTACGTCGGCCCCCCGGGCAGCGGGGACCAGCGCGAGCCGCGGGGACGGCAGGGACCCGGTCCCGATCAGCTCGTCCGCGAGGTCCCCGGCCGCCGTCTCGGGGTCCTGCCCCTCGGCTCCCGGCTCCGCCAGCCCCGGCCAGTCCCGGCCGAAGGGGGCGATGAGCTCCTCGCCGTCCTCGCCCTGCTCCTCGGGGTCGGGGATCACGGCGTTCCAGAACTCCCGCAGGACCGGCTCGACATGGTGGTCGTCGGGGTCGGACATCCGGTCGGGCCGCAGCCCCTTGACCTCCCACCACTGTTCCAGGCCGGGCCGCTCCTGGAACAGCACCGCCTGGAGCCCCGCGGCGGCCAGGGCGGGGCCGCGGTGCGCCGCGAGCGCCCCGGCGCCCACGGGCCCGTCGGAGACCCACAGCAGCGGCTCGGCCCGCGCGCGGCGCGAGCGCCAGGTCCGCGTCCGCGCGGCCGGCCGGGAGACGAACTTCCCCGGCGGCAACTCCAGCCCCAGGGACCGTCCTTGGGGGTCGTCGGCCAGGACGGACAGCGGGTGGTGCACCTTCGGCGACGTCGGCGACTTCGGCGGTATCCGCATGGGGACGACCGTAGCCGCGGCCACTGACAACGCCGCCCGGCTCGGCCTCAGCCGTCCAGCAGGCCCGCCGCGTCCAGCAGGTAGGCGACCATCGGGTCGTAGTGGCGCGGGTCGCGGACGTGGTCGTCCAGCGGGATCGCCACCTGGAGGGTGCCCTCGGCCTCGCCGAGGAAGAGCGCCGGGTCGTTGCAGTCCGCGTAGCCCGCCGCGTCCAGGCCCCGCTGGGCCGCGCAGCCCGCCCAGCCGTGGTCGGCGACGACCAGGTCCGGCTGCGGGCGGCCCGCCGCCGTGAGCCCGTCCAGGATCGCGGCCATCGGCTCCGGCGAATGGGTGTGCCACAGGGTCGCGCCCCGCTCCAGCACGGCGACGTCCGCGAACTGCCACACCGAGCCCTCGTCGGCCGTCAGGCCGGAGGGGATGACGACGATCTCGCACCCGGCCGCCCGCAGGGCCGCCGCCGTGACGCGGTGGACGTCCAGCAGCCCGCCCGGGTGCCCGGTCGCGAGCAGCACGCTCTGCCGGTCCAGCGCCGCCTTGCGCAGTCGCGCCGCCAGCCGGTCCAGGCCGGCCACCGTGAGCTCCGGGTCGATGGTGTCCTGGCCGAAGCGGACCTCCGGGTCGTCCACGACCCCGCACCGCTCCGCCATCACCGCGAGCACGTCCTGCTCGTCGGTCCAGCGGTCGCCCAGTTCCAGGCCGAGCCAGTAGTGCCGGTCGCCGTTGGCGAGCTTGCGGTAGTGGGAGAGGTTGTTCTCGCGCGGCGTGGCGACGTGCCCCGCGATCCGGGTGCGGACCAGGTGGTCGATGAGTTCTGCGCGGCTGGGTACGGGCGTCTCTATCGGCTTCGGCATACGGGCCATTCTGCCGCCGCCCGGGCGGAGCCGTCCCGTCCATCCCGACCCGCGGACGCGCCGGCTCACGCCGACAGCGCCCCGAACGCCCCGTGCGCGAGCCGCCGGAGCAGTGACTCCGTCGCCTCCCGCCCGAGGGCCGCCAGGTGCGGGGTGGAGTTCAGCAGGCCGAAGACCGCGTGCACGGAGACCCGTACCTCCGCTTCGGCCACCTCCGGGTGCAGTTCCCGTACGACGTCCACCCACAGCTCCACGTACTGCCGCTGCAGCTGCCGGACGAGCTTGCGGTCGGTGTCCCGCAGCCGGTCGAGCTCCCGGTCGTGCAGGGTGATCAGCGCACGGTCGTCGAGCGCGAAGTCGATGTGCCCGTCGATGAGGGAGGACAGGACCAGCGCGGAATCGCCCGCCGCCGCCTCCACCCGGCGCCGGCCGCCGGTCAGCAGCCGCTCGCTGATGCCGACCAGCAGCTCGGCGAGCATCGCGTCCTTGCCCGCGAAGTGCCGGTAGAGGCCGGGGCCGCTGATGCCCACCGCGGCCCCTATCTCGTCGACGCCGACGCCGTGGAACCCACGCGCGGCGAAGAGGCGGGCGGCCTCACTGAGGATCTGCTCGCGACGGGTGGGGGCGGCGGCCGCTCTGGTGCTCATGGGAAACCATTCTAGACAGGGCCGTTAGCGGTCGTTAACCTAAGCCGTACATGCGTTAACGCTCATTAACAGCGTGCACCGAGCAAGGGAGCTCGACCGATGCAGCAGGCACCAGTGCTGACGAGCGCCGCGGACCCGGCGTCCGAGGCCTGGCGGACCAACGAGGCCGCCCACCGCGAGCTCACCGAGGGGCTGCGGGCCCGCCTCGACGCGGCCCGGCTCGGCGGCGGCGAGAAGGCCCGCGCCCGCCACACCGCGCGCGGGAAGCTCCTCCCGCGCGACCGCGTCGACACCCTCCTCGACCCCGGGTCCCCCTTCCTGGAGCTGGCCCCGCTGGCCGCCGAGGGCATGTACGGGGGCGCCGCCCCCGCCGCCGGGGTCATCGCGGGCATCGGCCGGGTCAGCGGCCGCGAGTGCGTGATCGTCGCGAACGACGCCACCGTCAAGGGCGGCACGTACTACCCGATGACCGTCAAGAAGCACCTGCGCGCCCAGGAGGTGGCCCTGGAGAACCGTCTCCCCTGCCTCTACCTGGTCGACTCGGGCGGCGCCTTCCTCCCCATGCAGGACGAGGTCTTCCCCGACCGGGAGCACTTCGGCCGCATCTTCTACAACCAGGCCCGCATGTCGGGCGCCGGCATCCCGCAGATCGCCGCCGTCCTCGGCTCCTGCACCGCGGGCGGGGCGTACGTACCGGCCATGAGCGACGAGGCCGTCATCGTCCGCAACCAGGGCACGATCTTCCTCGGCGGCCCGCCGCTGGTGAAGGCCGCCACCGGCGAGGTCGTCACGGCCGAGGAACTCGGCGGCGGCGAGGTCCACTCCCGGACCTCCGGCGTCACCGACCACCTCGCGGAGGACGACGCACACGCGCTGCGGATCGTACGGAACATCGTGGCGACCCTGCCCGAGCGCGGGGCCCTGCCCTGGTCGGTCGAGGCGCCGGAAGAGCCGAAGGTGGACCCGTACGGGCTGTACGGCGCGGTCCCCGTCGACTCCCGCACCCCGTACGACGCCCGCGAGATCATCGCCCGGATCGTGGACGGCTCCCGCTTCCAGGAGTTCAAGTCGGAGTTCGGCCAGACCCTGGTCACCGGCTTCGCGCGGATCCACGGACACCCGGTCGGGATCATCGCCAACAACGGCATCCTGTTCGCCGAATCCGCGCAGAAGGGCGCCCACTTCATCGAGCTGTGCGACCAGCGCGGGATCCCGCTCCTCTTCCTCCAGAACATCTCGGGCTTCATGGTCGGCCGGGACTACGAGGCGGGCGGCATCGCCAAGCACGGCGCGAAGATGGTGACGGCGGTGGCCTGCACCCGGGTGCCGAAGCTGACGGTGGTGGTCGGCGGCTCGTACGGGGCGGGCAACTACTCGATGTGCGGCCGGGCGTACTCGCCGCGGTTCCTGTGGATGTGGCCGAACGCCAAAATCTCGGTCATGGGCGGCGAGCAGGCCGCGTCCGTCCTGGCCACGGTCAAGCGCGACCAGATCGAGGGCGCGGGCCAGGAGTGGCCGGCCGAGGACGAGGAGGCCTTCAAGGCCCCGGTCCGCGCGCAGTACGAGGAACAGGGCAACGCCTACTACGCCACGGCCCGGCTGTGGGACGACGGGGTCATCGACCCGATGGAGACCCGGCAGGTGCTGGGACTGGCCCTGACCGCGTGCGCGAACGCCCCGCTGGGCGACTCGGGCTTCGGCATCTTCCGTATGTGACGTGAGGACCTCACTGATGTTCAGCACTGTTCTGGTCGCCAACCGGGGCGAGATCGCGGTCCGGGTCATCCGTACGCTGCGGGAGCTCGGGGTGCGGTCGGTGGCCGTCTTCAGCGACGCGGACGCGGACGCGCGGCACGTACGCGAGGCCGACACGGCCGTCCGGATCGGCCCGGCGGCGGCCGCCGAGAGCTACCTGTCGGTGGAGCGGCTCCTCGACGCGGCCCGCCGCACCGGCGCCGAGGCCGTTCACCCCGGCTACGGCTTCCTCGCGGAGAACGCGGCGTTCGCGCAGGCGTGCGCCGAGGCCGGGCTGGCCTTCATCGGGCCGCCCGCTTCGGCGATCTCCCTGATGGGCGACAAGATCCGGGCCAAGGAGACGGTGAAGGCGGCGGGCGTGCCCGTGGTCCCCGGCTCCTCCGGGAGCGGCCTGTCGGACGCCGAACTGGCCGCGGCCGCGGCCGAGATCGGCATGCCGGTGCTGCTGAAGCCCTCTGCGGGCGGCGGCGGCAAGGGCATGCGGCTGGTGCGCGACGCGGCCGTACTGGCCGAGGAGATCGCGGCGGCCCGCCGCGAGGCCCGCTCCTCCTTCGGCGACGACACCCTGCTGGTCGAGCGGTGGGTGGACCGGCCGCGGCACATCGAGATCCAGGTGCTGGCCGACGCCCACGGCAACGTGGTCCACCTCGGGGAGCGCGAGTGCTCGCTCCAACGGCGCCACCAGAAGGTGATCGAGGAGGCGCCGTCGGTCCTGCTGGACGAGAAGACCCGTGCGGCGATGGGCGCGGCGGCGGTGGAGGCGGCCCGCTCGTGCGGTTACGTCGGCGCGGGCACGGTGGAGTTCATCGTCCCGGGCGGCGACCCGTCCTCTTACTACTTCATGGAGATGAACACCCGCCTCCAGGTCGAACACCCGGTGACGGAGCTGATCACCGGGCTGGACCTGGTGGAACAGCAGCTGCGGGTGGCGGCGGGGCTTCCGCTCGGCTTCGACCAGTCCGAGGTCACCCTGACGGGGCACGCCATCGAGGCGCGCGTCTGCGCCGAGGACCCGGCACGGGGGTTCCTGCCCTCGGGAGGTACGGTCCTCGCGCTGTCGGAGCCCTCGGGCGGGCCGGTCCGCACGGACTCCGGCCTGACGGCGGGCGTGCCGGTGGGGTCGACGTACGACCCGATGCTGTCGAAGGTCATCGTCCACGGCCCGGACCGGGCGACTGCCCTGCGGTTGCTGCGGGGGGCCCTGGCCGACACGGTGATCCTGGGTGTCCAGACCAATGCCGGGTTCCTGCGTCGCTTGCTGGCCCACCCGGATGTGGTGTCCGGCGACCTGGACACCGGTCTGGTGGAGCGGGACCTCCCGTCCCTACTCCCGGACGGGGTCCCTCCGGAGGTGTACGCGGCGGCTGCGCTGCTGTCCGTCCCCCACCCCGCCCCTTCCCGAAACCGGGGCTCCGCCCCGGACCCCGGTCCTCACACGCCGGACGGGCTGAAAGCGTGGGTCGACCCGTTCGGCGCCGCCAACGGCTGGCGCCTGGGCGGCACTCCGGCCTGGACGGTCCACCACTTCCGGCTTCCCGGCCAGGACCCGGTGGCGGTCCGCTCCCGCGCCAAGGGCACCCACCACGAGCTGCTGATCGACGAGACCGGCATCGATCCAGCCCCGCCGGTGCTTGAGGCGCAGGGGTCTGCGGGCAGCGCCCCCAGCACACCGGCCCGCGCCCGGATCGTGGCCCGCACCACCGACACCGTCACCATCGAACTCGACGGCGTCACGCACCGCTTCAGCCACGCCGCCTCCCCGGAGGGGACCTGGCTCGGGCGCGACGGGGACTCCTGGCACATCCAGGCCCACGACCCCGTCGCCGCGAACCTCAGCGGGGCCGGCCGCGGCGGCGCGGAGACCCTCGCCGCCCCCATGCCCGGCACCGTCACCGTCGTCAAGGTGGCCGTCGGCGACAAGGTGGTGGCGG
This sequence comes from Streptomyces sp. NPDC048269, assembly GCF_040652395.1. Lineage (NCBI taxonomy): Bacteria > Bacillati > Actinomycetota > Actinomycetes > Kitasatosporales > Streptomycetaceae > Streptomyces > Streptomyces sp. NPDC048269. The sequence goes on from NZ_JBEZLW010000005.1 coordinate 120,652, forward strand.
GGCAGAGCCTCCTCGTCGTCGAGGCCATGAAGATGGAGCACGTCATCTCCGCCCCGCACGCCGGGACCGTCACCGAACTCGACGTCACCCCGGGCACCACCGTCGCCATGGACCAGGTCCTGGCCGTGGTCGCCCCGGAACCGGAAGAGGAAGAGGAGGCGGCCAAGTGAACGGCCTGCCCATGACCGTCCCGGCCCCCGGCCTGCCGGCCCGGGTCCGGATCCACGAGGTCGGCGCCCGCGACGGGCTGCAGAACGAGAAGGCGGCCGTTCCCACCGCCGTGAAGGCCGAGTTCATCCACCGGCTCGCCGCGGCCGGCCTCACCACCATCGAGGCCACCAGCTTCGTCCACCCCAAGTGGGTGCCGCAGCTGGCCGATGCCGAGGAACTGTTCCCGCTCCTCGGTGACGTACGGGCCGCCCTCCCCGTCCTCGTCCCCAACGAGCGCGGCCTCGACCGCGCCCTCGCCCTCGGTGCCACCCGCATCGCCGTCTTCGGCTCGGCCACCGAGACCTTCGCCGCGCGGAACCTCAACCGGACCGTCGCCGAGTCCCTCGCCATGTTCGAGCCCGTGGTGGCCCGCGCCAAGCAGGGCGAGGCGCACGTCCGCGGCTATCTCTCGATGTGCTTCGGCGACCCCTGGGAGGGTCCCGTCCCGGTCCTTCAGGTCGTACGGGTCGCCAAGGCCCTGCTCGACCTCGGCTGCGACGAGCTCAGCCTCGGCGACACCATCGGCGTCGCCACCCCCGGCCACGTCCGGGAGCTGCTCGCCGGGCTGAACGAAGCGGGGGTCACGACCGACCGCATCGGCGTGCACTTCCACGACACCTACGGCCAGGCCCTCGCCAACACCCTCGCCGCGCTCCAGCACGGCGTGACCACGGTCGACGCCTCCGCCGGGGGCCTCGGCGGATGCCCGTACGCGAAGAGCGCCACCGGCAACCTCGCCACCGAGGACCTGGTGTGGATGCTCGACGGCCTCGGCATCGAGACCGGGGTCGACCTGGCCGCCCTCACCGCCACGAGCGTGTGGATGGCCGAACAGCTGGGGCGTCCCAGCCCCTCCCGCACCGTCCGCGCCCTCTCCCACAAGGAGTAGTCACATCATGTCCCTCGACCACCGGCTCACCCCCGAGCACGAGGAACTCCGCCGCACCGTCGAGGAGTTCGCGCACGACGTCATCGCGCCCAAGATCGGCGACCTGTACGAGCGCCACGAGTTCCCGTACGAGATCGTCCGCGAGATGGGCCGCATGGGCCTGTTCGGCCTGCCCTTCCCCGAGGAGTACGGCGGCATGGGCGGCGACTACCTCGCCCTCGGCATCGCCCTGGAGGAGCTGGCCCGCGTCGACTCCTCGGTCGCCATCACCCTGGAGGCCGGCGTCTCCCTCGGCGCCATGCCGATCTACCTCTTCGGCTCCGAGGAGCAGAAGCGGGAGTGGCTGCCGAAGATGTGCTCCGGCGAGATCCTGGGCGCCTTCGGCCTGACCGAGCCCGGCGCGGGCAGTGACGCGGGCGGCACCCGCACCACCGCCGTCCGGGAGGGCGACGAGTGGGTCATCAACGGCTCCAAGTGCTTCATCACCAACTCCGGTACGGACATCACCGGTCTGGTCACCGTCACCGCCGTGACGGGCCGCAAGGCCGACGGCCGCCCCGAGATCTCCTCGATCATCGTCCCGTCCGGCACCCCGGGCTTCACGGTGGCCGCGCCGTACTCCAAGGTCGGCTGGAACTCGTCGGACACCCGGGAGCTGTCCTTCGACGGCGTACGGGTCCCGCTCGCCAACCTGGTGGGCGAAGAGGGCCGCGGCTACGCCCAGTTCCTCCGGATCCTCGACGAGGGCCGCATCGCCATCTCCGCGCTCGCGACGGGCCTCGCCCAGGGCTGCGTGGACGAGTCGGTGAAGTACGCGAGGGAGCGGCACGCCTTCGGCAAGGCGATCGGCGACAACCAGGCCATCCAGTTCAAGCTCGCCGACATGGAGATGCGCGCCCACATGGCCCGCATCGGCTGGCGCGACGCCGCCTCCCGGCTGGTGCTCGGGGAGCCCTTCAAGAAGGAGGCGGCGATCGCCAAGCTGTACTCCTCGACGGTGGCCGTCGACAACGCCCGCGAGGCCACGCAGATCCACGGCGGCTACGGGTTCATGAACGAGTACCCGGTGGCTCGAATGTGGAGGGACTCCAAGATCCTGGAGATCGGCGAGGGCACGAGCGAGGTCCAGCGCATGCTCATCGCGCGTGAACTGGGCTTCTCCGCCTAGCCGCAGGGCTCGTACGGAAGCAGGACGGCGCTGGGGGCCCTGAGAAAACTTAGGGCCCCCTTACCCGTTCCGGCCAAGGTTAGGCTAACCTTCCTTCCGAATGGCCCAGTGATCGGCCGCCCTGCACGCACGAAAGCGGACATCGACATGCCCAAGTCCCGAACCTCCTCCCTGACCCGTCGCGGATTCATCGCGGCCGGCGGCGCCCTCGGCCTCGTCGCGGCGCTCGCCGCATGCGGCGGCACCGACTCGGCGAAGGGTGACGACGGCAAGGACAAGGGCGCCGCGGCCTCGGGCCCCTGGTCGTTCAAGGACGACCTCGGCAAGGACGTCAGCACCAAGTCCACGCCGAAGAACATCGTCGCGTTCACCGGCACCGCCGCCGCGCTGTACGACTACGGCATCCCGGTAAAGGGCGTCTTCGGCCCGACCAGGACCGCCGACGGCAAGGCCGACGTCCAGGCCGGCTCGATGGACATCTCCAAGGTCGAGATCCTCGGCAACGTCTACGACGAGTTCAACGTCGAGAAGTACGCGGCCCTCCAGCCCGACCTGCTCGTCACCAACACCTGGGACGGCAACTACTGGTACCTGCCGGAGGCCTCCAAGGACAAGATCCTGAAGCTGGCCCCGGCCGCCGCGATCGGCGTGGGCGGCGACGTCTCCATGGACAAGGCCCTGGAGCGCACGGCGGACCTCGCCAAGTCCCTCGGCGCCGACCTGAACGCCAAGAACACCGTCGACGCCAAGGCCCGCTTCGAGGCCGCCGCCGCGAAGGTCCGCGAGGCCACCAAGGCCAACCCGGGCATCAAGGTGCTCGTCGGCTCCGGCGACGCCGACAACTTCTACGTCTCCACCCCGAAGACCTCGGCCGACCTGAAGTACTTCCAGCAGCTCGGCGTCGAGTTCGTCATCCCCGAGAAGGTGGACGAACTCGGCTTCTTCGAGAAGCTCAGCTGGGAGAACGCCGGCAAGTACAACGCCGACGTGGTGTTCCTCGACAACCGCACCGGGACCCTGCAGCCGGAGGAGCTGAAGGCCAAGCCCACCTGGGCCGGGCTCGCCGCCGTCAAGGCCGGCCAGATCACCCCGCGCGTCACCGAGCCGATCTACTCGTACGACAAGTGCGCCCAGATCCTGGAGGACCTCGCGAAGGCCATCCAGAACGCCAAGAAGGTCAGCTGACCCCTGACCGCCCGTCACTCCGGCCGAATCCCAGGGGGACTCTCCGCATGACCGCCACCGCGTCCGACGCCCCGGCCGTAGCGCACTTCCGGTTCTTCGCGCTCGAAGTGCTCCGCACCCGCCGCCTCGGCCACTCCTTCCTGCGGGTCACGTTCGGCGGGGAGTCCCTCGCGGACTTCCGCTCGGGCGGCTTCGACCAGAGCCTGTCGCTCTTCCTGCCGACGGGAGACCAGGAGCACACCGTGCTCCCGTCCACGGACGAGGACACCTGGTTCGGCGCCTGGCGCGGGATGCCGGAGGAGGAGCGCCCGGTGATGCGCTCCTACACCGTGCGCGAGCAGCGCCGTACGCCCGGGGGCGTGGACGAGGTCGACATCGACTTCGTCCTGCACGGTGACTCCTCCCCCGCGTCGCGCTGGGCCGGGCGGGCGGTGACCGGCCGCCGGATCATGGCGATCGGCCCGGCCGTCGCGGAGAACAAGTCCGTACGGTTCCAGCCACCGGCCGCCAGCGACGCGATCTGGATGTACGCGGACGAGACCGCCCTGCCGGCCGCGGCCGCGATCCTGGACCGGCTGCCCGCGGGCACCCGGGTCCGGGCCTGGCTGGAGGTCCCCCACGAGGACGACCGGCTGCCGCTGGACACGCTCGCCGAGGCGGACATCACCTGGATCGTGCGCGGGAGCGCCGGCCCGGAGCGGACCGAGCAGTTGCTGAGCGCGCTCCGCGCCGACGACCTGCGCCCGGCCGAAGCCCCGTACGTATGGCTGGCGGGCGAGTCGGGCACGATCCGCGCCGTGCGCCGGCACTTCGTGCAGGAACGATCCATCGATCGCCGCGCGGTGCGTTTCACGGGCTATTGGCGGCTCGGCGCGAGCGAGGAGCAGCTCCTCGCCGAGGCGTACGCGGGCCAGGCCCCGAGCGAGGACCCGACTTCGGACCTGTAGTCAACTCCCGCACCCCGTAGAGCAGTTGGAGATGGGCCCCGGCTTTCAGCCAGGGCCCATCTCTATTTGGCTTGAGACTAAGGTTAGGCTAACCTAAGTCACACCACTCCATCCCCGCTCTCCCCCAGCTCCACCGCTGGGAGGTACCCCCTGCCCGGAGGAAAGTTGATGCGTTCGCATCTGCTGAATGAGACGACCGCGGACCTCTACCGGCGCTCCGTGACCGAGGGCGTCGAACGCGTCGCCGCCAAACTCGCGAGCACGCAGCGGCCCCACACCGGTATCTCCGTCGACGAACTCGCCCCGGTCATCAACGGGATCGACCTCGACAAGCCGCTCGAAGACCCGGCCGCCGCCCTCGACGAGCTGGAAGACGTCTACCTGCGCGACGCGGTCTACTTCCACCACCCGCGCTACCTGGGTCACCTCAACTGCCCGGTCGTGATCCCCGCGGTGCTCGGCGAGGCGGTCCTCTCGGCCGTCAACTCCTCCCTCGACACCTGGGACCAGTCCATCGGCGGCACGCTCATCGAACGCCGCCTCATCGACTGGACCGCCCAGCGCATCGGCCTCGGCCCCGGCGCGGACGGCGTGTTCACCTCCGGCGGCAGCCAGTCCAACTTCCACGCCCTGCTGCTCGCCCGGGACGAGGCATGCCGCATCGTGATGAAGAACAGCGAGCGGGAACTCGCCAAGTCCGAGGTCCTCCCCAAGCTGCGCATCTTCACCTCCGAGGCCAGCCACTTCAGCGTGAAGAAGTCGGCCGCCATGCTCGGACTCGGCTACGAGGCCGTCATCGCCGTCCCGGTCGACCGCAACCGCCGCATGGACACCGCCGTGCTCGCCCTGGAGCTGGAGAGCTGCGCGCGCGAGGGCCTCTTCCCGATGGCCGTCGTCGCCACCGCCGGCACCACCGACTTCGGATCCATCGACCCGCTCCCCGAGATCGCCCGCCTGGCCGCCGAGCACTCCGCGTGGATGCACGTGGACGCCGCGTACGGCTGCGGACTGCTGGTCTCCCCCACCCGCCGGCACCTGCTCGACGGCATCGAGCACGCCGACTCGGTCACGGTCGACTACCACAAGTCCTTCTTCCAGCCGGTGAGTTCCAGCGCGATGCTGGTCCGCGACCGCGACACCCTCAAGCACGCCACGTACCACGCGGACTACCTCAACCCGCGCCGGATGGCCGAGGAACGCATCCCCAACCAGGTGGACAAGTCCATCCAGACCACGCGCCGCTTCGACGCGCTCAAGCTCTGGATGACCCTGCGCGTCATGGGCGCCGACGGCGTCGGCTCGCTCTTCGACGAGGTCGTCGACCTGGCCGCCGCGGGCTGGGACCTGATCGACACCGACCCGCGCTTCGAGGTCGTGGTCAAGCCCCAGATCTCCACCCTGGTCTTCCGCTACGTCCCCGAGGGGGAGGTCCGGGCGGACCTGGTCGACGAGGCCAACCTGCACGCCCGCAAGGCCCTGTTCGCCTCGGGCGAGGCCGTCGTCGCCGGAACCAAGGTGGACGGGGACCAGTACCTGAAGTTCACCCTCCTCAACCCGCAGACCACGACGGCCGACATCACGGCCGTACTCGACCTCCTCGCCGCACACGCCGAGCAGTTCCTGGGAGAATCCCTTGCCGTCCACCGCTAAGCCCCACGACTTCATCGGCATCGGCCTCGGTCCCTTCAACCTGGGACTCGCCTGCCTGACGGCGCCGATCGGGGAACTCGACGGACTCTTCATCGAGTCGAAGCCCCACTTCGAGTGGCACGCCGGGATGTTCCTGGACGGCGCGCACCTGCAGACGCCGTTCATGTCGGACCTGGTGACCCTCGCCGACCCGACCTCGCCGTTCTCGTTCCTGAACTACCTGAAGGACCAGGACCGGCTGTACTCCTTCTACATCCGGGAGAACTTCTACCCGCTGCGGGCCGAGTACAACGACTACTGCCGCTGGGCCGCCGACCGGCTCGACAACGTCCTGTACTCCACCTCCGTCACCGAGGTCACCTACGACGAGCGGGCCGGCCTGTACGAGGTCCACACGGACCGGGGCGAGACCCACCTGGCCCGCCGCCTGGTCCTGGGCACCGGCACCCCGCCCTTCGTCCCGGAGGCCTGCGCCCGCCTCGGCGGGGACTTCCTGCACAACTCCGCGTACATGCGACACAAGGCGGAGCTGCAGAAGAAGAAGTCGATCACCCTGGTCGGCTCCGGCCAGAGCGCCGCCGAGATCTACTACGACCTGCTGGCCGAGATCGACGTGCACGGCTACCAGCTCAACTGGGTGACGCGCTCACCGCGGTTCTTCCCGCTGGAGTACACGAAGCTGACGCTGGAGATGACCTCCCCCGAGTACGTGGACTACTTCCACGCCCTCCCCGAGGACACCCGCTACCGGCTGGAGACCCAGCAGAAGAACCTCTTCAAGGGCATCGACGGCGATCTGATCAACGCCGTCTTCGACCTGCTCTACCAGAAGCGGATCACCATGCCGGGCGCCGTCCCGACCACCCTGCTGACCAACACTTCGCTGAACAGCGCGGCGTACGACACCACCACGGGGACCTACACCCTGGGCCTGCGCCAGGAGGAGCAGGAGCGGGACTTCACCCTCGCGACCGAGGGCCTGGTCCTGGCCACCGGCTACAAGTACACCGTCCCGGAGTTCCTCGTGCCCGTGCGCGACCGGCTGAACTTCGACGGCCGCGGCCGCCTCGACGCCGCCCGCAACTACAGCGTCGACACCACCGGCCGCGGGGTCTACCTGCAGAACGGCACGACCCACAACCACTCCCTCACCTCTCCCGACCTGGGCATGGCCGCGTATCGCAACGCGTACATCGTCGGTGAGCTCCTCGGCCGCGAGCACTACAAGGTCGAGAAGTCCATCGCGTTCCAGCAGTTCGCAGCCCCGGAAGGCATGCACGCATGAGCACCACCGATCCCCTCTTCACCCGCACCGACGCGGCCCTGGGCACCTTCTCCGTCCGTCCCCTGGACCCCTTCGCCGACGCGGAGCTCCTGCACGGCTGGGTCACGCATCCCAAGGCCTCGTTCTGGATGATGCAGGACGCCTCGCTGCCGGACGTCGAGCGCGAGTACATGAGGATCGCGGCGGCCGAGCACCACGAGGCCTTCATCGGCCTCCACGAGGGCCGGCCCGCCTTCCTGATGGAGACGTACGACCCGGCCGAGCTGGAGCTGGTCGGCCTGTACGACGCCCAGCCGGGCGATGTCGGCATGCACTTCCTCGTCGCGCCGAGCGACACCCCCCTGCACGGGTTCACCCGCGCGGTCATCACCACCGTCATGGCGGCCGTGTTCGCGGACCCGGCGGCCGAGCGCGTCGTGGTGGAGCCGGACGTCCGCAACACCGCCGTGCACGCGTTGAACGAGGCGGTCGGCTTCGTGCCGGACGGCCCGGTCCAGAAGCCGGAGAAGGAAGCCCTGCTGAGCTTCTGCACCCGCGCGGGGTTCGAGGCTGCCACCGGCATCAGCACCACGAAGGAACTCGCGATATGAGCCTCGCCGACGCCGTCTCCCACCTGACCCCCGAGCTGTGGGCCCGGGCCAACCGCGCCCTGGTCCGCAAGGCCCTCGCGGAGTTCTCCCACGAGCGCCTGCTGACGCCGAAGGCGCTGGACTCCGGCTTCTACTCGGTCCTGAGCGACGACTCCACCGTCGAGTACCGCTTCAGGGCCGTCCGCCACGCCCTGGACCACTGGTCGGTGGACGAGGCCTCGATCACCCGCCACCAGGACGGCGCCGAGCTCCCCCTGGACGCGCTCGACTTCCACATCGAGCTCCAGCAGGCCCTGGGGCTCAGCGCCGAGGTCCTGCCCGTCTACCTGGAGGAGATCTCCTCCACCCTGGCCGGCGCGGGCTTCAAGTACACGAAGCCGCAGATCCCCTCCGCCGTCCTCGCGAAGTCCTCCTTCCAGGACATCGAGACGGGCATGACCGAGGGCCACCCCTGCTTCGTGGCGAACAACGGCCGCCTGGGCTTCGGCGTTCACGAGTACCTCTCGTACGCCCCGGAGACCGCGAGCCCGGTCCATCTGGTGTGGGTGGCGGCCCGCAAGGACGTCTCCACCTTCACGGCGGGCGCGGGCCTGGACCACGACGCGTTCATGCAAGCCGAACTGGGTGCAGCCGCCCTCGCCGGCTTCTCCGCGAAGCTGTCCTCCCTGGGCCTGGACCTGGCGGACTACCACCTCCTTCCGGTCCACCCCTGGCAGTGGTGGAACAAGACCAGCGTCACCTTCGCGGCCGAGATCGCGAACCAGCGCCTGGTCCTGCTCGGCGAGGGCTCCGACGCCTATCTGCCCCAGCAGTCGATCCGTACCTTCTTCAACACGACGTCCCCGGCGAAGCACTACGTGAAGACCGCCATCTCGGTCCTCAACATGGGGTTCATGCGGGGCCTGTCGGCCGCGTACATGGAGGCCACCCCGGCCATCAACGACTGGCTCCACCAGCTGATCGAGTCGGACCCCGTCCTGCGGTCGGTCGACTTCTCGATCATCCGCGAGCGCGCGGCGATCGGCTACCACCACCGCCAGTACGAGCGCGCCACCGACCGGTACTCCCCGTACCGCAAGATGCTGGCCGCGCTGTGGCGCGAGTCCCCGGTGAACTCCCTGCGGGGCGACGAGCGCCTGGCGACGATGGCCTCGCTCCTCCACGTGGACGCGGAGGGCAAGTCGTTCGCCGGCGCGCTGATCGCGGAGTCGGGCCTGACCCCTGCCGAATGGCTGCGGCACTACCTCCGCGCGTACCTGGTCCCCCTCCTCCACTGCTTCTACCAGTACGACCTCGCCTACATGCCGCACGGCGAGAACACGATCCTCGTCATCGAGGGCGGCGTGGTGAAGCGGGCGATCTTCAAGGACATCGCCGAGGAGATCGTGGTCATGGACCCGGACGCGGTCCTGCCGCCCGCGGTCGAGCGGGTCCGGGCGGACGTCCCGGAGGACATGAAGCTGCTGTCGATCTTCACGGACGTCTTCGACTGCTTCTTCCGCTTCCTCGGCTCGATCCTCGTCACGGAGGGCATCTGCGAGGAGGACACCTTCTGGCGGGCGGTCGCGGACTGCGCCCACGACTACCAGGACTCGATTCCCGCCCTGGCGGACCGCTTCGCCCGCTACGACCTGTTCGCGGACGAGTTCCAGCTGTCCTGCCTGAACCGCCTCCAGCTGCGGAACAACAAGCAGATGGTCGACCTCGCCGACCCGTCCGCCGCGCTCCAGCTGATCGGCACCCTCAAGAACCCCGTCGCGGCCTTCGCCCGGCGGTGACGAGCCCGGGCGGGCAGCCGATACGGTCCCTCGGCTGCCCGCCCGCCCCTCGGGGCTCGGCCCTGAACACACGCCCTACGACCACGGCACGTCAGGCGACCGGTGGTACGCGATGCCCTGCGCGTCCAGACGGGCGCCCTGCGCCCCGAGGCGGCGGCTGTAGGCGGGCCAGTCGAGCGCGGCCGGCGGGGACCAGCCCAGTTCCGCCAGGCCCAGCACCCGTGGGAACGCCATCAGTTCCCACTCGCCCCGCGTGGCGACGGCCTCCGTCCACAGCGCGGCCTCCACCCCCAGGACGGCGGATTCCGGCACCCCGGTGAGGTAGGCCCCGGGGTTCCATGAGTACGCCCGCTTCACCGGGACGAGCCCGGCCCACACCTGCCCCGGCTTCGTGGCCAGGTCGTACTTCATGTCCAGGTACAGCCGGTCCGCCGGCGACAGGATCAGCGGGTGCCCCGCCTTCGCCGCCGTCGCCACCCGCGTCTTCTCCGTCGCCGAGGTGCGGTCGTGCCCCCAGTACTGCAGCACCGCGCCCGGCGCCGGACGGGCTGCCGCCAGCTGGTGCCAGGCGACCACCGTCTTTCCGTACCGGCCCACCACCGCCTGCGCCCGGTCCATGAAGGCCGCGTAGTCCGCGGCGGGCGTCGAGTGCGCCTCGTCGCCCCCGATGTGCAGGTAGCGGCCGGGCGTCAGCTCCGCCAGCTCGCCGAGCACCTGGTCGATGAACTCGTACGTCCGCTCCTTGCCGACGCACAGCGAGCTGAAGCCGACCTTGATCCCCGTGTACCGCTCCCGGGCATTCCCGTCGCAGTTCAGCTCCGCGTAGGAGGCGAGCGCCGCGTTCACGTGGCCCGGCATGTCGATCTCCGGGACCACATCGACGTACCGCCGCCCCGCGTACGCGACGAGTTCCCGGTACTCGTCCTTCGTCCAGTGCCCGCCGGGTCCGCCGCCGACCTCGCTGCCGCCCCCGTACTCCGCCAGCCGCGGCCAGGAGTCGACGGCCAGGCGCCACCCCTGGTCGTCGGTCAGGTGCACGTGCAGGGCGTTGACCTTGTACTGGGCGACCTGGTCCACGTACCTCTTCACCTGGTCCACCGTGAAGAAGTGCCGCGCGATGTCCACCATCGCCCCCCGGTACGCGAACCTCGGCCGGTCGGTGACCGTCCCGCCCGGCACCGTCCCGGGGCCCGCCACCGGGAGCAGCTGCCGCAGCGTCTGCCCCGCGTGGAACAGCCCGGCCGGGGTCCGCGCGGTGAGGGTGATCCCGCCCGGGCCGGAGTCCAGCCGGTACCCCTCGTCCCCGACCCCCTCGGTGTCCTCGTCGATCCGGAGCCGGATCCCGTCCCCGCCGGCCCCGTCGACCACCGGCAGCGGCAGCCCGCTCGGGCCGCGCAGCTGCTCCGCGAGGAGCTCGCCGACCTGCCGGACCTCCTCTTCCGGTCCCGGGCCGGTACGGATGACCGTGCCCGGTCCGACGGCGTACCCGGGGCCTTCGGCGCGTGCGGAGACGGGCGCCGGCAGCAGCCGTTCGAAGGGGGCCAGGGCGGCGGGTGGATCGTCGCCGGGCCTGGCATCGTCCCCGTGGGCGGCGGCGGTACAGGAGACAGCCGCACCGAGGACGAGGAACGCGCCGAGGGTGCCGAGCGTGCTTCGCAGGACTCTCATGGGCCCAGGTATAGGCCAAGTGGCCCGTCCCGGCCGGTGCGAGAATCATCGGATGGCGGAAATCATCCAGAAGGACGGCACTTGGACCTTCGACGGGGACACGGTGCGCATCGTGCCGGGACGCGACAAGGGGGTGGGCCTCTTGCGGCAGACCCTGGGCGAGGTGGTCGTACCGCTGCGCGCGCTCGCGGGGATCTCCTACGAGCCGGGCCGCAAGGCGGGCCGGCTGCGCCTGCGGCTGCGTGACGGCGCCGACCCGCTGCTCCAGGTGACGGGCGGGCGCCTGCCGGAGGCCTCCGACCCGTACCGGCTGACCGTGGAGGCGGACCGGAGCGGGGTCGCGGAGTACTTCGTCGACGAGGTGCGCAACGCCCTGCTGCTGGACCAGGTGGAGCCGGGCCCGTCGGACGCGTACCTGCTGCCCGGCCCGGCGGTCCCGATCACGGTGGGCGCGGGCGACGGAACGGTGGCGTTCGACGGCGACCGGGTGGCTCTGGACTGGAACTGGACGACGGAGGAGGCCAAGCGCTCCGGCGGGCCGCGTGCGTTCCGGCTCGGCGATCTGCGGACGGTGGAGTGGGCCCCGTCGAAGGGCCTGGAGAACGGCTGGCTGCGGTTCACCCTGGCGGGCGCCCCGCCGGCCCCCGCACCGAAGTACGACCCGTACACGGTGGAGCTGTTCGGCTTCAAGAAGGATCCGCTGATGGCGCTGGTCGCGGCGGCCGTGGCCGTGCGGCTGCCCCACCCGGCGGCTCCGCAGGACGGCCCGCAGGACTCCCCCCAGCACGCCCGGCACGCCGTGGACGGGGCGGCCGCCCCGTCCACGGAGCTCGCCCCTTCGGCCGACGGCCACGCCTCGGACCACGACGCCCTGCTGCGCCGGCTGCGTGAGCTGGGCGAACTGCATCAGGCAGGGGTCCTCACGGCCGAGGAGTTCACGGCGGCGAAACAGGCCGTTTTGCGTAGTTTCTAACCGGATCCATCCATTCCCCTGGTCCAGACCAGCAAGATCCTGCCCGGAATCGGGCAGGATCTTTGCTTTCGACGCCCGGACCCGCCAGTATCTACGGGTGCTCGATCGCCGCCCGTCGCATGACGACCTCGTCGACCACCTGGTGCGCAGCACCGCGCTGCAGCGCGGCGAGGCAGCCCGGGTGGTGCTCGACGTGCTCGCGTACTTCGACGAGACGACCGAGGAGTTCGTCCGCCGCCGCCACCGGGAACTGCAGTCCGGCGGAGCGGTGAACGCGGAGATCTTCGAGCGGATCGCGGCCGAGCTGCCGCACCGCGCCGTGGCGCCTCCGGAGCTCTCGCTCCGGCAGCTGCGCCGCATCGTCTACGGCTGAGCCCGGCGGCCGCCGGGCAGCCGTCGTACGCGGCCGCGGACGAGTACAGGAACCGAACTTCAGGAGGGGCAGAACCGTATGTGTGGAATCGTCGGTTACATCGGCAAGCGTGACGTGGCACCGCTGCTGCTGGAAGGCCTGCAACGGCTGGAGTACCGCGGATACGACTCCGCGGGCATCGTCGTCAACACCCCGAAGGCCACCGCCCTGAAGGTGGTCAAGGCCAAGGGCCGGGTCCGGGAGCTGGAGTCCCGCGTCCCCAAGCGCTTCGCCGGCACCACCGGCATCGCCCACACCCGCTGGGCCACGCACGGCGCCCCGAGCGACATCAACTCCCACCCGCACCTGGACCCGGAGAGCAAGGTCGCCGTCGTCCACAACGGCATCGTCGACAACGCCTCCGAGCTGCGCGCCAAGCTGGAGGCCGAGGGCGTCGTCTTCGTCTCGGAGACCGACACCGAGGTCATCGTCCACCTGATCGCCCGCTCCGAGGCCGACTCCCTGGAGGAGAAGGTCCGCGAGGCGCTCAAGGTCATCGAGGGCACGTACGGCATCGCCGTCATGCACGCCGACTTCGCCGACCGCATCGTCGTCGCCCGCAACGGCTCCCCGGTGGTTCTCGGCATCGGCGAGAAGGAGATGTTCGTCGCCTCGGACGTCGCCGCGCTGGTCGCCCACACCCGCCAGGTCGTCACCCTCGGCGACGGCGAGATGGCCACCCTCAAGGCCGACGACTTCCGCACCTACACGACCTCGGGCACGACGACCAACGCCACCCCGGAGACCGTGGAGTGGGAGGCCGCCTCGTACGACATGGGCGGTCACGACACCTACATGCACAAGGAGATCTCCGAGCAGCCCGACGCGGTCGACCGCGTGCTGCGCGGCCGGATCGACGACCGCTTCAACACCGTGCACCTGGGCGGCCTGAACCTGGACCCGCGCGAGGCGCGCGGCATCCGCCGGGTCAAGATCCTGGGCTGCGGCACCTCGTACCACGCGGGTCTCATCGGCGCCGGACTCATCGAGGGCATGGCCCGGATCCCCGCGGACGCCGAGCCGGCCTCCGAGTTCCGCTACCGCAACCCGGTCGTGGACCCCGACACCCTGTACATCGCGGTCTCCCAGTCCGGTGAGACGTACGACGTGCTCGCGGCCGTGCAGGAGCTCAAGCGCAAGGGCGCCCGCGTCCTCGGCGTGGTCAACGTGGTCGGCTCGGCGATCGCCCGCGAGGCCGACGGCGGCGTGTACGTGCACGCCGGCCCGGAGGTCTGCGTCGTCTCCACCAAGTGCTTCACCAACACGGTCGTGGCCTTCGCTCTGCTCGCCGTGCACCTGGGCCGGATCCGGGACCTGTCGGTCACCGACGGCAAGCGGATCATCGAGGGCCTGCGCAAGCTGCCCGCGCAGATCCAGGAGATCCTCGACGGCGAAGAGGACATCAAGAAGCTGGCGGCCGAGTACGCCGAGGCCAAGTCGATGATGTTCATCGGCCGGGTACGCGGCTACCCGGTGGCGCTGGAGGCCTCCCTGAAGCTCAAGGAGATCTCCTACATCCACGCCGAGGCCTACCCCGCCTCCGAGCTCAAGCACGGTCCGCTGGCGCTGATCGAGCCCTCGCTGCCGACGGTCGCGATCGTCCCGGACGACGACCTGCTGGAGAAGAACCGCGCGGCGCTGGAGGAGATCAAGGCCCGCAGCGGCCGGATCCTGGCGGTCGCCCACCGCGAGCAGGAGAAGGCGGACCACACCATCGTGGTGCCGAAGAACGAGGACGAGCTGGACCCGATCCTGATGGGCATCCCGCTCCAGCTGCTGGCGTACCACACTGCCCTGGCCATGGGCCGGGACATCGACAAGCCGCGCAACCTGGCGAAGTCGGTCACCGTCGAGTAGTCACGTGACAGGTGAAGACCCCCGTGCGCCCGGCGCACGGGGGTCTTCGCTTGCGGTGCTCAGCCCGCGGCCACCGCGCCGCGTCGCGAGCCCCTGCCCAGTGCCAGCGGCCAGTGCGCAAGCGCCGCGGTGGCTCCGTACCAGGACATCAGCCCGGCGACGGCGGCCGCCCAGCCGGCGGCCTTGCCCAGGGAGCCGCTGTCGGCGAATGCACCTATCGCCAGGAGAAGCAGGGAGAGGGTGAACAGGCCGTACACGCCCTGTCCGAACAGTCCGCCCGACGCACCCATGGTGAGAGTGAGCCCGAGCAGGGCGAACAGGATCAGGAACAGTCCGGCCGCGTCTGCCGAAACCTTTCCGTCGGCTCCGGCGGCCCAGGTGAACCAGAAGGCGCCGAGGCCCGCGAACGCCGTGCCGTTGAACCCGTTGCCGCCGCGGAATTCGAGGACTCCGAGGACGAACAGGGCGAGACCGCCGACGTAGGTCGCGAGCGATACGGAATTGGCAGCGGTCACGCCGTCGATGACACCGGTGTGGCCGATACCGAACGCGAGAAGGGTGAGCCCCAGGGCGATGTGCCCGAGGGTCGATGTCGAGGCCGTGCTTCCCGCAGAGACACCATTGTCCACGGCGGGCTCCCTTCGATCTGCAGTTGTTTGCTGCGTCCCAGCAGCATTTATCTACCCTTTACACGGGTGCACAACCGCACAATCGGCTTAACAAGCGGTCACGGAATGACAACGACCGGTCGCTGTGCGCGCTTGGCCAGCCGGCCCGCCACCGAGCCGAAGATCCGCCCCACGATCCCGTGCGTGGAACCGACGACGATGGCGTCGGCCGAATACTCCCGGCCGACCTCCTCCAGCTCGTGGCAGATGTCACCGCCCCGCTCGACCAGGATCCACGGCACCTCGGACAGATAGTCCGCGCAGGCGAGTTCCAGCCCGAGCACCTCGGTGCGGTGGTCCGGGACGTCCACGAAGACGGGCGGCTCACAGCCGGCCCACACGGTGGTGGGCAGCCGGTTGGCGACATGGACGATGATCAGACCGGATCCGGAACGGCGGGCCATGCCGATCGCGTACGCGAGGGCGCGCTCACTGGACGTGGATCCGTCGAATCCCACAACGACCCCGTGCCGGAAGGCCGGGTCGCAGGGAAGGCGTGTCTGTTCCACCGCGCGCAGATCGGCGGCCGACGCGCGGTCGGCGAGGCGTTTGCGCTTGCGGTCCGCGGGTTCGGAGAATTCGTGACCGGCCATGGGTGTCTCGGCGAAGAGGTCCTTGGAGGAAGCAACAGGGGGCGAAAGCGGCGACGCTGGGTGACGGAGCTCTGTCCGGGAAGCATCTTCCCAAGCCCTTACCCACCAGGGTACGGCGACACTCCTGTCCTGCACAGGGCAGCAGAGGGCTTGCCGCCCTTGGAGAGCGTCCCACGGAGCATGCCGGAGCGAGCGCGCCTTGGCAATGTCCGCTGTCCCCTACAGCCAGTGACGATCGGGGCGGCCGCCACCCGTGCGCACAGTGACCGAGCCCGACCCGGCGGCGTTGGACATGCGTCAGACCGTCCAGGAAGAGCCCGCAGGGAGTACGCCGTGCCCGGCCATCCGGTTCGCCCCGTCCAGCCAGCTCAGCCGGCGCTGTCCATCCACTACGCCGACACCCTCCCCCAGTACCCCGCTCCCTCCCGACCCCCTCTTCACCCGTCCGTGCACCCCGCCGGGCGCGCTCACGACGACCCCGCGGGTGACGTCGTGCGCTGGGCCGCCTTCAGCTGCCTGCTGGTCCCCGTGGTCCTCGTCGTCTACGGGACCTCCTTCGGCGGGGCGGCCGTCGCCACTCTGGGCCTGCTCGCCGTCACGGCCGCGTGCCGGGCACTGCTGCGCCAGTCGGAGAGGACGGAGCGGGCCACGGCCCGGATCCCGGCGGAGGAGCGGCTTCCGTCCGGCCACCGGGGCCGGCACTCGCGCGGCGGGTCCGGGACCCACCGGGTCTGCGGCGGCTCCGAGCCCCCGCCCCCGCACGACTGACTCATTCGCACACCCACACCCGCACGTTTTCGGCCAACTTCCTGACACGGCGCCCCCCTTGCCGGAATGTCCCCCCAACCCCCCTACCACCAGCGACGACAGACGCCGGGGGGCGTCGAGACCCTACGGGTACTGGCCACGGCCGGACGGAATGGCCCTCCGGCAGGTAGCGGAGCGGAACCGTTCCTGATCGAATGCTTTTCGCCAAGTTGAGAAGTCGACATAGCGCTGCGTGCTGAACTTGTCACGCCGACACCACGGGACGCAGTAGATTCGATCATGTATTTACGGCGGGGGATCCACGTGCAAGGCCGAGGGGAAACGTGCAGGTGCGACCAGACCAAGGAGTCGCGACACCCAAGGGGGGCTTAGCGCCATGAGCCAGGATTCCACCGCCGTCGTCGCAGACGCCGGCCGGAAGCTCGCGGGGCGTCGCCGCAGGGAGATCGTCGCGGTGCTGCTCTTCAGCGGCGGACCGATCTTCGAGAGCTCCATTCCACTTTCCGTGTTCGGCATTGACCGGCAGGACGCGGGAGTTCCACGCTACCGATTGCTCGTGTGCGCCGGTGAGGACGGTCCGCTCAGGACCACCGGCGGACTCGAACTGACCGCGCCGTACGGGTTGGAGGCGATCGCCCGGGCAGGCACGGTCGTCGTGCCCGCATGGCGTTCCATCACTTCACCACCGCCCCCGGAGGCGCTCGACGCACTGCGTCTGGCGCACGAGGAGGGAGCCCGGATCGTCGGACTGTGCACGGGAGCCTTCGTGCTCGCCGCCGCCGGTCTGCTGGACGGCCGGCCCGCGACGACGCACTGGATGTACGCGCCGACGCTGGCCAAGCGGTACCCGTCCGTCCATGTCGATCCGCGCGAACTGTTCGTCGACGACGGCGACGTGCTCACGTCCGCGGGCACGGCGGCCGGCATCGACCTCTGCCTGCACATCGTCCGCACGGACCACGGCAGTGAGGCGGCCGGGGCCCTGGCCCGCCGGCTCGTCGTACCGCCACGCCGTACGGGCGGCCAGGAGCGCTATCTCGACCGGTCGCTGCCGGAGGAGATCGGCGCCGACCCGCTGGCCGAAGTCGTCGCCTGGGCGCTGGAACACCTCCACGAGCAGTTCGACGTCGAGACCCTGGCGGCCCGCGCCTACATGAGCAGGCGCACCTTCGACCGCCGGTTCCGCTCCCTGACCGGCAGCGCGCCGCTCCAGTGGCTGATCACCCAGCGGGTGCTCCAGGCACAGCGGCTGCTGGAGACCTCCGACTACTCGGTCGACGAGGTCGCCGGCCGCTGCGGGTTCCGGTCGCCGGTCGCCCTGCGCGGGCACTTCCGGCGGCAGCTGGGATCCTCCCCGGCCGCCTACCGCTCCGCCTACCGGGCACGGCGGCCGCAGGCCGACGTGGCCCAGGTGTCCCAGCTCTCGGAGAGCCCGGTCCCGCACCAGCGCACTCCGCAGCCCCAGCGGGCGGCGGCGGCCCTGGCCGCGGCGGGCCCGACGGTGACGGAGCTGTACGCCCCGGGCCGGGTCCTGCGGGAACACGCGTAACCCTCACAACGGGTACGGCATGGAAGGTCCTCCATCGGTCACCGCCGATGGGGGACCTTCCGCGTATGCGATCAGCGCCCCGGGAGGACACCCCCAGGGCCTGGGAACCGCATAAGGTGGGACACATGAACGATCGCATGGTGTGGATCGACTGCGAGATGACCGGGCTCTCGTTGACGGACGACGCACTTATCGAGGTGGCCGCACTGGTCACCGACTCGGAGCTCAACGTGCTCGGCGAAGGCGTGGACATCGTGATCCGCCCGCCGGACGCCGCCCTGGAGACCATGCCCGACGTGGTGCGCGAGATGCACACGGCTTCCGGACTGCTCGACGAGCTGGCCGGCGGGACCACCCTCGCGGACGCCGAGGCCCAGGTCCTGGCGTACGTTCGGGAACACGTCAAGGAACCCCGTAAGGCCCCGCTGTGCGGAAATTCGGTCGGCACCGACCGCGGCTTCCTGCTGCGCGACATGGCCGCGCTGGAGAGCTACATGCACTACCGGATCGTGGACGTGTCCTCGGTCAAGGAGCTGGCGCGCCGCTGGTACCCGCGGGCGTACTTCAACAGCCCCCCGAAGAACGGCAACCACCGGGCGCTCGCGGACATCAAGGAGTCCATCGCCGAGCTGCGCTACTACCGGGACGCGGTCTTCGTCCCGCAGCCCGGACCCGACTCGGACACGGCCCGGGCCATCGCCGCCAAGTACGTCCTGCCCGCCGAATAGCCTCTCCGGAGCGGGGGCGGCGAAAGGGGGGAGCGAGCACCCTCCCGGACCCTGTACCCTTTTCTTCGGCCGGTCGGTTCTCCGACCGGACATGGTGGGTGTAGCTCAGTTGGTAGAGCACCTGGTTGTGGTCCAGGTGGCCGCGGGTTCAAGTCCCGTCACTCACCCTGCGAGGAGGCCCCGGTCCGCGGAAGCGGACCGGGGCCTCCTGCGTTGCGTCCCGGGCACGCTTCAGGACGATTCCCTGACCACCAGCCGGTTCGGCAGTACGACGGCCGTCGCCTCGCCGTCCGGTTCCCCCGAGATCCTCTCCAGCAGCACCCGCGCCATGGTCCGGCCCATCTCCTCGATCGGCTGCCGGACGCTGGTCAGCGGCGGGTCCATGTGCCGGGCCACCACCGAGTCGTCGAAGCCGACCAGCGCCACGTCCTCCGGGATCCGGCGCCCGGCCGTGCGCAGTTCCCGCCGGGCGCCCGCGGCCATCACGTCCGAGGCCGCGAAGACCGCGTCGAGCGCGGGGCGGCGCTCCAGCAGCTCCCGCATGGCCCGGCGGCCGCCGTCCTCGGTGAAGTCGCCGACGGCGATCAGCGTCTCGTCGACGGCGTGCCCGGCGGCGGCCAGGGCCTGCCGGTAGCCGTCCAGGCGGCACTGGGCGCCGTACACGTCCAGCGGGCCGGTGATCGTGGCGATCGCGCGGCGTCCCCGTCCGAGCAGGTGGCGTACGGCCTCGGCGGCGCCCGCCAGGTTGTCGGAGTCCACGGACGGCAGGGTCTCGGCGGCGGAGCGGCGGCCGCTGATCACCGTCGGGATGCCGAGCTCGGCCAGCAGCTCGGGCAGCGGGTCCCCGGCGTGGACGGAGACGAGGAGCACTCCGTCGACGCGGTGCCCCGACAGGTACTGGGCGAGGCGTCGGCGCTCGCGCTCGCTGCCGGCCAGCGTGAGGACCAGCTGGACGTCGGTCTCGGCGAGCGCGGCGCCGACTCCGCGGACCACGTCCGAGAAGTACGGCTCGGCGAAGAAGCGGGCCTCCGGCTCGGGGATCACCAGGGCGATGGCGTCGGTCCGGTTGGCCGCGAGGGCGCGGGCGGCGCGGTTGGGCACGTACCCCAGCTCCGCGACGGCCGCCTCGACGGCGGCCCTGGTGTGCTCGCTGACCTTGGAAGAACCGTTGATCACCCGGGAGACCGTGCCGCGCCCGACCCCGGCGCGCGCCGCGACCTCTTCAAGGGTCGGCCGTCCCCCACCGCGCGCATGCCCGTTCATGGCTTCCTCCCGGATGTGAATCTACCTCTTGACGACCGTGGGAGCGCTCCCACACTGTGACACACGACAACCGGCACGTCTCCGTCCTTCAGGGAGGATGCACATGCGAGCCCACACCCGATCCCGAAGAGCCCTCGCCACGGCCGCCACGGCGGCGGGAACGATGGTCCTGCTCCTCGCGGGATGCGCACAGGACCCGGAGGAGGGCCCGGAGAAGGGCGCTCCGGCCGGAGGCAAGGCACAGACCACCATCACCGTCGGGGTGTTCGGGGCCTTCGGCCTCCAGGAGGCCGGCCTCTACGACGAGTACATGGCGCAGAATCCCGGGATCCGGATCGAGCAGACCTCGATCGAGCGCAACGAGAACTACTACCCCCAGCTCCTCACCCACCTGGGCACCGGCAGCGGACTCGCCGACATCCAGGCCGTCGAGGTCAACAACATCGCCGAGATCACCTCCACCCAGGCCGACAAGCTGGTGGACCTGGGCAAGGCACCGGGGGTGGACAAGGCCTCGTACCTGCCGTGGAAGTGGGCGCAGGGCACGGCGAGCGCGGCGAAGGGCGGCGCCACCGTCGGCCTCGGCACCGACATCGGGCCGCAGGGGATCTGCTACCGCAAGGACCTCTTCGAGGCGGCGGGGCTGCCGGGCGACCGGGCGGCGGTCGGGGCACTGTGGGCGGGCGACTGGAACAAGTACCTGGAGGCGGGCAAGGCCTACAAGGCGAAGGCGGGCGAGGGGAAGGCCTTCGTGGACTCCGCCTCGGGCGTGATGGCGGCGGTGACCGGGAGCAGCGCCCAGCGCTTCTACGACGAGCAGGGCAAGGTCGCGTACAAGACCAATCCGGCGGTGCGCGGTGCCTTCGACCTGGCGGCCTCCTTCGCCACGGAAGGGCTGAGCGCCAAGCTCCAGCAGTTCACCCCGGCCTGGGACCAGGGCTTCGCCAACGGCTCCTTCGCGACGGTCTCCTGCCCGGCCTGGATGCTCGGCTACATCCAGGACAAGGCGGGTCCGGCGGGCAAGGACAGGTGGGACGTGGCGCAGGCGCCGAAGCCGAGCAACTGGGGCGGATCGTTCCTGGTGGTGCCGAAGGCGGGCAAGCACACCGAGGAGGCGGCGAAGCTGGCGGCCTGGCTGACGGCTCCCGCGCAGCAGGCCAAGCTCTTCGAGAAGCGGGGCAGCTTCCCGAGCGCGAGCGCCGCGTACAAGCTGCCGACGGTATCGGGCGCGCAGCACGCGTACTTCGGCGGCGCCCCGATCGGTGAGATCTTCGCCAAGGCGGCCGAGGGGGTGCCGGTGACGGTGGTCGGTCCGAAGGACCTGGTGATCGCGCAGAACCTGGCGGACATCGGGATGCTGCAGGTCGACCAGAAGGGGCGCAGTCCGCAGGAGGGCTGGGAGGCCGCCGTGAAGGCGATCGACAACGCCCTGGACCAGTGAGGCGCCGGTGACGGACGAAACGGCTGTCCTGTCCCCCTCGTCCTCCCGCTCCGCGCGGGGGGACGAGGGGGGCGGCCGGGGCCAGGTGTGGCGCTCGCGCCGCTACCGCTGGGACCTGCGCTGGAGCCCGTACGCCTTCGTGGCGCCCTTCTTCCTCTTCTTCGCCGCCTTCGGGCTGTTCCCGCTGCTGTACACGGGCTGGGCGGCGCTGCACCAGGTGGAGCTGACCGATCCGGACTCCATGACGTGGGTGGGGCTGCGGAACTTCACCCGGCTGTGGGACGACGCGTTCTTCTGGAACGCGCTGCGCAACACCGTGACGATCGGACTGCTGTCCACGGTGCCGCAGCTGGCGATCGCCCTCGGCCTGGCCCATCTGCTCAACTACAAGCTGCGCGGCTCCGCCTTCTTCCGGGTCGCGGTGCTCACCCCGTACGCGACCTCGGTGGCGGCGGCCACGCTCGTGTTCGTGCTGCTCTTCGGCCGGGACTACGGGATGGTCAACTGGGCACTGTCCACGGCTGGTTTCGACGCCGTCGACTGGCAGAGCGGCACCTTCGCCTCCCAGTTGGCGGTCTCCACCATCGTGATCTGGCGGTGGACCGGCTACAACGCCCTGATCTACCTGGCGGCCATGCAGGCCGTGCCGGGCGAGCTGTACGAGTCGGCCGCGCTGGACGGGGCCTCGCGGTGGCGGCAGTTCCTCCACGTCACCGTGCCCTCGCTGCGGCCGACGATCTTCTTCACCTGTGTGGTGTCGACGATCGGGGCGACCCAGCTGTTCGGCGAGCCGCTGCTCTTCAACGGCGGGGCGGGCGCGACGGGCGGCTCGGAGCACCAGTTCCAGACGCTCGGGCTGTACCTGTACGAGCAGGGCTGGGTGAACCTGCACCTGGGGCGGGCCTCGGCCATCGCGTGGGCGATGTTCCTGATCCTGCTGGTCATCGCGGGCGCGGCGCGGCTGCTGCGCGGAAGGGAGGGTTCCCGATGAGATCCCTGCGCGCGGGCAGGCTCACGTACGCGGTGCTCGTCCTGTTCACGGCCGGCTCGCTGTTCCCGCTGGTGTGGACGGCGATCGCGGCCTCCCGCAGCAATACGAGGCTTGCGCAGACCCCGCCGCCGTTCTGGTTCGGCGGGAACCTGGCCCGCAACCTGCGGGTCGCGTGGACCGACGCGAACATGGACGCGGCCCTGCTGAACACGGTGATCGTGGCGGGCACCGTGGCGGCCGGGACGGTCGTCTTCTCCACCCTGGCCGGTTTCGCCTTCGCCAAGCTCCGCTTCCGCGGCCGCCGGCTGCTGATGTCGCTGGTGATCGGGACGATGCTGATCCCGCCGCAGCTGAGCGTGGTCCCGCTGTACATGCTGATCGCCCAGCTGTCGTGGACGGACCGGCTCCAGGCGGTGATCCTGCCGACCCTCGTCTCCGCGTTCGGGGTCTTCTTCATGCGACAGTACCTGGCCCAGGCACTGCCGTCGGAGCTGGTGGAGGCGGCGCGCACGGACGGCGCGAGCTCGCTGCGCATCGTCTGGCACGTGGTGTTCCCGGCGGCCCGGCCGGCGATGGCGGTGCTGGCCATGCTGACCTTCGTCATGGCCTGGAACGACTTCTTCTGGCCGATCGTCGCGCTGACCCAGAACGGCAGCCCGACGGTGCAGGTGGCCCTGACCGGGCTGGGCCGGGGCTACGTCCCCGACCAGTCGGTGATCATGGCGGGTGCGCTGCTGGGCACGCTCCCGCTACTGCTTGTGTTCCTCGTCTTCGGCCGCCAGATCGTCGGCGGCATCATGCAGGGAGCGGTCAAGGGATGACGGACATTCGGTTCCCGGGGGACTTCCTCTGGGGCACGGCCACGGCGGCCTTCCAGATCGAAGGCGCGGCCGGACTGCGCGGGCCGTCCATCTGGGACACCTTCTGCCGTACGCCGGGCAAGGTGTACGGCGGCCACACGGGCGAGGTGGCCGTGGACCACCACCGGCTGTGGCGGGAGGACGTCCGGCTGATGGCCGGCCTGGGGCTCGGGGCGTACAGGTTCTCGGTGTCCTGGCCGCGCGTGCTCTCCGGCGGGATCGGCTTCTACGACGCGCTCGTCGACGAGCTGCTCTCGTACGGGATCCAGCCGTGCGTGACCTTGTACCACTGGGACCTGCCGCAGGAACTGGAGAGCGCGGGAGGATGGCCCGAGCGGGAGACGGCGTACGCCTTCGCCGGGTACGCCGAGCAGGTCGCGAAGACCCTGGGCGACCGGGTGGAGCTGTGGACCACCCTCAACGAGCCCTGGTGCAGCGCGTTCCTCGGCTACGCCTCCGGGGTGCACGCCCCCGGCCGGACCTCCGCCGCCGATTCGCTGCGCGCCGCCCACCACCTCAACCTGGCGCACGGCCTGGCGGCCGCCGCCCTGCCGGCCTCGGCGCGGACCGGGATCGCGCTCAACGCGAGCGCGGTACGGCCGCTGACCGGCTCGGCGGCCGACCTGGACGCCCGCCGCCGGATCGACGCCCTGGCCAACCGGATCTTCACCGGGCCGCTGCTGCGCGGGGCCTACCCGCAGGATCTGCTCGCGGACACCGCCGCCGTGACGGACTGGTCCTTCGTCCGCCCGGGCGACGAGGCGCTGATCCACCAGCCCCTGGACTTCCTCGGCGTGAACTACTACACCCCGGCGGTGGTTTCGGCGGCCCCCGGCGGGAGCGGCCCCCGCGCCGACGGCCACGGGGCCACCGAGCACTCCCCGTGGCCCGGCGCCGCCGCGGTGGCCTTCCACCAACCCCCGGGCGAGCGGACCGACATGGGCTGGTCGATCGACCCGACGGGCCTGTACGACCTGCTGATGCGCTTCACCGAAGAGGCACCCGGGCTGCCGCTGCTGGTCACCGAGAACGGGGCCGCGTACGCCCCGGACGTGCACGACCCCGAGCGCATCGGCTACCTGGAGGGCCACTTGTCCGCCGTCCACCGGGCCCTAGCGGACGGTGCCCCGGTGAAGGGCTACTTCCTGTGGTCGCTGCTGGACAACTTCGAGTGGGCCTACGGCTACAGCAAGCGCTTCGGCATCGTCCACGTGGACTACGAGACCCAGGCCCGCACCCCGCGCTCCAGCGCCCACTGGTACGCCCGACTGGCCCGCAGCGGGGTCCTCGGGGCGCGGTGACGCACCCGGCCGGGCGGTGGCGTACCCGGCCGGGCGGTGGCGTACCCGGCCGGGCGGGGGCCGTACCCGATCGGGCGGAACCGCGGGGGAAGGACGGGTACGACGGGTGCTAGGACTGCACCGCCGCCAGGGCCTTCGCCAGCTCCTCCGCGTTCATGACCGGACCGACCTCGATCTCGGCGTTGAACTCGTGGAACAGGTCCCAGGTCAGCGACGGCATCTGCGCGCTGTCCTTGAGGTCGAAGACGATCCAGCAGGAACGCACGCCCTCGTGCAGTCCGAAGTAGGCCGCTTCCGGCTTCACCTTGTCCATCAGCGTCTTGATCGCCTGGGGCAGGGCGCCGGTCGTGATGCCCTCGTTGGTGGCGGCCGTGTCCATGTGGGCGCGGAGCATGACTTTCATGCGTGGCTCCTTCCGTCAGGCCCACCCTCGGCGCGGGCCGGGGGCGCGGCAACATTTGCGCCCCCGTCCGTGCGGAGACCGTCAGGCGCCCTGGATGTGGAAGTTGAAGTCGGTGTGGCCGAGGGCGCCCATCAGACGGAGCCAGACCGGGAGCAGCATCTCGGTGCCGCGCGCCGTCTCGATGCCGCCGAGGTCGAGGATGCTCCGCTCCGCCCAGCCGAAGGAGTGGAGCAGCTCGCGTACGGCCTTCTTCGCGTCCGCGTCCTCGCCCGAGAGGAAGACGTGGTGCTCGCCCGCGACCCGGGCCGGGTCGACCATGATCCGGCAGTTCATCGTGTTCAGCGTCTTGACCACCCGCAGCCTGGGGAAGGTGCGCTGGATCAGCTCGCCCAGGCTGTCGGCGTTCACCGGGTCCAGGCTCGGCGGGAACCCCTGAGAGAAGTCGAGCGGGTTCGCGATGTCGATCAGGACCTTGCCGTCGAGGTGCGCGGCGTCCGCCTCCGTCAGGGCGGCGATGCTGACCTGCCCGCCGGTGGCGTTGACCAGGGTCTCGCCCTCCCGCGCCGCCTCCGGGAAGGCGGCGAGCCGCACCTGCGGCTGCGCCGCCTGCCAGTCGGCGTACTCGTCGCGGGCCGCGGTGGCGGCAGGGTCCCGGGTCCCGATGACCACATCGTGGCCGAGGTCGGCGAGCCGGGCGGCCACCGTCCGGCCGACGATCCCGGTGCCGAGGACTGCGTAGTGCATGCCTGATTCCTTCCGGTCAGCGGTGCTCAGCGCCAGGGAGCGCTGCCTGCTCCAGGATCCCCACGTCGTAGAGGAACCGATACCGGTTCGGGTCGTCCGGCAGGAACCAGTGGAATCCCCGTACGGACGTACGCCCACGAGGCGCGCCCGCGGTCCTCCCCCGTTACGTCAGTTGCTGCGCCGCTTGCGCCGGCCGTGCCGGGTGCGCACCCCGCCCGTGCGGCTGCGGGTCCGGCCGTCCAGGGCGATCCAGACCCGCACTTCGGTGCCCCCGAGCACCGAGCGCCCCAGCCGGACGTCGCCGCCCGTCGATTCCGCGACCCTGCGCACGATGTCCAGGCCGAGGCCGGTCGAGCCGTCGCGGGCGCCGTCGTTGCCGCGGCGCAGGGCGGCATCGGGGTCGGCGATTCCGGGGCCCGCGTCCGAGACGAGCACGATGACCGCGTCCGAGGCGTCGTGGACGTCGACGGCGAAGGGGGTGCCCTCGGGGGTGTGCCGGAAGACGTTGCCGAGCATGGCGTCGAGGGCCGCGGCGAGTTCGGGCCGCGCCACGGGGATCCGTACCGTACGGTCCACCCCCGCGAGCCGCACCTCGCGGCCCTCGTCCTCCGCGAGCGCCGACCAGAAGGCCATCCGGTCGCGGATCACCTCGGAGGCGTCGCATCCTGCGCCGGCTCCGGCGCCCGTGGTGGCGGGGGCGCGCTGTTCCCGGGCCGTACGGATGATGGTGTCGACCTCGCGCTCCAGCTGCTCCACCG
This sequence comes from Streptomyces sp. NPDC048269, assembly GCF_040652395.1. Classification (NCBI taxonomy): domain Bacteria; kingdom Bacillati; phylum Actinomycetota; class Actinomycetes; order Kitasatosporales; family Streptomycetaceae; genus Streptomyces; species Streptomyces sp. NPDC048269. Next base: position 147,331 of record NZ_JBEZLW010000005.1, read on the forward strand.
CCGCGCGGGTCTGCTCGGCGGCCGGACCGTCCCCGAGCGAGGCCGCGTTGAGCCGCAGCACCGTCAGCGGCGTCCGCAGCCGGTGCGACAGGTCGGCGGCCAGTTCCCGCTCGTTGGCGAGGAGTTCCACCACCTGGTCCGCCATTGCGTTGAACGCAACGGCTGCCGACCGGAGTTCCTTCGGGCCGCCCTCCGGCACCCTGGCCCCGAGCCGGCCTTCGCCCAGCTGGTGCGCGGCGTCCGCGAGCCGCTCGGCGGGCCGTACCAGCCGGGCGCCGAGCCGGTCGGCGACGGCCACCGAACCCACGATCAGCGCCAGTGCGACGCCCGCGAGCACCAGCCAGGCGGTCGCGACGCCGTTGCTGACCTCGCTCTCCGGTACGAAGACCTCAACCACCGCGATGTCGCCGGAGCCCAGGGCGGTCGGCTGGAGCAGCGCCGAGCCTCCGCCCGCCACCTTCGTCGTGGTGGCGCGCCCGATCCGCCGGGTCTCGGCGACGGCGTGCTCGCCCGCCCGGCCCTCGCCGATGTCCACCGGTTCGCTGTCGCCGATCGCGGGCACGTGGACGGCCATCCGCCGGGCCGCGCCCATCTGTGTGGACTCCACCGCCTTGCGGAGCTGAGCCGGGTCGGTGGTGATGGACAGGGTCGGCCCGATGGTGGCGGCCTGCCGCTCGGCGTTGGAGAACGCCCGGTCGCTGGCCATCTCCTGGACGACGAGTCCGAGCGGCACGGCGAAGGCCACGACCACCATGGCCGTGACCGCGAGGCACACCTTGACCAGGGCCCACCTCATCGCGGCATCACCGGGGCGGCTCCAGCTTGACGCCCACACCCCGCAGCGTGTGCAGGTAGCGGGGGCGGGCGGCCGTCTCGCCGAGTTTGCGGCGCAACCAGGACAGGTGGACGTCGATGGTCTGGTCGTCCCCGTATGACTGCTGCCAGACCTCGGCGAGCAGCTCGCGCCGGGCCACGACCACCCCGGGCCGCCCGGCGAGGAAAGCCAGCAGGTCGAACTCCCGCCGGGTGAGGTCCAGCACCGTCCCGTCGAGCTCGGCCTGGCGGCGCAGCGGGTCGATGGCCAGCCCGCCGACGCGCAGGACGCGCGAGGGGGGCTCCGCCCCGGCGGCGGCGCGCGAGCGGCGCAGCACGGCGGCCATCCGGGCCGAGAGGTGTTCCACGGAGAAGGGTTTGGTCAGGTAGTCGTCGGCGCCGTCGTTGAGCAGCCGGACGATCTCCGCCTCGTCGTCGCGCGCGGTCGCGATGATCACCGGTACGTCGGTGATGCCGCGCAGCATCTTGAGCGCCTCCGACCCGTCGAGGTCGGGCAGTCCGAGGTCGAGGATGACCACGTCGAAGCGGTGGTGGGCGACCTCGCGGAGGGCCTCCAGAGCGGTGCCGACGCTCCGCACGGTGTGCGAGGCGTCGGTCAGGTGCCGGATGAGGGCGGAACGTACGAACTGGTCGTCCTCGACCACGAGCACACTTGCCATGGCCCGCACGGTAGCCCATCCGGGGGACCCACCGGGGTGTCGGGACACTCTTGTGGCGGGTGGTGCAGTATGTCGCCTGATGCGAAGAGGACTTGTACACGCCATGGCTTGGACGCTGGCGACCGGGGCCGCGGTGACGCTGTCGTGGTGGGGCGTGCACACCGTCATGTCCGGCACGGCCTACGATCCCCCGCTCGCGGTGCCGCTGGCCACGCGGCCGCTGTCCTCCTCGACCCACCGGGACGGGCCCCCGCCCTCGTCCCCGGCGGCCTCGCCGAGCCCGTCGGAGTCGCAGTCGCAGAGCCCCTCGTGGTCCCCGTCGCCCTCCCCCGCCCAGTCCTCGCCGAAGCCGCCGCCGGGCCCGAGCCCGTACCGGCAGCCGGACGCGGGCGCCTCCGGGAACGTGAAGGCCTATCCCGTCTCCGGCGGCCGGGCGGTCTTCGACCTGGGCGCCTCCTCGGCCGAGCTGGTCTCCGCGACCCCGGCGGCCGGCTGGCGCATGCAGGTGTGGAAGCAGGACTTCTGGATCCGGGTCACCTTCACCCGGGAAGGCCGTGAGGTGTCGGTCTTCTGCACCTGGCACGACCACCCGCCGGCGGTGGAGATCGTCGACCCCTAGGGGCCCTAAGCCGTGGGGACCGTGCCCACCAGCACGAACTCGTTGTACGGGAAGACCTTGCCCATCGGGCGGGGGAAGGGGAAGGAGTAGGTGCGCCGCACCGCGATCCCGGCCCGGCCCGCGTGCCCGCGCAGCTCCTCGAAGCCGACCCAGCGGATGTGGGTGGCGTCGGAGCGGAAGCCGATCTCCTGCGGGGTGATCAGCACGACCTGGCCGCCTGGCTTCACCAGCGGAAGGTACTGGGCGAGCAGCGCGGAGGCGGTCTCCTCGTCGACGTGCTCCAGCACGTGCGCGGCCAGCAGGCTGTCGAAGGAGCCGGGCCCGCAGTCCGGGGCAGCGGCCAGCTGGTCGGGGGTGTAGGCGGTCAGTCCGCGCTCGCGGCAGGTCTGCACGGAGTGCGGGTTGTGGTCGACCCCGACGCTGTCCGGACCGCAGTTGAGCAGGTTCCGCCCCAGGCCGCAGCCTATGTCGAGGACCCGGCCGAGCCGCAGCCGCCGCAGGTTCCACCGGTACGGTGCCTGGGTGGGCAGCAACCGTTTGAGCCCGGAGTGCTCGAGGCGGGCGAGCCGCTCGGTGTAGTCGGACGTGGCGGTGCTGGGGGCGGGGGACCCGTGAGGTACAGGGGAATCAGACATCGTTGGCCGTCTCCTGAGCGCATCTTAGGAGGGGCAACCCTCCTAGGAATCAACACACTACGACGGAGCGCCGCCCACCGGGAGCCCTCTTCCGGTTCAACTTGATCAATTGGCCGGCCGCCGCCGGCGGGCTGCGGGAAGGGCTACCGGAAGACCGAGGGCGGCGGCTCCGGCGAGGCCACCGCCGAGGCGTCGGCGACCGGCACGGCGCCGCCCGTGAAGTCCGCCAGGGCCCGGCCGTGCTCGACCCGCCCCGGGTGCGGGTCGCTCGCGACGCGGCGGGTGAACTCCGCGACGGGCAGCTCACGGTCGGCCGCCACCAGCACCGCGTTGCCGAAGCGCTTGCCCCGCCACACCACCGGGTCGGCCGCCAGCGCCAGCTCCGCGAACCGGGACGCTGCCGTCGCGACCTGCCCCCGCAGATGCGCCAGCGGCGGACCGTCCGCGAGATTGGCCACGTACCAGCCGGTGGGCGCGAGGGCGCGGCGTACGTCGTCCAGGAACTCGGTGCTCGTCAGGTGCGCCGGGGTGCGCGCACCGCTGAACACGTCCGCGATCACCAGGTCCGCCCAGCCGTCCGGCACCTTGGCCAGGCCCGCCCGGGCGTCCACCGCGCGGACCCGGACCCGCGCCTGCGGATCCAGCGGCAGGTGTTCCCGTACGAAGGCGACCAGCTCGGCGTCGATCTCCACGATCTGCTGGGTGGAGCGGGGGCGGGAGGCGGCGGTGTAGCGGGCGAGGGTGAAGGCGCCCCCGCCCAGGTGCACGACGTTCAGGGGCTGCCGGGCGGGCGCGACGAGGTCGATCAGATGGCCGATCCGCCGCTGGTACGCGAAATCCAGGTACCCGGGGTCGGCCAGGTCCACGTGCGACTGCGGGGCGCCGTCGATCAGCAGGGTCCAGGCGTCGGCGCGCTCGCGGTCGGGCTCCAGCTCCGCCCGCCCGCCGGCCACCTGCCCGGAAAACGACTCGGAGCCGCCGCGCCCACGCTGCTCGGCCTTGCCCCGCTGGTCGGCCTTGCCCCGCTGCTCGGCCTTGCCCCGCTGCTCGGCCTTGCCCCTGCCCTTGCCTCTGTCCTTGCTCGCCACCCACCCATTGTCGCCGGTCAGCGGCAGTCGTCGGCGGGCCGTCGTCAGCGGCCGTCTCAGCGGCCGTCGTCAGCGGCAGTTGTCCGCGGCCTCGATCAGCCGGGCCGCCTCGCCGAGCGCCGCGCGCAGTACCTCGGGGTCGGTGACCGGCCCGACGGCCTCCGGCGGGAGCAGCCAGCCGGTGTCCCCCGCGACGGGTGAGGCCTGGTCGCCGAAGCGCATCCCCCGCCCGTTGGTCTGCGTACACGCGCTGCCCGGCAGGTCCCAGGCGTCGGCGGTGCCGGGCGGGACGAGGAAACCGAGGGTGTCGCCGGATCCGTCGTGCAGGACGGGCCCCACCCCGCCGGCCACCCGGCTCGCGGCCCGGCGGATGATGTCCACCGCCTCCAGCCCCTGCCGGGTGGGCACGGTCACCAGGTCCGGAGCGGCGGTCGCGGTCGCACCGGGGTCGGGCGCGGTGTTCGTTCCAATGCTCTCCATGCCGGCCTCCACCAAGGGAACCCCTCCTCGATCCGCGTACGAGCCGGGAGCGGTCAGTCACCTCCCACTCCGCAGGGGTTCAACGCACGGGAACGTCAACGGGTGCGGCGGCAAGACGCTGCAAAGGATGGCAGTTCATGGCGGATCGCGGGTGAGATATCCGTTTTGTAGCCAATAATTGCGTGAACGACCCCTCACTGGCGGTACGTTCATGCGCGCCGGGCCGCACCCTCACACGTCACGCACCGGCGCTGCGTTCCTTGCCAGAGAGGCCACGTCCATGGCGGCGTCCCCCCACTCACCCAACTCCACGTTCCGGCGGCTGCGCGGGCAGCACTCCCCGGCCGAGTTCGCGGCGCTGGTGCGCCGGGCGGCGAAGGAGATCGGAGAAACGGTTTCCTGCGACGCCCGCTACATCGGCCGCGTCGAGTCCGGCGAGATCCGCTGCCCCAACTACGCGTACGAGCGGGTCTTCCTCCATATGTTCCCCGGCCGCGCCCTGGCCGACTTGGGCTTCTCTCCGCGCGAGGCCGTACGCGGCCGCTCGGCGCAGCGCGACCCCCGCACCATTTCCCACCTCACCAGTTCCAAGGAGAGCGACGTGCTGCGTCGCGCGTTCATGGCGGGCGGCTCCGCGACCGTGGCGGCCGCGACGATCGGCCTGACCTTGCTCGGCGACACCCGCCGACTGCCCTCCCGCGCCGGCGAGTCCGAGGCCGCGGCCGTCGAGGACGCCGTACGCCAGATCCGGCTGCTCGACGACCGACACGGGGCCGACGCCCTGTACCGCAGGGCCGCCGAGCCGCTGCGGGCCGCCTACGCGCTGCTCGACGCGGGGGCGACGCGGCAGTCCACCGAGGACCGGCTGCACTCGGGCGCCGGTGAACTCGCCGTCTCCGTCGGCTGGCTGGCCCATGACTCCGGCCGGTTCGACGACGCCCGCTCGCACTATGCGGAAGCCCTCGCGACGGCCCGGGTGTCGGGGGACGCGGGCCTGGAGGCGCACGCGTTCAGCAACATGGCCTTCCTGGCCCGGGATTGCGGCCGCTCCCGCGAGGCGGTACGGGCGGCCCAGGCGGGCCGTCTCGCCGCCCGCTCGCTGGGCTCCCCGCGGCTGCTCTCCCTGCTGGCCCTCCGGGAGGCGGGCGGCTGGGCCGGCCTGGCCGACCGCAGGTCCTGCGAGGAGGCGCTGACCCGGGCCCACACCGAGTTCTCCCGGGGCGAGACGGGCGCGGATCCCGAGTGGATGTCCTTCTTCGGCGAGGCCGAGCTGGAATCGCTGGAGGCCAGGTGCTGGGCGGCGCTCGGCGAGCACGCCCGCGCGGCGCGGCACGCGCGCCGTGCCGCCGACCTCCAGGATCCGCACTTCGCCCGGAACGTGGCCCTCTACACCGCCGAACTCGCCGGTGACCTGGCGCACGCGGGAGCCCCCGACGAGGCCGCGTGGGCGGGCGGCCGGGTGCTGGACCTCCTGACCGAGGTCCAGTCCACCCGGGTCCGTTCCATGCTCTCGGACACGGCCCGCACCCTCGTCCCCCACCAGCGCTCACCCCGCGTGGGCGCGTTCCTCACCCGACACGCGACCGTCTGACGACACCGCCGGTGGCCGTGTTGCGGCGCCGCTGCTGGGCTCCGCCCCAGACCCCGCGCCCCCATCGCCGGCGGGGCCGGATTTGCCGGGCGGCGGCCCGGAGGCCCGTGCGTGCACATGCGAGCCGGCATCAGCCACATCCAGCCTCGCCGGCGATTGAGGCGCGGGGTGCGGGGCGGCGCCCCGGTCTTCGAGCCGCGTCGGCGAGGGAGGCGCGGGGTGCGGGCGGCGCCCCGGTCTTCGAGCCGCGTCGGCGAGGGAGGCGCGGGTGCGGGCGGCGCCCGCACCCGGGAGGCTCCGCGCAGCGGCCCCGCCCCCGCCCCGACCGGCTACGCGTCGAGGTGTCCCGTGTCGTTCCAGCGCTCCAGCGCAGGCGCTCCGTACGCCCACCCGAGCACCGACAGCGAGGTCGGCTCCAGCCGGATCCGGGCACCGAAGGAGGCCTCGAAGCCGAGCCAGCGCGCGGCCAGCGTCCGCAGGATGTGCCCGTGCGCGAAGACGAGGACATCGCGCTCCGCCGACCGCGCCCAGGCGACCACCTCGTCCGCGCGGGCCGCGACATCGGCGACGGACTCGCCGCCCGGGACCCCGTCCCGCCAGATGAGCCAGCCCGGCCGGACCGCCTGGATCTCGGCCGGAGTCATGCCCTCGTAGTCCCCGTAGTCCCACTCCATGAGCGCGTCCCACGGCTCCGCCTGGACGCCGAAGCCCGCCAGGTCACAGCTCTCGCTCGCGCGGACCAGCGGACTGGTGCGGACCTCCACCCCGGGCAGGCCCTTCCACGGGTCGCGGGCCAGCCGCTCACCGAGCAGCTCCGCACCCCGCTTGCCCTCCTCCAGCAGGGGCACGTCCGTGCGTCCGGTGTGCTTGCCGAGCTGGGACCACGCCGTCTGGCCGTGGCGGGCCAGCAGGATGCGGGGGGCCATGTGAGTTCTCCCGGTACGGTTCGTAAGAGTTCGCGCGCTTTTACGCTGATTCCGTCGTCCGTACATCATCCAACACATGAACGGCGGGCAACTCACCGCCGGTTTCCGCCGTAAGTCCACGATTGTCAGTGGCGGATGGGACACTTCCGCCCGTGAGCTCCTACCCGCCCAGCAGCGCTCCGCAGACGACCCTGCGGCAGCGGCTCGCCGGCCTGCGCGGTCCGGCCGTGCCGCCCCGCCCGCTCGACGCCCGGGCGCTGGCGGCCCTCGCCGCCAACCCCGGCTGCGGCAGACGCGCCCTGCTCGACGGCGCCGGCGTGGACAAGACCCTCCTCGCCTCTGCCCTCGGCTCCCCCGCCCCCTTCGGACAGTCACAGTTCGCCATCGTCCGCGGCAACTCCTTCGAGGCCAAGGTCAAGGGCGACGGCGGGGCCGAGCTCCTGCGGCTGGTGCACGCACACCTCGGCGCCGGGTCCGAGCCCCCCGGCCCGGCCGCCCGCGTCCCCGACCTGACCGCCGCCGGCCCCGAGGGCCGCGCCGCCCGGACCGCGCTCGCCCTGCGCGAGGCCACCACCGCCGGACGGGACACCGGGTCCTGGACCCTGCTGGACCATCCGATGCTTGCCCTGGAGGTGGCCGGCTCCCCCGCCTACCTCGAGCCGGACGCCGTCGTCGTGCATCCCGACGGCCGCTGGACCGTCGTCGAGATCAAGTCCTTCCCGATGATCGACGGCGCCGCCGACGCCGCGAAGGTGGGCGCCGCCGCCCGCCAGGCCGCCGTCTACGTGCTGGCCCTGGAGAAGACCGCCGAGAAGCTGGCCGGCGCCGAGGTCGGCCACCGCGTGCTGCTGGTCTGCCCCAAGGACTTCTCCAACCTGCCCACCGCCGCACCCGTCGACATCCGCCGCGAGCGCTCCGTGACCCGGCGCCAGCTGGACCGGCTGACCCGGGTCGAGGAACTGGCCGCGGCCCTGCCCGAGGGGCTCAGCTTCGACCCGGCGCGCACCGCCGAGGAGCTGGCCGACGCCGTCTCCGCGGTGGACGCCGCCTACGCCCCCGAGTGTCTGGCCGCCTGCGAGCTGGCCTTCCACTGCCGGGAGCAAGCCCGCGCCACCGACGAGGTGACCGCGCTGGGCCGTTCCGTACGGGGTGAGCTGGGTGCGCTGACCACCGTCGAGGCGGCCCTCGCCGCGGCCGCCGGGGCCGGCCGCGCCGAGGATCCGACCGCCGCGGCGCTGCACCGGGCGGCCCGGCTGCGCGCCGAGGCGCTGGAGTCCGCCGCCGCCCTTCCTCCGCATGACCTCCCGGAGGCTCCCGAATGCCCCTGCTGAGCACCCTGGCCCGGCTGGAGGCCGTCCGCGCGGGCCGCGCCCAGCCGCTCGCGACCGTCCGGCACCGCCACCTGAGCGAGAAGCCGATGGTCTTCGTACCGCTGACCACGGCCGGTGAGGCCGGGGCTCCGCTGGGCGCGATGGTCGGGACCGACCGGCACGAGCCGCGGGTGTTCGTGATACCCCAGCCCCGCGACCGGGACCTGCGCTGGACGTTCCTCGCCGACCTGGCGGTCCACGTGCTGGCCCACATCGACGAGTACGCGGACGCCGTGGAGCCGGCCGAGCGCAGCGAGACCGACCCGGAGACGGGCAAGAGGGTCAAGGTCGAGACCGAGCTGTGCGTGGACGCACCGCAGCTGATCGTGCCGAGCAGGGCGGGCATCGAGTACGTACGCCTGCTGGGGCGGTCGATGCGGTTCCGGCGGACGGCCGAGGAGGATCCGGAGAATCCGTATCCGGCGCCCGCGCGCGTGCCGATGCTCGGGCGCTGGTTCACCCACCTCGCCGAGCGCTCGCGGGTGCCCGGGTCCTCGATGCTGCTGTCGGCGACGGACCTGCTGTCCCGGCACTGGGCGACCGGCCAGAGCAACCTGGAGGACCAGCACCTGGGGGCGCTGCTGGGCTGGATCGACCCGCCCGCGGGCCGGTCCGGCGCCGAGGCGGCGCACGAGGCGGAGCTCCGCCGCGACAAGGACGGCCAGCTGCTCTGCCCGCCCGCAGGTCCCGCCACCGACCCGGCCTTCGACAACAAGCTGCTGGCCCCGGCGATCGCCCGTTACGACGCGGCGCGCGCGGCCCTGGCGGCCCGGCCCGAGGACGACGACCGTGAGGTACGGGCGGCCGAACGGGCCGTGCACCGCCTGGTCGTGTCCCAGATGTCGAGCACCTGGCGGATGACGTGGGAGGCGGTCGACCTGCTGCGCGGCCTGCCGCCGGGCGAGCGCGCGGACGAGCGCTGGACCCGCGACCGCTGGTCGTACACCGGCCACCGCGACCGGGTGCGGGCGGGCGAGCCCCCGCAGCCGCGCCGCGACGACGCGGTGACGGCGGCGCAGAAGCTGGCCACCCGGGAGACCGAGCAGGTACGGCTCGACGCCCAGGAGGCGCTGGACGACCCCCTGGTGATGGCGGGCCGGCGGCTGTCGGGCGAGGCCTTCGCCGGTGAGGTCACCGAGGTGGTGATGGAGTGGACGGAGTCGAAGCGGCCGAGCCCGCGCCCGCTGGTGACGGTGGCCACGGAGGACCGGCCTCAGCTCGCGGAGGGCGGCGGCGGGAAGGTGTTCCGCTCCCTGGACGGTCGCCCGCAGTCCGCCGCCTTCGTACGCTATGAGGAGGACGGGCAGCTCGTGCTGCGGCTGTTGGACAAGATGGGCCGCGGCAGGGATCCGGAGCCGGGCTCGGTGCCGGAGAAGGGCGACCGGGTGTGCTGGACGCTCTTCGAGCATGGCGCGCGCGGCGGCCCCAAGCTCCCGGACCCGGAGCAGACCCCGTGGACGCACGGCGGCCCGCCCGGACACCTGACCGCGCCCGCACTGCCCGACCCCGTGACCGCCGAGGACGTGCTGTGAACACCTTCGACCCGGGGGCCGCGGCCGCCCAGGCGACCGCCGCCATCCTGCACGACACCCTGCACGGGACCGAGCGGGGCGTGGTCGTCGACTCCCCGCCCGGAGCCGGCAAGTCCACGCTCGTCGTCCGGGCGGCCCGTGAGCTGGCTGCGGCCGGGCGCCGGCTGATGGTGGTGGCGCAGACCAACGCGCAGGTGGACGACCTGGTGCTGCGGCTCGCCGACAAGGACCCGGGGCTGAAGGTGGGCCGGCTGCACAGCAGCGACGGGGACGCTTACGACCCCGCGCTGCGCGAGCTGCCCTCGGTGACGCTCTCCGCCAAGCCGGGGGATCTCGCGGAGCTGCCGATCACCATCTCCACGGCGGCGAAGTGGGCCTTCGTCAAGGACGCGGAGCCCTGGGAGCACGCGATCGTCGACGAGGCGTACCAGATGCGCTCCGACGCGCTGCTGGCCGTGGCCGGACTGTTCGAGCGGGCGCTGTTCGTGGGCGACCCGGGGCAGCTGGACCCCTTCAGCGTGGTGGGCGCGGAGCAGTGGGCGGGCCTGTCCTACGACCCGTCCGCCTCGGCGGTGACCACCCTGCTCGCCCACAACCCGCAACTGCCGCAGCACCGGCTGCCGGTGTCCTGGCGGCTCCCGGCGACTGCCGCGCCCCTGGTCTCGCAGGCGTTCTACCCGTACACGCAGTTCCGCAGCGGCACGGGCCCGGGCGACCGGCGGCTCTCGTACGGGGTCCCCTCGGACGGGTCGGGCCCCGACCGGGTCCTGGACGAGGCCGCCGAATCGGGCTGGGGCCTGCTGGAACTGCCCGCGCGGCACACCCCGCGCACGGACCCGGAGGCGGTCCACGCGGTGGCCCTGGTGGTCCGCCGGGCCCTGGACCGCGGAACGGTGACCTCCGACGAGCGGTCCTCGGGGCCGGCCCCGCTGACGGCCGACCGCATCGCGGTGGGCACCGCCCACCGCGACCAGGCGGCCGCGATCCGCGCGGCGCTGGCCTCGCTGGGCGTCACCGGGGTGACCGTGGACACCGCGAACCGCCTCCAGGGCCGCGAGTACGACCTGACCGTGGTGCTCCACCCCCTGTCGGGCCGCCCGGACGCGACGGCCTTCCACCTGGAGACGGGACGGCTCTGCGTACTGGCCTCCCGCCACCGCCATGCCTGCGTGGTGGTGGCCCGGGCGGGCATAGCGGAACTCCTGGACGACCACCCCTCGACGGAGCCGGTCCAGCTGGGCGTGACGGTCAAGTTCCCGGACGGCTGGGAGGCGAACCACTCCATTTTGGCCCATCTCGCGGAGCACCGGGTGCACTGGAAGCCGTAGGGGCGGAAGGGCTCAGGCCTTCCGCTCGATGCCCATGCGGATGCGCAGGACCTCGCCCACCTCGGCGAGGGTGCGCAGTTGTTCCGGGGTCAGGATGTCGATGAGGTGCCGGCGTACGGACTCCACGTGGAGGGGGGCCGCCGACGTGATCATGCTCAGGCCGGGCCCGGTCAGGACCACCTCCGCGCCCCTGGCGTCGGCCGGCACCTCCTGGCGGCGGACCAGGCCCCGCTGCTCCATACGGGTGAGCTGGTGGGACAGCCGGCTGCGCGACCACTGCATCAGGACGGCCAGTGCACTGATCCGCATACGGTGGCCCTGGGTGGAGCCGAGCACCGACAGGACGTCGTAGTCGGCTTCGGAGAGGCCGCTGTCCTGGTTGAGGTCGCGCGCGATCCCGGCGTTGACCAGGGGGAACATCCGCCGCCAGGCGTACCAGGCGTCCATCTCGGGCTCGGTGAGCCAGCGGGGCTCGGGTGCGGTCATGGAGGCACTCTAATCAGATTGATGACACATCACCTATCTGGTTGACATGTCACGCACCGCCGGGTTTTATAGGTGACACATCAACAATCGCACCGAACGGGGAGCCCACTTCCATGACCCGCCTGCACGTCATCTCCGCCGCCACCCGGCCCACGTCCGCCGGACGCCCGCTGTCCCAGTGGGTCACCGAGCAGGTTCGCGCGCGGGGCGGCTTCGAGGTCACCCCCGTCGACCTCGCCGAGATCGCGCTGCCCTTCCTGGACGAGCCGCAGTACGCCTCCACCGGCGTCTACGCCCACCAGCACACCCGCGACTGGAGCGCGCTGGTCGACTCCGCGGACGCCTTCCTCTTCGTCCTGCCGATGTACAACGGCGGCTTCACCGCCCCCTTCAAGAACGCCATCGACTTCCTCTACAGCGAGTGGCGGGACAAGCCGGTCGGCCTCGTCAGCTACAGCGCGGGCCCCACCGGTGGCGCCCCGGCCGCCGAGATGCTGCTGCCCGTGCTCACCCGGCTCGGCATGCGGCCCGCCGAGCGGTCCGTCGCGATCCCGGGCATCTCCGGGCTGGTCGGGCCGGAGGGGTTCACGGCGCCCGAGGGGCTCGCGGGTGAGCTGGCCGGCGTGCTCGACGACGTGGCGGAGCTGGCCGCGCGCCGCGCCGCGGAGGCCGTCACGGTGTGACGGACGCGGGGGAATCGCCCTGCGGCCGATCACGTGCTCGACTCCCCCGCCACTGGGCCCGGCGGCTTGCTCGCGCACCTCATCGGCCGTACGGGTGTTCCATCCGGCCGCTGTGCGCTCTTGCGTGGCGTTGGACAATGGACGGTGGCCCGGAAGGATTTCGCACGCAGCAGGAGGACGCGCATGGCAGAGCCCGAGCGGACCGAGCGGAGGCTGCGGCCCGCGCCGTTGCTCTTCGAGCCCTCGGAGGCCGCCACGGACCCGGAGCACTTCTTCGACTTGGAGTCGATCGAGGACCCCAGCGAGCTGCTGGCCCGCGCGACCGAGCTGACGCTGGCCTTCCGGGCGGCGCAGGAGCGGGCGGTGGAGTTCCAGGCCCTCGCGGCGGCGCAGCTGGCGGACCCGCGGCGGTTCGACCGGCTCTCGCCGGCGGTGATCGCGGAACAGGCGGAGTGGACCGAGGACTACGCCCGCAAGATGATCGAGTTCGGCGAATCCCTCCAACGCGGCCCGGACACCCTCTAGCGCCCCGGCCCGGCCCGCCGTGCGGGGCTCCCGAGGCTCCGCGCCTCCGGGCCGGGCGCAACCCGGCTCCGGCCGGCGTTTGAGGCGCGGGGTGCGGGGCGGAGCCCCGGTCCTTCAGCCCCACCGGCGCTTGAGGCGCGGGGGTCTGGGGGCGAAGCCCCCGGCAACGGCGCCGCACCCGTCGGGCATCCGCACCGCCAAGCACGGCGGACCCGCAGCAGATGGGGGAACATACCCCAGCAACACCCACCCCGTCCCGGTTTCCGGTAACTCCGGGAAACCGGAACGTTACGCCCAGTAGACCTGGGCATATGACAACCCTGACGACCGCCACCGGCTGCCCCGCCCCCGACGTACGCACCGCCCCCGCCACCCACGTCACCCCGCAGGGCGCCGCCTGGCTCGCCTCCGCGTGCGCCCACCCGCGGAGCACCCTCGCGGCCTGGGAGGCCCGGCCCACCGCGCCCGCCGTACTGCCCTGCGGGAACGCCTTCGACGTCGTCAACGTCCCGGTCGTCCTCGGCCGCCGCATCATGGACCTGCTCTGGGCCGAGGGGCCGGGCTCCGGTCCGGTCGCCGTGCACCGCGGCCGGATGCTGCTCTTCGCCGCCCCCGGCACCGCCCACCGGCTTCCCGCCCTGCTGGCGTGGGAGGAGTGGGGCGGCTCCCGTACCGTCCCGGCGCCCCTGTGCCACGGACTCGGCGACGCCGTCACCGTCCCCCCGCTCACCGGCACCCCCGGCCCCTCGCGCTGGCTGGTGGCCCCCGACGCGCGCCGGCCCTGGCTCCCCGGGCCCGAGGCCCTCCTGTGGGCGTTCGTGCGCGCCGCCCGAGCTGCGGATATCGATTTTTCGTTCCGCGGATCCGGATGCTAATGTCTACGACGTCAGCAAGCGCCGCTAGCTCAGTTGGTTAGAGCAGCTGACTCTTAATCAGCGGGTCCGGGGTTCGAGTCCCTGGCGGCGCACAGACGGAAGAAGGCCCCCGCTCATCGAGCGGGGGCCTTCTTCGTGCCTCCTCCGTCACGTCGTGATCTTCACCGTGTACGCGCCCGACCTGGTCCGGTCCGCCACCTCGATGGTGATCCGCTCCCCCGGCACGGTGTACGTCTCGCCCACCTCCAGCGGCGCGTCCGCCAAGGGCGGGTACACGGAGCGGTCCCAGCACGCCTCCGTCGACGGATGGGCGTCCAGGACCTCGATCGGGCCGCCGCCCGAGGCCGCCTCGTTGCGGACCCGGTAGACCAGGACCCCTTCCGTACAGGTGTCCCCGTCGTTGCCGGCGGAGCCCCGCGCCTCGACGGCGATCGCGCTGCCGGGGCCCGTACGGATCACCGCGAGCCGGGTCCCGCCCGTGCCGCCCGTCGCCGGGACCTCCGCCAGCGGCAGCAGGGTGTGCAGCGAGGCGCCGGACTGCACGCAGTCCACCTGAGCGGCCTCCAGCCAGCCCAGCTTCCACTTGTGCCAGGCGAAGAGGTCCGGAGCCATCCCGAACTGGCTGCCCATCACGTCCCAGTCGCCGACGTAGGTGTCCCAGTCACCCTTTCCGTCCGTCGGCCGGTGGTAGAGGTCGGGCAGGTCGAAGACGTGCCCGGTCTCGTGGGCGAGCACGTTGCGGTCCGGCGGATGCCGCTCGAAGACGGTGACGATCCGCCGCAGGTCCGTGCCGTCGGCGCGGATCGGACGGTCGAAGTTGACGACCTTCGTGGCGTCCGAGTCCACCCCGGGGGCGTCCGGGTCGGCGACGAAGTAGACGACGTCGTACTGGGCGAAGTCCACCTCGGGGTCGGCGGCGGCCACCGCGTCCCGCAGGTAGGCCGCCCGGTCCTCGGGGGCCCAGTCGCGCTGTATCCCGTACGCGGCGGACGGCTTGGGCATCCGGATCCACTGCTTCTGCGGGTGCGCGACCAGGTTGAAGCGACCGTACGAGGCCTTCGCGAAGAAGTCGCTGGTGGCGGGGAAGTAGTCGCCGGTGATCTCGTCCGGCCGCAGGGTGGTCCGGTGGTCGGGGAAGGAAAGGAAGACCATGACCGCGTGGAGCGTGCGCTCGGGCCTCGGGTAGGCGCGGTTCCAGGTGTCGAGACCCAGCGAGTGGTGGGCGCCGGTACGGGTCAGCGCACAGGGCCCGGCCCCGGGTTCGGCCACCGCGGGTCCGGCGACGAGCGACATGGCGGCGAGCGCCGCCAGGGAAGTGAGCGCGGCCGCCGCACTTCGGATGCGGGAGCGTTCCACTCCCCCGGGTGTCTCCTGTCGCGGCACATCGACCTCCGGTGGTGGATTCGTACCATCTCGTCCACCTTGAGGCGCTTGTCTTACTAATGCCCTGTTCCGCTGCCCCACACGAGTGAGCAATACGGCAAGCCGGTGACCCTCGGGATTCACGCGCTTGCCTACAGAACGTCACGACCGATCACGCGAGATCAGCAGCCGCCTCCGCACGCTCAGAGCCGCGCAGAAACGATCGCGCGCGCTTCGGCCGCCAATCCGTCATCACGCCGAACTCCCGCCCCTCGCGCGGCGACGCCGCTGGATGGGGCCTCCCGGCAGCCTCTATGATCGGCACACTTTCCTGCACGGACACTCACGAGCACTGCGGGAGCCAACGGTGAGCGGAACCTCAGAAGGAACCGGTTCGGCGGCCGACAGCATCCGATCGGCCATTACGGAGCGTCACGCGGCAGTACCGGCGACGGCGCCCCCGTCGCGAGCCCCCGCGCGGGACGATTCCGAACGGCGCGACTACCGGGCCGCGTTCAACGCTGCCCACCTCCCCATGGCCGTCGTCGACCGCGACGGCTACGTCGTCGCCGCCAACCAGGCTTTCGCCGGCCTGCTCGGCGACGAGCCGCACGCCCTCGTCCACCGGTGCGCCGCCGATCTGGTGGACCTGGCCGCCGAGGCCCGCACCTGGGCCGCGTACCAGGAGGTGCTCCGCGGACGGCAGGCACGGCTGCGCTGCACCCGCCGCCTCAAACACCCCGACGGGCACTCGCTGTGGACCGAGGTCACCCTGGGGCCCGTACCCGGCACCGGCGACGTCCTGCTGTCCGTCGCCGACATCAGCGACCGGCGCGACCTCCAGGCGCGCCTGCGGCACCTCCAGATGCACGACCCGGTCACCCGGCTGCCCAACCGGGCCCTGTTCTTCGAGCGGCTCTCCGCAGCCCTGGAGGCGTCCTCGTACGATCACGGCGGCACCGGCCGGATCGGGCTGTGCTACCTGGACCTCGACGGGTTCAAGGCGGTCAACGACACGCTCGGCCACCGGGTCGGCGACCGGCTGCTGGCCGCCGTCGCCGCACGGCTGACCCAGTGCGCCGACCAGTCCGGCTACGGGCGCACGAGCGGGCACCTGGTGGCGCGGCTCGGGGGCGACGAGTTCGCCCTGCTCGTCGAGGACTCCACCGGCACCGAGCAGCTCGCGGACCTGGCGCGCAGCGTACTGGCCTCCGTCCAGGAGCCGTTCGACCTGGCCGGTCAGCGGCTGTCGGTCTCCGCGTCGATCGGGGTGGTGGAGCGGGCGACCGCCGGAACCTCGGCGACCGGGCTGATGCAGGCCGCCGACACGACCCTGTACTGGGCGAAGGCGGACGGCAAGGCCCGCTGGACCCTCTTCGACCCGGAGCGCAACGCGCACCGCATGACGAGGCAGGCCCTCAGCTCCACCCTCCGGCCGGCCGTGGAGCGGGGGGAGTTCGAGCTGGAGTACCAGCCACTGGTGGACCTGGAGAGCGGCACGGTGCGCGGGGTGGAGGCCCTGGTGCGCTGGAACCACCCGCAATTCGGCACGCTCACGCCGAATCGGTTCATCGGAATTGCAGAAGAGGACGGATCCATCGTCCAGTTGGGACAGTGGGTGCTGCGCACCGCCTGCCGGCAGGCGCGGCGCTGGCAGATCGAACAGCCCAGCGACGCCCCGGTCTTCGTGTCCGTCAACGTCGCGGTGCGGCAGGTGTGGGACTCCGACCTGGTCGGCGACGTCGCGGAGATCCTGGCCGAGACGGGGCTGGCGCCGCAGCTGCTCCAGCTGGAGCTGACGGAGTCGGCCGTGATGGGTTCGGCGGGCAGGCCGCTCCAGGCCCTCCAGGCGCTGAGCGACATGGGCGTGCGGATCGCGATCGACGACTTCGGCACCGGGTACTCGAACCTGGCCTACCTCAGCCGGCTGCCGGTCTCCGTGCTGAAGCTGGACGGCTCCTTCGTACGGGGTTTCCGCTACGAGGAGGGCACCCACCCGAACCCGGCCGACGAGACCATCGTCGAGGCGCTGGTCCAGCTCGCGCACCGGCTTGGCCTGACGGTGACGGCGGAGTGCGTGGAGACCGCCGGGCAGGCGGCCCGGCTGCGGCGCGTCGGCTGCGACACGGGCCAGGGCTGGCTGTACTCCCGCGCGGTGGCCCCGGACGTGATCGCCGGCATGATCGACCGGCAGGCGGCCGCCGCCGCCACTGCCGCTGCTGCCGCCACTTCAGCCGCACCCGTCGCACCCGCCGCACCCGCCGCACCCGCCGCACCCGCCGCACCCGTAGCACCCGTAGCACCCGTAGCACCCGTAGCACCCGTAGCACCCGCCGCACCCGTAGCACCCGCCGCCACCGCCTCCGCGCCGTCCGACGGGCCTGCCCCGCACCCTCTGGTCTGAGGGAGCGGGGCAGGCCGTCGCTCGGCGCGGGGTGGGGGGAGTTCAGCAGGCGCCGAGGTCCTTCCAGACACCCCATTCACCGGTGGTGCCCGGCGTCTCGTTCTGCGTCCACCACTGGGCCTTCCACTTGTGCCCGTTGTACGAGACCTCGTTGCCGCCGGTGTAGACCGTGCCCGCGACGTACGCCGGGGTCGAACCGCAGCCGGTCGGCGGAGTGGTCGTGGGCGTGGCGGTCGGCGTGGGAGTCGCCGTCGGTGTCGCGGTGGGCGTGGGAGTGACCGGCGGCTGCGTGCTGCCGCCGAGGGCGTCCGAGATCTGGTTCAGCAGCGTGGTGTTGTTGTCCAGGCCGAGCAGGGAGTACATCATCGCGCCGGCCAGGCCGCGCTGCTTGCCGTAGTCGACCCGGGCCTGGACGGACCGCTGGTTCAGGCCGGTGAAGAACTCGCCGTCCTTGTAGAAGTACGAGGCCTTGGCCTGGTCGTCCCAGAAGGTGGTGGCCGGGTTGTCGACGATCCCGCCGAGCTCCTTGTACAGCGCGATGCCGGCCTGCTGGCTCGTGGGCCGGGCACCGGAGGCGCCGGTGGCGGACTGGGCGAGGCCGTGGGCGGTACCCGCCGGGACGCCCTTCCAGCCGCGGTAGTAGAACTCGTAGCCCAGGGTCAGCTTGTTGGCGGGGAAGCCGCCCGCGATGCCGTAGGCCGCGTTGCCGTCGATCCAGGAGTCGATCGCGTTGTCGATGCTGTACTTCTCCGTGCCCGGCGCGATCGGGTCGGTCGGGTCGCCCGCCGAGGGCTGGAGCGGGGACTGGTGGTACGTCGGCCCGTCGCCGTCCCAGGCGCCGTGCATGTCGTACGTCATGATGTTGGCGTAGTCGAGGTACGAGCCGATCTTGTCGGTCTCGATGTACTTGATCTTGTCCTGGCCGGCCGGGAGCGCCGAGGTCAGCAGGTACTTCTTGCCCCCGTTGGCCGCCCCGTAGGCGTCGAGCTGCGTACGGAACTCCTTGAGCAGGAGCGTGTAGTTGGCCTTGTCCTCGGGGCCGTAGTTGTTGCCCAGGTGACCGCCGGAGGAGCCGGGGTACTCCCAGTCGATGTCGATGCCGTCGAAGATCCCGGCCGCCGTGCCCGCGCCGCCGTAGCCGCCCTCGACGGGCAGGTTGCCCTTGATGTACTGGTCGATGCAGGAGGAGACGAACTTCTTGCGGCTGGCGTCGGTGAGCGCCGCGTTGTGGAAGTACTTCGAGTACGTCCAGCCGCCCAGCGAGATGTTGATCTTCAGGTGCGGGTACTTGGCCTTCAGCTGCTTGAACTGGTTGAAGACGCCGACGATCGGCTGGTTCCAGGTGTCGGCGACCCCGCTGACGCTGTCCGCCGCGCTGAAGGACTTCTGGTAGTCGGCGTACGAGTCGCCCGCGCCGTCACCGGCGTTGGGGTTGTTGTCGTCACCCGCCGCCTTGTTCGCCTCGAAACAGGTGAGGTCGGTGGGGTGGATGTTGCCGAACGAGTAATTGATGACGTCCAGCTTGCCCGCTATGCCGCGCGTGTCGAGGTGCTTGGGGTAGAAGGCGTTCCCGTACACGCTCCACTGGTCGTAGTACGCGATCTTCACGCCGCCCGCGCTGACGGTGGCGGAGGCGGAGGCGTCGGCTGCCTGGGCGGTACCGAATCCCGCGAAGGAGGCGAGCGCTCCGGCGGCCAGCGCGGCCGTGGCGGCGGCCGCGATGAGGGGTTTACGGATGTGCATGAACTGTCTCCGGGGGGTGGGAGGGGAGAGCATCAGGTTCAGGTGAGAGAAGTGATAGCGATCACTCCGCGCCCCAGTCAATGGTTTGAACCAAAGAAGGACTAGACCACTGAACGGCCAAATGCCCTCGTCAGAGACCTGAGCACACATCAAAAACCGCTCGCCACCCCGGGTGACGAGCGGTTTAAGGATCCCTTAGGCCATGCTCCGGCAAGGTTTCGGCAACAAACCAGCCGAACCCCGTTCGTATGGGCTCAGGTCCGGTCCGAGTCCGCCGCAGGCATCTCGTACGCATCTGCGACGAGCCCGTAGGAGTGCAACCTGGCTGCCCCGCTGTGGGCGTTGGCGGTGAGCATCAGCTCGTCCGCGCCCGTCCGCTCGGCAAGCTCGTCGAGCCCGGTTCGGACCTCGTCGGCGGTCCCGTGGACGATGTTCGCGAGCCAGCCGTCCACGAACTCCCGCTCCAGGGGGGAGAAGGGGTGGGCCGCCGCCTCCTGCGGAGTCGGGACCAGCCCTGGCCGCCCACTGCGCAGCCGCAGCATGGACAGCGCGCCCGTGAGCACCTGGGCGCGCGCCTCCGCCTCCGTGTCGGCGGCCAGCGCCGAGACGCCGATGACGGCGTACGGGGCGTCCAGGACGACCGAGGGGCGGAAGCTCTGCCGGTAGAGGTCGAGCGCGGGCAGGGTGCCGGCCGCCGAGAAGTGATGGGCGTAGGCGAAGGGGAGGCCCAGCTCGCCCGCGAGGCGGGCGCTGAAGCCGGACGAGCCGAGCAGCCACAGCGGCGGGCGCCCGGCGGGACCCTGCACCGGACCCGGTACGGCGTGCACGCGGGCGTACGGGTGCCCGTCGGGGAAGTCGTCGTCGAGGAACCGGGTGAGCTCCGCGAGCTGCCGGGGGAACTCCTCCGCGGCCTCGTCGAGGCGCCCGGGCCCGCGCAGGGCGGCGGCCGTGCGCCCGTCGGTGCCCGGCGCCCGGCCGAGCCCGAGGTCGATCCGCCCCGGGGCGAGCGCCTCCAGGGTGCCGAACTGCTCGGCGACGGCGAGCGGGGCGTGGTTGGGCAGCATGACCCCGCCCGAACCGAGCCGGATGCGGGAGGTGTGCGCGGCGAGGTGGGCGAGGATCACGGCCGGGGAGGAGCTGGCGACGCCGGGCATGGAGTGGTGTTCGGCGACCCAGTGACGGTGGTAGCCGCGGGACTCGGCGAGCCGGGCGATCTCCACGCTGGTGCGCAGGGACGCGTGGGCGGTGCTGCCGGCGCCCACGGTGACGAGGTCCAGCACCGAGAGCGGTACGGGCGCCCGGCCCCGCGCGGTACCGCGGATCCCGTCGCGGCCCCCCTGCCCACCCGCGTCCTGATCGGCGTCCCTGGCGTCCCCGGCGTCACTCATCGTCGCTCCCGTCTCGCTCTCACGTCCGTACGACACCCGTACGGCACCGTACGAGGAATTCGAACCATGGGCGGGCGCCGGGCATTCCCGGCACGCCGGGGACACGCCCGTGACAATTGCATATGCCAGAGGCGTAGACCCAGGCAGGACGACATGATTGAGCCATCAATCTCCCCAACAGGCGCTCCACACGGGCCCTTTGATGGCTATCGTGGTAGGGCAAGCGGTAACAACCTGGTAGGGGGAAACCGTGGCGCTGAAGCCCGAGCCGACCGCGCCGTTCCACTCGGTGCAGTACGCACTACGCGTACTCGAAACGATCGCACGGCACACCGGCGGTGTGACCGACGTGCAGATCGCGCGTGAGACCGGCCTGCCCGCAGTCCATCTCGCCCCGATGCTGCTCATGCTGCGCCGGGAGGGATACGTGCTGCAGGTGTCCGACGGCGCCTATGCCATAGGGGATTCCCTCGTCCTGCTCGGCTCCGGCGTGGACCGCCAGCAGGCGCTGACGGACAAGCTCCAGGAGACGCTGGACCGGCTGCGGGACTCGGTCGGCGCGGCCGTCTACATCAGCCGGTACGTGGACGGCGAGGTCAGGATCACGCAGTTCGCGGACAGCCCGCGCACCCCGAAGGTGCACGAGTGGGTCGATTTCCGCTCCGCCGCGCACGCCAGCGCGGTCGGCAAGTGCCTGCTGACGCAGCTCGACCTGAACGGGCGGCGCGACCACCTGTCCCGCCACAAGATCGCTCGGCTCACGTCGAAGACGATCGTGAACGAGCGGATCCTGTTCTCCAAGCTGGACGCCCAGCCGGCCACCGTGCCCGTCCTGGACCTGCAGGAGTACGCCGTGGGCACCGTCTGCGCGGCCGTCCCGATCACGGCCGGGGCTTCGGTCGGATGCCTGGCCCTGTCGATGCCGGTCGAGCACGCGCACCGGCTGCGGGCCGCGGCGGAGGTGCTGAACCGGAAGGCCGCGCCGCTGCTGCTGTCGCTCACGCTGTAGCGCTGTAGCGCTGCGACGTCGGCGCCGTGGCGGGCATCGGCCCGGATGCCGGCCGGAAAACACTTCGGGCGGTTCCCGGTGAACCGGAAACCGCCCGAAGGACAGGTGCGCCGCCAGGGACTCGAACCCCGGACCCGCTGATTAAGAGTCAGCTGCTCTAACCAACTGAGCTAGCGGCGCCTGCTGACAGAGAAAATACTACCTGGTCCTCAGGGGTGCTCAAAACCATTAGCCGCGGAGGTACGCGAGGACCGCCAGGACCCGGCGGTGGGTCTCCTCGGCGGGCGGCAGGTCCAGCTTTCCCAGGATGTTCCCGATGTGTTTGCCGACGGCCGCCTCGGACACCACCAGGTCCCGGGCGATGGCCCCGTTGGACTTCCCTTCCGCGACCAGGCCCAGCACCTCCCGCTCGCGCGGGGTCAGCGCCGAGAGCGGGTCACGCCGCCGGCGCAGCAGCTGGCGTACGACCTCCGGGTCCACCACGGTGCCGCCGCCGGCCACGGTGACCACCGCGTCGAGGAACTGCTCCACCTGCCCCACGCGGTCCTTCAGCAGGTAGCCGACGCCGCTGCCGTCTCCCGAGTCCAGCAGGTCGGCCGCGTACGAGCGCTGCACGTACTGGCTGAGCACCAGCACGGGCAGGGCGGGGCGGGCCGCCCGGAGCTCCACGGCGGCGCGCAGTCCCTCGTCGGTGAAGCCGGGTGGCATCCGTACGTCGGTGACGACGATGTCCGGCGCGTGTTCGGCGACGGCTGCGCGCAGCCCGTCCGCGTCGCCCACGGCGGCCTCCACCCGGTGGCCGAAACGCTTCAGCAGGCCGACGAGGCCCTCGCGCAGCAGCACTCCGTCCTCGGCGAGGACGACTCTCAGGGGCTCACCGGGCACGGGATCTCCAGGCTCAGGACGGTCGGCCCGCCGGGCGGGCTGGTGATCGTCAGTGTGCCATCGAGGACCGCGATCCGGTCGGCGAGTCCGGTCAGTCCGGTACCGGCGGCCGGGTCGGCGCCGCCGCGGCCGTCGTCCCGTACATCGATCAGCAGGGCCGTGCCGGTGTGCCGTGCGGTGAGCGCGGCGCGGGCTGCGCCGCTGTGCTTGCCGATGTTGGCCAGGGCCTCGCAGACGCCGAAGTAGGCGGCGGCCTCGACGGACCCGGGCAGGCGGGGCAGGCCGGGATCGATGGCTTCGGTGTCGACGGGGAGGACGGACCGCTCGGCGACGTCGGCGAGCGCGCCGGTGAGCCCGTAGTCGGTGAGTACCTGGGGGTGGATGCCGTGGATCAGTTCGCGCAGCTCGGTGAGGACCTTGCCGGCCTCGTCGTGGGCGGCGGCCAGCTGGTCGGCGAGCGGTCCGGGCGGGGCGTCGAGGCGGGCGAGGCCGAGGCTCATGGTGAGGGCGACGAGCCGCTGCTGGGCGCCGTCGTGGAGGTCGCGCTCGATCCGGCGGCGCTCGGCCTCGAACGCGTCGACGAGGCGGGCGCGGGAGCGGGTGACCTCGGCGAGGCGGCCGCGCAGTTCGCGCTCGCGCGGGGCGAGGAGGGCGCGGGTGAGGGCGGCGCGGGCGCCGGCGAAGGCGCCGAGGGGATAGAGGAGCGCGGGGAGCAGCGCGGCCCCGGCGGCGGCGCAGGCGAAGGCGGCGGGGTAGGAGGTGACGAGCCAGAGCTTGAGCACCTTGACCTCGCCGTCCCCGGCGAGGGCCAGCTGGAGTGGCGTGCTGAGGAGGATGAGGGGGGCGCCGAGGAGGACCGCGAGGGCGGAGAGGTCCACCCACCAGAGCAAGGAGCCGTGCAGGAGGGCGTAGCCGAGCTCGCGCCAGGTGGCCTGCTCGCGGTAGCGCAGCCGGGCCCAGGCGGCGAGGCCGGGCTCGGCGGGCGTGCGGTGGGGGCTGGGGGCGGGGTCGGGGTCCACGAGGCGCAGCCGGCGGCGCTCGACCGCGCCGAGGGGAACTCCGGCCAGGCCGAGCAGGGGCAGCCCGATGAGCAGGATGCCGGTGCCGGTCAGGAGGAGGAGGGCGAGCAGGACCGGGATGCCGGTGAGTACCGCGCCGGCCAGGTAGCCGACGGCGCGCCAGGGCCATGCGGAGCGGAGGTAGCGGCCGCGGGCCATTGCCTGCCAGGGGCTGCGCGCGTCGTGGTGGTCCATGCCGACCAAGCTAGGCGGGGCGGGGGCGGCCGGGCCATGGCCCCAGGGGGCGTCGGGGGGTATTCCTGGCCCTACCCCGCCCATGCGTCGCGCGGCCCGCCGCCCGGTCCGCTGGGCGGAGCCGTTCCCCTACCCGCCCTTCCCGCCGTTCCCCCGTTCCCCGGGCTCCGCCCGGCCCCCGCACCTCGATCGCCGGTGCGGCTCAAAACCCCGGGGCTCCGCCCCGAACCCCGCGCCTCAAACGCCGGCGGGGCTGGATTGTGCCGTGGCCGGACCGTGCGCGGCGGGGCCGAGCGATGCCTCCGAGCAGGACCGGATGTGTCGCAGCCGGCCCGGGAAATACGCGCAGCACAACCCCTGCGCCCCGGCGGGGCTGGGTTTCTGCCCGGCGGGGCACAGTGAAGCCTCCGAGCAGGACCGGCTGCGGCCGCAGCCGGCCCGGGGAGCGCGCAGCGCAACCCCGTACTCCGGCGGGGGCTGGATCGCCCGCAGGGCAATCCAGCCCTCCCTGCGTTTGCGGGCGTACCCGCGCCGAAGGCGCCGGGTCCGGGGCGGAGCCCACGGCGAAGGCGCCGGGTCCGGGGCGGAGCCGAACCAGCCCGCCGGCGTCACGGGGCCGATCCCCCTCTCTCAGCCCCGCCGGGCCACACCCCAGCCCCGCCGGCGATTGAGGCGCGCGGGGGCGGGGGCGGAGCACCCGACAGCGGTACCGGGGCACACCCCAGCCCCACCGGCGACTGAGGCGCAGGAGCTCGGGGGCGGAGCACCCGACAGCGGTACCGGGGCACACCCCAGCCCCGCCGGCGACTGAGGCGCGGGGGGTCGGCGGCGGAGCACCTGACGGCGGCGGCGCAGACGGCTAGCGGTCCAGGAGGTCGGCGCGGCCCTGGGACTCGTACGCCGCGAGCAGCGTGGACAGGGCGGGCTCGTCCAGGCGGTGGTAGCCGCCCGCCGGGGAACGCCACCAGACGGGGTCCCCGCAGCGGAAGCCCGCGCGGCGGAGGGCCACCCTGTGGATCTTGTTCGTCGCCGTGACGGGCATGGCCGGGACCAGCCTGACGTAGCGCGGGGACATCTTCGTGCCCAGGTCCGGCTGCGCGGACAGGAACGCCGCGAAGGCGTCCGGGTCGAACACGGCGCCCTCCCGGAGGGACAGCGCCGCCATGACCTGGTCACCCGCCACCTCGTCCGGGACGGCGTACACCGCGACCGCCGTGGCGTCGGACCACCGGGCCAGGATGTTCTCGATCACCGCGGCCGCCAGGTTCTCGCTGTCGACCCGGAGGCGGTCGTCCGTGCGGCCCGCGAAGTAGAGGAATCCGTCGGCGTCACGGAAGAAGAGGTCTCCCGTCCAGTACCAGCCGTCCCGCGTACGCGCGGCCTCCGCGTCCGGGTTGCGCCAGTACCCCTCGAACAGGCTGCGGCCCCGGTTGACCAGTTCCCCGATCGCCGCGGAGCCGTTCAGCAGGCGGCCTCGCGGGTCCAGCACCGCGGCCGGGCACTCCGCGCCCGTCTCCGGGTCGATGACCGCCAGGTCGTCCCCCTCCCCCGCCCGCCCCAGGGCGCCCGGCGGCGTGTCCGGCGTGTGCTGGACCGAGGCGCCGCCCTCGGTGGCCCCGTAGCCCTCCACCAGCCGGACCCCGAACCGCTCGGCGAAGCGCGCCGCGTCCACCGCCCCGGCCTCGGTGCCGAAGCCGAGCCGCAGGGTGTGCTCGCGGTCGTCGGGGCGCGGCGGGGTGGCGAGCAGGTACTGGACGGCCCGCCCGACGTAGGTGAAGTACGTCGCCCCGTACTCGCGTACGTCGTCCAGGAACGCGGAGGCCGAGAAGCGCCGGCGCAGCGCCACCGCGGCCCCGCCCGCGAGCGCCGGGAGCCAGTCGGCGATGACGGCGTTGCCGTGGAAGAGCGGCATGCAGACGTAGTGGACGTCCTCCGGCGTGACCGTGAACCGGCGGGCCAGCGCCGACCCGGCGGCCGCCAGCCGGCCCTGGGTGCAGATGGCGGCCTTGGGGGCGCCGGTGGAGCCGGAGGTGAAGTAGAGGAGCAGCCGGGAGGCCGGGCCCGGGGCGGCGAGCGTCGCTTCGCCCGGCTCGGCGGCCGCGTACGGGGCGAGGAGGGCCGCGTACTCCTCGGTGCCGGTCACCAGGAGCCGTACGCCCGGCAGGTCGAGGCCGCGCAGCAGCGGCAGGTGGGCGCGCTCGGTGACCAGGATCCGGCAGTCGGTGTGCAGGATGTCGCGCGCCAGCTCGGGGCCGCGCCGGGTGGGGTTGATCCCGGCGACGGCGGCCCCCGCGAGGGCCGCCGCGCCGAGCCAGAACGGGAACTCGGGGGTGTTGTCCAGCAGCACCCCGACGTGTGGTTCGGCCCCCGCAGGCATGAGGTCGACGAGGAGCGCGGCGCGCGCGGCCGCCTCCTGGGCGGTCCGGTGGTGGGTGAGGATGCCGTCCTCGTGCTTCAGTCCTGGCCGGTGGTCGCCCCATTGGCGCGCCATGAGCTCCGCGACGGTCTCGGGTGCAGTCGTCGTCCGCATGCCGCCGGAGAATAGCTGACGCTACGTCAGAACTGAACGTCGGAGCAGGCGTAGAAGGCGTTGGCCGTGTCGTTGACGGTCCAGACGGCCAGGATCACGTGCCGGCCGGTCCGGCCGCTCGGCATGGCGCCCTGGTGGACGGTGGTCATGGCGGGCCGGGCGCCGTTGTAGGCGACGGTGAGGAAGGGCTGGGGTTCGAGGTCGGCGCGGGTGAGGGCCTTGGTGCCGTTCCATCCGTTCTTGGTGACGTAGTACTTGAAGTCGGTGGTGGAGTGGTTGGCGGTGAACTGCCACCGGAAGCCGTAGCTCTGCCCGCTGGTCACCTTGGTGGTGGGCCAGGCGCCGCCGCGGGGGTCGTCGAGTTCGGCGAACTGCGGCAGGCCGGCGGAACATATCCTGCCGTCGGCGGGGCCGGCGGCCGGGAACCCCTTGGGGCCCTCGACGCTCTGCGGCTCCCACTGGATGGCTCCGCAGTTCAGGACGGTCTTGTTGGCGCAGAGCTTCTGCCGGCTGATGGGGGTGTCGGTGTAGCCGTGGCTGCTGGCGCTGGGGGCGCCGAGGAGGGTGATTCCGGCGACGAGGCCGAGGCCGAGCGCGGCGGCGCCCGCCCGTCGGGGCATGCGGAGGTTACGCATGATGCTCCTTGAACGTGGGGGGAGTTCGACGAGAGCGTGCGCACGCGTGGGGATATTTCAGGTCTAGACCAAGTCCCAGATTATTGACGCGAGTTGGCCATGTCCATACCAACGGAAGAACGGGTGGTCCGGTCCGTTCCGGCCACCCGTTCCCGTGTCCCCCGTGTCCCTTGCCTCTCCTACACCCCCCGCTGTCCCCTGTTGTCGCTCGCTGTCCCTTGCTGTCCCCGCGGCCCTACTCGGAGCGCCCCGTGTAGAAGGCGACCGTGAGGTCCTTCACCAGCGCCTTGCGCTCGTAGTCGTCGAGCTCGACGAGCC
The DNA here is from genome assembly GCF_040652395.1 of Streptomyces sp. NPDC048269. Classification (NCBI taxonomy): domain Bacteria; kingdom Bacillati; phylum Actinomycetota; class Actinomycetes; order Kitasatosporales; family Streptomycetaceae; genus Streptomyces; species Streptomyces sp. NPDC048269. The sequence goes on from NZ_JBEZLW010000005.1 coordinate 174,489, forward strand.
CGCGCGAGGTCAGCCGGTGGACGGTGTCGTCGACGGCGTCCACGACCGAAGTCAGCACGGTGTCCCGGTGCTTGGCGTCGATCGCCGCGACCCGGCGGCGGCGCATGGCCTCGGCGACCTCGGCCGCGTACTCGATCCGGGTCGGCTGGGCCGAGAAGACCTCGATCCCGACGGCCTCGGTCTCGGCCGCCAACATCCGGGTCAGTGCGTCGCCGACGGCCTCGGCGTCGCGCAGGGTCGGGGCGTCCTCGTGGAAGGCGTCGGCGGGCAGCTGCGACAGCACGCGGGCCATGGCGGATTCGACCTGTTGGGCCAGGTACTCCACGTGGTCCTCGACGGCGAGCGTGGCCCTGGCCGTGTCCTTGACCTGCCAGACGACCTGGACGACGACTTGGAGGGCGAGCCCGCCGGAGTCCACGGCGGGCATGGGGTCGCTGCGCCAGTGGCGCAGCCGTACGTCGACCCGGCGGCGCAGGAGGAGGGGGCTGACCCAGGTCAGCCCGGTACGGCGGACCGTGCCGCGGTAGCTGCCGCAGAGGGTGAGCACCCATGCGTGGCCGGTGCGGATGCGGCCGAGGCCGCCGAGGGCGAGGAGGGCGACGATGCCGAGGAAGGCCAGCGGCGGCCAGTGGGTGGCGCGCAGGCCCTGGTAGGCGCGGGGGGCCGCCCCGAACGCGGCTAGGAGCACCGGGGGGACGACCCCGGCCCGCCAGAGCACGGCCGCGCAGCCCGCGAGGGCGAGGCCGCCGACGCCCACGCCGATCCAGCCGGGCAGCACCGGGCCCCGGTGCTCCCGGAGCCGGTCGTCGCCGCGGGGGGCCCGGCGGCCGGGGGCGGGGCGGGGGGTGACGGATCGGGCGCGTGCGGCTGCGCCTGCGGCGGGCTCGGCGGGGGCGGGGGCGGGCGTGCGGTTCGGCCCGCCGCGGAAGGGGAGGTGCACCGGCACCTCGGTGACCGCGGCGCCGCGTCGCCGTCCGAGGCGGGGGGTGTCCTGCGTGCCGCCCTCCACCGGCTTCTCCAGCCCGCGCGCCACGGCCTGGGCGACGATCTCGGCCACCCCGGGACCGGGCACCCCGGAGCCGGGCACCCCGGTCCCGGAGCGCGGGGCCACGGGCTGGGGCTCGCGCCCGGCCTCGCCCACGCCCCCCGCCTCGGCGGGCTCGCGCTCCGGCTGCGAGCCGGTGCCTTGCGGATGGCTCGGCTCCGGCGCCCGCTGCCGGCCGGGGCCCTGCGGAGGCGCCGCGGTGATCCGGGCAGCCCCCGGCTCCGGCGCCCGCTCCGGGCCGGGGCCCTGCGGAGGCGCCGCGGCGGCCTCGGCTGTAGCGACCCACATGCGCAGGGCCGCGGCGGCCTGCGCAGCCTCCGACTCCGCGGGCTCGGGCTGCGGCACGGCTACGCCGACGACCTCCGGCTCCGCTCGCTGCGGCTCCGCCTGCGGATCGGGGGCCTGCCGATGGGCCGCGGCGGCCCCGGCTTCAGCGGTCCGCATGCGCAGGGCCGCGGTGACCCGGGCAGCCTCCGCAGGCTCGGGCTCCGGCACGGCTACGCGGACAGCCTCCGGCTCCGCTCGCTGCGGCTCCGCCTGCGGATCGGGGCCCTGCGGATGGGCCGCGGCGATCCGGGCAGCCCCCGGCTCCGGCACCCGCTCCGGGCCGGGGCCCTGCGGAGGCGCCGCGGCGGCCTCGGCTGTAGCGACCCACGTGCGCAGGGCCGCGGCGGCCTGCGCGGCGTCCGACTCCGCGGGCTCGGGCTCGCGCTCCGGCACGGCTACGCGGACAGCCTGCGGATCGGGGCCCTGCGGACGCCCCACAGCGGCCTCCGCGCCGGCCATTCGCGGGTGCAGGGCCGCGGCGGCCCCGGCAGCCCTCGGCCCCGGCTCCGCGGGCTGCGGCTGCGACGCCCGCTCCAGGCCGTGGCCCTGCGGACGCGCCGCGGCGGCCCCCGCGTCGGCGATCCGCAGGCGCAGGGTCGCCACCCCGGCATGGGCCGCCTCGTCCTGCGGGTCCGGGATGTCCAGGCTCGTGTGCGCCGGTTCGGGCTCGGCCTGGGCCCGGGCGGCCGGTACGTCGAACGCCTGCGGCAGCGGTGGTACGGCCTGCTCCACCGTGCGGACCGCCGGCACGAAGGCCCAGCCCGTAGAGGTCTCGGCCGCGGCCACCGGTTCCGGCTGCGCCGCGACGGCGGCGCCCACCAGCACCGGCGGGGCACTCGGCTCGAACGCCTCACGGGGCGCGGCGACGCCCCGCACCGGGGCCGGGGCCGGCTCCGCGGTCTCGTAAGCCGGTCCCGTCGGCGCGGTCGGCGCGGCGGGCGCGGTGGGGACGGCCAGGGCCGTGGGGGCGGCCACCGGTGGTACTCGGAGGGTGCCCGTGGTCGAGGTGGTGCGCGTGGGGTACATGCTTGCCTCCGTCATGCGAACAGCCGGCGCCAGGTTTCCGGGCCCGGATAGCCGTTGGCCGAGGCGCCGCGCCAGCCCTGCGCGCGCTGGAAAGCCTCGACGTTGCGGCGGTCCGCCTCGCCCCAGCGGGGCCCCGGATCGGATGTGTAGTAGTTGCCGAAGCCCTTCTTCACCAGTTGGCGGCCGAGGGCTGCGATGGCCGTGTGCGACTTCCCCGGACGGAACACCGAGGCCCCCGGGTAGGCCCGTACGCCGCCCGGCCCGGGCGCGGCGTCCACCGTCGGCGGGATGTCCTTGCCCTGGCGTTCGACCAGCAGGCGCCAGGTCTCCGCGCCCGGGATGCCGTCCGCGTCGACGCCCGTCCAGCCCTGGGCGCGCTGGAAGGCCTGGGTGGCCAGCCGGTCGGCGTCCGTCCAGGTGCGACTGGCCCCCTTCGGGTAGAAGCGGTACGCGCCGCGCTCGATCAGCATCCGGCCCAGCTGGGCCACGTGGTCGTTCGTCGCGCCCGGGCCGAACTTCGCCGCGCCGGGGAACGCCGTCGAGTCCCCGGGCTTCGGGCCCGGCACCGGCTCCTCCGGCAGGATCCCGCCCGTGACCCCGTTGAACCGGTAGGGGAGGTACTTCGTCGCGTTGGCCCAATAGCCGTAGGGCGTGGCCAGCTTCCGCGTCGTGGGCCGCGTCTGCTCGTAGGCGATGTAGCTCGTGCGGGTGTCGTCGACCCAGCCGCCGAAGATGACCACGTGCGAGCCGTTGTTGGGGTCCGCCGGGTTGTGGAAGAGCAGCATGTCTCCCGGCAGGAGGTCGTTCTTGGCGATCTTGGTGGCGAACTTGTCGAGGCTGCCGGTCCACTCGTTCGTACCAAGGTTCCAGACCATGGAGACGAAGCCCGAGCAGTCCTGCCGGTAGCCGTCCGCCCAGTACTCGGACATGCTGTACGGGACTTTCGCGTCCAGCCACAGCTTCGCCCGGTTGATGATCGTCGTCCGATCGATCCGCTTCACGGCGGCCGGCGCCCCGGGCAGGCCGACCGGCCCGCCCTTCGGCCCGTGCAGCGGGGTCCGGCCGCCCTGCGGGGAACCGGGGTCGTCCAGGGCCACGGGCCCGGGTGCCGGCGTGGTCACCGCCACCGCGGCTGCGCCGCCTCCGCCGAGGACCACTCCGGCGGCGGTGGCCAGGACCAGCGCCCGGCGGGCCCCGCGGGCGGCGGGGTGGCCCCCGTCCCGCAGCGGTATGGCCCGGGCGAGGGTGCGGCGGCGTTGGGCGCAGCCCCGGCACGCACAGTCACCCGCGGGCTCGTACTCCTGAAAAACGGGCATCGGCATCGGCACATGCGTCGGAGGCTGCATCGTCATGCGGTTCCGTCCACTCCCCTGCTCGTCCACTGGTCAGCCGGGACCGAATCTGGCGGGCCATCAGATTCGGTACAGCGCAGACATATCGTGCACGATAAACCCGCCAAACATGGGTTAATCGGACAAGGCGGGCGTGGCTGGTCACGAGCACCCGCAGAGGTGGGGTAGAGTTTTCCCTGTCAGCAAGCGCCGCTAGCTCAGTTGGTTAGAGCAGCTGACTCTTAATCAGCGGGTCCGGGGTTCGAGTCCCTGGCGGCGCACAGACGGAGGAAGCCCCTCGCAGCGAAAGCTGTGAGGGGCTTCTTCGTTTCCGCTGCATTTTCGCCCGTACGGAGGTGCCCCGCCGGCTACGCCACCGCGCCCGTCCGGACTCCCGCGCCCGTCAGGTAGGCGGAGACCACCACGTTCGCCGTGTACTCCTTGGCCGCCTTGTCGTAGGAGCCCCCGCAGGTCACCAGCCGCAGCTCGGCCCGGCCCTTGACCCGCTGGCCGTAGGCCTTGTGCGGGTCGAAGTCCGCGCGCTCGTAGACCCGTACGTCCTCGATGGTGAACTCGGCGACCGAACCGTCCGCCCGGACCACCCTCACCTTGTCGCCCGGCTGCGCCGAGCTCAGGCCGTAGAACACCGCCGGCCTGGACTTCGTGTCCACGTGCCCGACCATCAGCGCGGCCCCGGCGGCGCCCGGCCGGACACCGTTGCCCCACCAGCCCACCGTGCCCGGGCTGCCGAACGGGGGCGGCTCGATCGCCCCGTCCGCGTCCAGGCCCCGGGATATCACCGGGGCCTGGACGCCTATGGAGGGCACGTCGACGCGCTGGGGCAGGACGGCGGCCAGGGGTGCGTGCGCGGCGGGCAGCCCGGGGCCGACCGCACCGCCGGCCTGGCCGGTGAGCGGGGCCGGGACCCCGGTGATCTGGCGGCCCCACAGCCACAGGCCCAGCACCAGCACCGACCAGGCGGCGAACGTCAGCAGCCGGCCGCCCCCGGAGGTCTTCCCCTCACTCATCCGGCGCCCGCCCGGTCGCCACCCGGCCGGCCACCACTCGCCCGGTCGCCACCTGCCCGGTCACCTTTTGCCCACCCTTTCGCCCCGTCGCCACTCGCCCCGTCGCCACTCGCTCAGTCGCCATTCACTCAGTCGCCACTGCGGCGGCGGCGCAGCGTCAGCGCCCGGCCGGCGACGGCCAGGGTGGCGGCTGCGGCCAGGATGGCGCCGATCAGCGTGTGGGGCAGCCCCGGACCGTCGTCCCCGTGGTCCTTCTTCGCCGCCGCGACCAGCCGGGACGACTCCGCGATTTCGGCCGACATGCCGCCGCCGCCCGCGTGGACCGGCCATACGGGCGAGGCGTGGTGGGACGGCTGGTGGTGGTGCGAGATCTCGATGGAGCCGGTCACCCTGTCGTGGCCGTCGCAGGTCACCCGGATGGAGTGGGAGCCGGGCGACGCGTGCGAGCTGATGATCGCCTCGCCGTAGAGCGGGCTGCGGCCGCCGTCGCGGCCGTACAGCTCGACGTCCGACGTGAAGACGGCCGACTTGGCCGAGCCCCTGGTGCCGTCGCAGCCGTTGACGCGCAGCTTGACCTGCGCGCCCGGGGCAGCCGGGTTCGGATCGACCGAGACGCTGCCGCCGCGGTCGCCACGGTCCTCCTCGCCCGCGAGGGCGGTGGGCGCGGTCACCCCGGAGAACGCCGTCAGGGCGACGGCCACCCCGGCGGCACGGAGAGCGATCTGGACACTGCGCATGGTGAACCTCCTCAACAAGGAGATTCACGCGCGGGGCGCCGCTCCGCATCCGGAGCGGCGCCGTACGTGTCAGCCGTACGCGTTACACGAGGTCCACCAGGTCGGCGATCGAGTCGACCGTCTTGGTGGGCCGGTACGGGAACCTCTCGGTGTCCGCGACGGAGGTCAGGCCGGTGAGGACGAGGAACGTCTGCATGCCCGCCTCCAGGCCGGCCAGCACGTCGGTGTCCATCCGGTCGCCGATCATCGCGCTGGTCTCCGAGTGCGCGCCGATGGCGTTGAGGCCGGTGCGCATCATCAGCGGGTTGGGCTTGCCGGCGAAGTACGGCTTCTTGCCGGTCGCCTTGGTGATCAGTGCGGCGACCGCACCGGTGGCCGGGAGCGGGCCCTCGGCGGACGGGCCGGTCTCGTCGGGGTTGGTGCAGATGAAGCGGGCGCCCGCGTTGATCAGGCGGACCGCCTTGGTCATGGCCTCGAAGCTGTACGTCCGGGTCTCGCCCAGGACCACGTAGTCCGGCTCGTGGTCGGTCAGGATGTAGCCGATGTCGTGCAGGGCGGTGGTCAGACCGGCCTCGCCGATGACGTACGCGGTGCCGCCCGGGCGCTGGTCGTCGAGGAACTTCGCGGTGGCCAGCGCGGAGGTCCAGATGTTCTCGACGGGGACGTCCAGGCCCATGCGGCTGAGGCGGGCCTGCAGGTCGCGGGGCGTGTAGATGGAGTTGTTCGTCAGCACCAGGAAGGGCTTGCCGGATTCGCGCAGCCGCTTGATGAAGGCGTCGGCACCCGGGATCGGGATGCCCTCGTGGATGAGGACACCGTCCATGTCGGTGAGCCAGGATTCGATCGGCTTGCGCTCTGCCACTGGACTGTTCTCCGCTCTCGGTGGCCTGTGACCTCTGACCACTGACGTCTGACCTCGTGGTCTGTACACCCTATCGGGGCCGGGCCGGGGACGCTCCGTGCGTCCACAGCCCGGACCCGGGGGCCCGGATCAGCCCAGGCGCACGTCGTCGACGGTCCAGTCCCAGTTGTTGCCGCCGCTGTAGCGGAAGCGGATCTGGACGTCGGTCGCACCGGCCGGGACCTGGAGGTTGAGGGCCTCGGAGCTGGCCACCGCGTCCGCGGTGTAGTTCTTGACGACGGTCGGCGTACCGCCGTCGTAGGAGACCAGGACCTGGGCGGTCTGCCCGGCCTCGTGGTGGTAGTGGGTCTGGAAGGTCAGGGTCCGCGTGGTGCCGCCCGTGACGGGCCACTTGGGGGGATCAGGGTGGAGTCGAAGGCGCCGGTGTGGCTCTTGTCGTCCCACTCGCCGGAGTCGGCGACGGCGAAGACGTCACGGGAGCGGACGTTCAGCTCGCGCCACTGGTCACGCTGGGCCCGGCTCCAGAACTCGTCGGTGGCGAAGGCCCAGCCGGCCCATTCGGTGACACCGCCGTGCCCATCTCGGAGTTGTCGACGGACCAGCCGGCCGGCGGGGTGTGGGTGAAGCCCTTCACGCCGGCCGGAACGCCGCTCTCGTCCACGCGGGCCTGGAGGTTGGGGCGCAGGGCGTCGAACGGGTCGTCGTCGTCCGGGGCGTTCAGCGGGAAGCCGCCGATGCCGGGGCGCTGACGCCGAGGTGCGCGAGCGCGGTCGCGGCCACGTCGACGAGCTTCACGTCGTCGCGTACCCAACCGGCCGCGATGCCCGCACCCTTGGCGATGACGAAGGTGCCGCGCTCCTGGGCGGTGGAGCGCCGTGGCCGCCGGAGTCGGTGTGGCCGTGGTCGGTGGTGACCAGGACCTTCCAGGCCTCCTGGGCTTACGTCGGGGGGTTCTTGACGGCGGTCAGCACCTGGCCGATCAGCGTGTCCACGCGGCCGACGGCGTCGAGGTACTGCCGGCTGGCGGCGCCGTAGGAGTGTTCGGCGACGTCGATCTCGCCGAGGTAGACGAAGGCGGCGTCCGGGTTCTGGTCCCGCAGTTCGGCGGCGACCGCGGCGGCGGCCTTCGGGTCCTCGCTGCCGTAGCCGTCGCGGTCGTCCGTGACAGCAGCGCTTCGCGGGGCGTCGCGAGGACCGTCTCCGCTTCTCGTCGGCGTCGCCGAAGGAGATGCCGAGGCTGTCGCGCAGGTATCCGTGGAAGGAGGAGTCGGGCTGTAAATCGCTGTCGAGGCGAGGGGCGCGGGCCCCCCGGATGTACGTGCTCTCCAGGCCGACGCGCTCGTCGTCGGCCGGTAGGACGCGCTCCAGGTGCCAGACCGGTTCGCCGGGTTCGGCGCCGATGCCGGGGGCGAGGTCGGGCGGGCAGGGGAACTGCTCCAGTCCGATGAGGTTCCGGCCGGGCGTGCACCCTTGGCGCCGTACCCCTTCCGTATGGCTGGCGAGGGACAGCGGCTGCTCCAGCTTCGGTCCCGCGACGACGGTCCCGCGGCCGGAGCGGCGCAGCCGTCCTTCCAGCAGCAGCTCGCGCAGGCCTTGGCGGACGGTCTCGCGGGACACCTCGTACCGCTCGGCGAGATCGCGCTCGGTGGGCAGCGATCCGCCCTCGCCGAGCTCGTCGAGGAGCTCGGCGATCCGGACCTTGACGTCGTAGTACTTGGGGATGCGGCCGTGCTCGGGGATCCCGGAGCGGACGGGCGCGCCGGGGCGGTGGCGCCGGGTCTGTTCTTCACGCCGGGACCCCATGCGGGGCGGATGTACGGAGATCAGCGCGAGGGTGTCCGCAGCCGCCGGGCAGCGATCAGGAGACCGCTGCCCGCGATGAGCGCGGCGCCTGCGCCGGTCCCGTACGCCCAGTCGCGGGGGCCGGTGTGCGCGAGGGAGCCGGCTTCGACCGGGTCCTCCGGGCCCTCGACGGAGAACCGGTAGCCGCCGGCCTCGCCGATCCAATCGCCGTCGTCGCCCTTGCGCTGGACGAGCGCGGCGTCGGCGAGGACCTCACCGGTGGGGGCGTCGGGCGCGAAGGCGAGGGCGACCTTGACGGTCAGCGACCCGCCGGCGGCGACGGTGAAGCCGGGGAAGGCGTCGCCGCCGTCGAAGACGGCGATGATCTCGTCACGGTCGGACCGCTCCAGGCTGACGGGGAGGGTGCCGCCCGGAGCGTCGAACTCCATCCGCAGGTGGGCGGGGCGCAGGGCGCGGGCCTTGTCGGTGAAGACGACGACGGGGTGGATGGCCTTGCACTCGGAGTTCGTGGTGTTGGTCAGGTCCAGGTACCAGGTCTGCGGCCCGCCCCCGGTCCGGTAGACGGCGGGGCCGCCGCGGATCCGGGCACCGATCGGGAAGGCGGTGCTCTTCCCGTCTCCACAGGTGGCCTTCGCCCGGGAGGGTTGCGCGGGGGCGGGACGGGCCCCGCCGCCGGTGCCGACGTCCGCTCCGGCGGTGGGTGCGGTGGTGGCGACCAGGGCGGCGGAGAGTACGGCGGTGAGGGCAAGGGCTTTGCGCAGTCGCATGGAAGACCTTCGCTGCTCGCCGGACGGGACGATGATCGGACGAGGTGACAATCACCCCGGCCTGCCCGCACCGTCCCACGCACGCGCGCCCCCGAGCCGCGCACCACGCCTGAGTCGCTCCGGTTTACGCCCGAACGGCGCACGAGGTCAAGCCGGACCCTACAGACCGCGCCCGATGCAGCCCCGCCGGCGTTCGAGGCGCGGGGCCCGGGGCGGAGCCCCGATCCTTGAGCCGCACCGGCTCATCCAACACGGCCCGGCCACACCCAGCCCCGCCGGCGCTTGAGGCGCGGGGCGCGGGGCAGAGGCCCGACCCTTCAGCCGCACCGACCCACCCAGCCCCGCCGCCCCCAGCCTTCGCCGTTCCAGCCCCGCCGACGCTTGAGGCGCGGGGCCCGGGGCAGAGCCCCGATCTTTCAGCCGCATCGGCTCATCCAGCACGGCCCGGCCACATCCAGCTCGGCCGCACCCAGCCCCGCCGGCGCTTGAGGCGCGGGGCCCGGGGCAGAGCCCCGATCTTTCAGCCGCATCGGCTCATCCAGCACGGCCCGGACATATCCAGCCCCGCCATTCCAGCCCCGCCGGCGCTTGAGGCGCGAGCCCGAAGCCAGAGCCGACGGCAACGCCCGTTCACCCCGCCCGCCCAAAGAAGGGGGCAAGGACGAGCTCCGCCGCCCCCTCCGCCACCCCGACCTCGGCAAGGCCAACCACCGGCGGCTCCGAAGCCAGCGCCCGAGCCACGAGCACCGCCCGCACCCCGTCCACGAAAACCTCCGGCGCGGCATCCACCACCCGGCCGCCCAGCAGCACGCGGTCCACATCCAGCAGCGCGACCACGTTCGCCGCACCCTCGCCCAGGATCCGCGCCGCCCCGGCCAGATCCCCGCGGTCCACCGCGGCCAGGCACAGCACCTCCGCGCACCCCCGCGCCCCGCACCGGCACGGCGGCCCGTCGAGCCGGAGCACCTGATGCCCGAACTCCCCTGCCCCCGACCGCGCCCCCCGGTAGACGTCGCCGCCCAGCCGCAGCCCCGCGCCGAGCCCGCTGCCGACGTGCAGATACACCGAGGTCCCGGCGGCCTCGCCGCCGACGCCCCCACACCCAGCCCCACCCGCACCCGCGGCCCCGGCATTCGTGTCCTTGTCCAGCACCACCGGCACCCCCAGCCGCCCCGACAGCACCTCCCGCAACGGGAAGCCCTCCCATTCCGGGAACCCCGTCACCCGCCCCATCACCCCGGCCCGGTGGTCCAGCGGCCCCGGCGCGGCCACCCCCACACCCAGGAGCGGCGGCCCGGCCGGGTCGCGGACCCGCGCGAGCGCCCGTACGACCGCCTCCACCACCTCATCCGGACCGGCCCCGAAGTCCAGCGGGCCCCCGCTCTCGGCGACGACCGAGCCCGCCAGGTCCACCCGTACCGCCCGGAGCTCGTCACGGTCCACGTGCACCCCGACCGCGTGCCCCGCCTGCGGCACCAGCCGGAGCAGGGTGCGCGGCTTGCCGCCGGTGGACGCGGCGCGGCCGGCCTCCGCGACCAGCCCCTCCCCGCCCAGCCGAGCCGTGATCTTGCTGACGGCCTGCGGGGTGAGCCCCGTACGGGCGGCGAGTTCGGCACGGCCCAGCCCCGCGGGCCCGGCGCCGCGCAGCAGATCCAGCAGCAGCGCCTCGTTGTACCCGCGCAACGCCGGCAGGTTCACTCCGCCGCGGCCGCCGTCCCCATTGCCCCTGGTGCCCCTGTTCACCCGCCCATTGTCCACCTTCCTTGCACTTCGACAACACTGTTGCCAAAGTAGTGTCCATGAACGCCACCGCCCCCGCCACCCCGCTCCGCGTCGGCCTCGTCGGCTACGGACTCGCCGGTTCCGTCTTCCACGCCCCCCTCGTGGCGGCCACCGACGGCCTCGCCCTCGACACGGTCGTCACCTCCGACCCGGGCCGGCAGGCCCAGGCCCGCGCCGAGTTCCCCCACGTCAGGATCGCCGCCTCCCCCGACGAGCTGTGGGCGCGCACGGGCGGCGCCGACGCCCTCGGCCTCGTGGTGATCGCCTCCCCCAACAAGACCCACGTCCCGCTCGCGACGGCCGCCCTCAACGCCGGGATCCCGGTCGTCGTGGACAAGCCGCTCGCCGCCACGGCCGCCGAGGCGCGGGAGCTGGCCGAACTCGCCGAACGGACCGGAACGTTCCTGTCCGTCTTCCAGAACCGCCGCTGGGACAACGACTTCCTCACCCTGCGCCGCCTCCTCGCGGACGGCGAACTCGGCGAGATCCAGCGCTTCGAGTCCCGTTTCGAGCGCTGGCGCCCGCAGCTCAAGGGCGGCTGGCGCGAGTCGGGCGCCCCGGAGGAGATCGGCGGGCTGCTGTACGACCTGGGCAGCCACGTCGTCGACCAGGCGCTGACGCTGTTCGGCCCGGCCGTACGGGTCTACGCGGAGGCCGACGTGCGCCGCCCGGGCGCCGAGGCCGATGACGACACCTTCATCGCGATCACGCATGCGAACGGGATCCGCTCCCACCTCTACGTCAGCGCCACCACCGCCCAGCTCGGGCCGCGCTTCCGGGTGCTGGGATCCCGGGCCGGCTACGTGAAGTACGGCCTCGACCCTCAGGAGGGTGCCCTGCGCGAGGGGCTGCGCCCGGGGACGGGCGCACCGTGGGGCGAGGAGCCCGAGCACCTCTGGGGCCAGCTGGGCTCCGGCGAGTCCCCGCTGACCGGTGGCGGGGCCCCGGTTCCGACGGCGCCGGGCGACTACCCGGCGTACTACGCGGCGGTGGCCGCCGCGCTGCGCGAGGGCGGGCCCAACCCGGTCACGGCGTACGAGGCCGCGCGGTGTCTCGACGTACTGGAGGCGGCTCGCAGGTCGTCCCGGGACGGGGTGGTCGTCAAGATCGCCGAGGTCGTCGAGCTGTGAGCCACCCCATTGCGAAAATCGGGGCTCAGGGACCGATAAACGATCTATCCTGCACGGGTTGCCGATCATCACACATGTGAAGAATGGACCCACTCTGTGAAGCTGCCCCGGATCGCGTCGGTCGTGGCCGCCGCCGCGATGGCCCCGGCCGTCCTGCTCGCCTCTCCCGCCTTCGCGGCTGACGCCGCGTCGCCGTCCACGCCGTCGGCCCCGACCGCGCCCGACCAGGCGCCGGAGGGCGCGAAGCCGCCGGAGAAGGCAACGGGAAAGACGGACGGGAAGGCGGAGGAGAAGCCTGCGGAGGACCCCCAGGCAGCGAAGGACCGGGCCGCGATCGAGGCGATCCTGGCCGACCCGGCGAGCGGGCCGGGCGTGCGCGAGGCGGCCGGCAAGGCGCTCAAGGGAACGGCCGCGGACATGCGGCACTTCCTGGAGGTCGTCTGGCAGCAGGAGCAGTACATCGACGACCAGGTCCGGGTCAGTCAGATCCACAGCGCCGGCGGCGTCGCCGTGAAGCGCGAGGCCCAGAAGGCGCTCAAGGCGGGAACCCACGCCGCGCTGAAGGAGTTCCTGACGGTCGGGCAGCACAAGGCCCGGTACGAGGACGACCAGGTGGAGCTCTTCCGCATGCTGAACGGCGCGGGCAGGGGCATCCACGACGCCGTGGTGAAGCTGCTGCGCGACGGGACTCCGGAGCAGGTGCGCCAGTTCATCGAGACCGGCCAGCACCAGGTCCGTGCGAGCGACGACCGCGTCGAGATCTCGCGGATGCTCCTGGACGCCGGCCCGGGCCTGACGGCCGCCATCAACGCACTCCTCGACGGGCACCCGTCCAACGCGGAGCTGCGCGAGTTCGTGAAGACCACGCAGCACGCGCTGCGCGACGAGGACAACAGCGTCCTGATCTGGAGGATGCTGAACCACGCCGGCCCGGAGCTGAAGAAGGCCGCCATCGCCGCCATCAACGGAACGCCCGAGGAACGCGTCGCGTTCCTGAAGACCGGTCAGCACGAGGCGCGCGCGAAGGACAAGGCCGCCGAGGACGCGGCGCACAAGACGGGCAAGGACGAGTCCACCGGCACGGGGACCGGGACCACCGGCACCGGCACCGGCACCGGCACCACTCAGGCCGTCTCCCGGAGCACCGGCAACACGAACGTGACCCCGGCCGGCGGATCCACCTCGCTCGCCGACACCGGCGCCGGTTCCGAGAACGCCTGGATCGCGGGCGGCAGCGCCGCCGCGCTCGCCGCGGGCGCCGGCCTGGTGCTCACCAACCGCCGTCGCCGCACTGCGGCCGAGGGCTGACGGGACCGCGACCGTTCGCGAAGGGGCGGGACTGCCACCGGTAGCCCGCCCCTCGCGCATGCTCCGGGCGGCCCAGGGCCTGTCGTCAACGTAGCCCGGTGCCGTGCGCCGCAAGGCGGAGGGGCACCCGAGTACTGGACGTACGCGGGTGCCGCGACGACGCGGCGAGGCGCGGCACCGGACGCCGGGGCACTGGAGGCCGGGTACCAGAGGCCGGGCACCGGACGCCGCGGCCCAGCCGGGACCGTGACGTCAGGGTCTAGGCGCCCTTGAACTCCTGGCGCTGGCGGCCCAGGCCCTCGATCTCCAGCTCCACGACGTCACCGGCCCGCAGGTACGGCTTCGGCTCCGGCTGGCCCATGGCCACGCCGGCCGGCGTACCGGTGACGATGACATCGCCCGGGTACAGGGTCATGAACTGGCTCAGGTACCGGACGACCTCGCCGACCGGGAAGATCTGGTCCGCGGTGTTGCCGTCCTGCTTGAGCTCGCCGTTGACCCACAGCTTCACGTCCAGGACCTGCGGGTCCGGGACCTCGTCGGCGGTGGCCAGCCAGGGGCCGAGCGGGGTGAAGGTCTCGCAGTTCTTGCCCTTGTCCCAGGTGCCGCCGCGCTCGATCTGGAACTCGCGCTCCGAGACGTCGTTGACCAGCACGTATCCGCCGACGTGCGCGAGGCCCTCCTCGGCGGAGGCCAGGTAGCGGGCGGTGCTGCCGACGACGACGCCGAGCTCGGCCTCCCAGTCGGTCTTCACACTGCCGCGCGGGATCAGCACGGTGTCGTCCGGGCCGACCACGGTGTCCGCGGCCTTCAGGAACAGGATCGGCTCGGCCGGCGGCTCCGCGCCGATTTCGGCCGCGTGCCCGAAGTAGTTCAGCCCGATGCCCACGATCTTGCCTATGCGGCCGACCGGCGCGCCGATCCGCTGCCCCCCGGCGTCCAGGACCGGAAGCTCGCCCGCTTCCGCCGCTTCCCGCACCCGGGAGAGTACGGAGTCGTCGGCGAGGAGAGCGCCGTCCACATCCGTGATCAGGCCGGACAGGTCACGCAGGACCCCGTCCTGGTCGAGCAGCGCGGGGCGCTCCGACCCGACGGGTCCGACACGCAGCAGCTTCATGGGCATTCTCCCGTGGTCGTGGGTGGTCGGCTCATGGACGTGCCACGGGCCGGCCGATGGGTTGCGGCCATCGGAGGATTGGCTGATCCTCCAAGATGTCCGAACAATCCGCAAGACCCTGTTCACAGGCTGGAACGCTTCGCTCCGGCGTCCGAGGCCGAGGCCGCTGCCCCCGCCGCGGCCCGGTGCTGGAGCCAAGCGCGCTCAGCCACCGACCACGCCGTGGTCGTCAGCAGGTAGAGCCCGGCGGCCAGCGGCACGACGGCGGCGGTGATCAGCGTCCCGAACGACAGCAGGGGCAGTACGCCGCCCAGCTTGCGCATGACCTCCTGCTGCTCGGCACTCACCCCGGCCACCACTTGGCCGCCGGCCTTGGCCTTGGCCTTGGCCTTGCCGTTGCCGTTGCCCCGCCCGGCCGTCGGCACCACCGGGGCCGAGGCAGCCGCCAGCGCCGCAGCCCGGCGGCCCCGTACCGCACTCCACGCGGCCACTACCCCGATGGCCGCGAACAGCCCGATGAACACCAGCCCCTGCGCCCCGAACAGGCCGCCCTCCCCCAGCGCCTCGACCCACCGGGCCCCGAGCGGCGCGGCGAACAGCCGGTGCGCCAGCAGCTCGTCCGCCGAGGAGAAGGCCTGGTACATCAGGAAGAACACCGGCAGCTGCAGCAGCACCGGCAGGCAGCCCGCCACCGGGGTCGCCCCGCGAAACGCGGCTCGGCTCAGCGGGTGCAGGGCGAACCGTACGAGCACGGTGAACAGCACGATCGCGGCAGCGGCCGCGGACTCGGCCAGTACCGGCTCCAGCAGCTGGCCCAGCTCAACAACAAGATGGGTGAAAACGGACACGCGGGCCCTCCGAGGGGTCTCGTCGAACGTCGAAAGAGATGCGTTTCGGCGTGACGACCCGCGAGGGGCGACAACAGTGATCAGTCAGCAGAAGGCGGGAGGTACTGCGCGCCCCTACGCGGCCGTCGGAACGGGACGGCCGGGCGCCCTGGGCCGCGACCGGCCCGAAGCGTCGGGATCGCGCTGCGGCAGGAAGGCCGTGCGCTGCTCGCGATCACGGATCGCGGTGCGTATTCGGTGCGGCGGCACGGGCCGCACCAGCCGTGTGACAGCGGCGAGAGCCTCGGCTCCCACGGCGACGGTGGCGGCAAGAGCGACTACGACCGCTCCCAGCCCACCCCCCTCGCCTGCGAACAACCCGAGGACTCCCCCTAGCAGCACCAGCGCCGGCAGCAGCAGGGCCGCCACCCACGAGGCCCGGGAGGCCGGGAATGCCCGGGAGGCCCGAGAGGCCCGGGCGGCCTGGGAGGCGCAGGAGGTCAGACGCGCCCGGGAGGCGAACAGGAGGAAGCGCCGAGCCATGCGGACCTCCCCCTTCCACTCCCGCGCACGAACCTCCGTACGAGATCCGCTACTTGCGATCGATACTAACCGGCCCCACTGACAACGGAACGGAACGGGGGCGGGGTCAGGACTTGAGGGTCCCCCACACCACCAGCCGGTACTTGGAGGTGTACTCGGGCGTGCAGGTGGTGAGCGTGATGTACGGGCCGGGCTCGCTGTACCCCTGGTCCGGCTTCACCACGCTGCGCGGCACGGGCGCGATCACCCCGGTGTCGCGCTCGGTCGTCTCGTTCAAGGTCTTCCCGACCACGTACGTGTAGCGCCGCCCCTGCACGTCGACGATCAGTTCGTCCCCGCCCCGCAGCCGGTTGATGTACCGGAAGGGCTCCCCATGCGTATTGCGGTGCCCGGCCAGCGCGAAGTTCCCCTGCGCCCCGGGCCGGGCGGTCCCGGGGTACTGCCCGGCGTACCCCTTGTCGAGCACGGCTCGCTTGTCGACCCCCTGCGCGACGGGGACGACGAGACCGAGCCGGGGGATGCGCAGGACGGCGTACGCCTGATCCCGAGCCGGCCGGGCCGCGGTCCGCGCGGTGGCGGCGGCCGAGCGCGGGGGTGACGGCGGCGCGGCAGGCTCCGCGTCCCCGGAAGGAGCGGACGGAAGGCCCGAAGGCGGGACGCCGGACGCTTCCGCAGCGGGCCCGCCAGGGGAGCCGACCCACTCCCTCTCCAAGGCCCTGACCTGCTCACGCGCCGCGGCCACGGCCTGCCGGTTGGTCCACCACACCTGGTGCACCACCAGGAGCGCCACCACCACACCCACCGTAGTGATCACCTCGGCGCACACCCACAGCGTCCGCGCGATCACGTCCCGCCGCGCCGGCCCGCCGCGCCCCTGCACCACCCCAGTTATGTGATCCCGCACGGGCCGCACCTTAAGTCCTCCCCCCTCAACTGACCAGCGGCAGTACGCTGCAAACCATGCGCCCCGACACGCCTGCAGAGCACATCGCCGAAGCCGAGCGCCTCATCCGCACGGCGACCCGCTACCCCGAGGACCAGGAGCCGTTGCTCCTCCAGGCCGCGGCCCACCTCGAGTTGGCCGACGCACGCGATCGGGCGAGCACCCTGTACGACCAACTCCTCTCCGCCTCCCCCGCCAACCTGCACCTGATCAAGGCCCTGCAGGCGGCGAACCTCTGGGAGTACGGCCACGAGGCCGAGGCCCGCGCCCTCATCAACGGCATCCGCGCCGCCGCGCCGAAGGACCCGGCGCCGTGGGAGGTCATCGCGGAAGCCCTGGAAACCCACGACGAGCTGGAAGCCTCGCACGACTGCTTCACCGAGGCGGCGACCCTCCTCATCACGGAGGACGCCCCGCTGACCCCCGCCACGACCGCCCTCCTGACGGGCCGCCACCGGGTACGCCGCCTCCTCGCCCTCCCTCACGACGACTGGGACATGGTCGCCGACACCCGCCACATCGGCCCGATCCCGCTCGACGAACTCCACGACCCCAAGCGCATCTGGGCCCTGGGCTCCGACGACCCGGCCGAACTCCGCGCCGAGATCGCCCGCCTGCGCGCCGAACTGGGCGACCGCCGCGCCGCCCTCTCCCGCCCCTTCCCGGTGGCGCTCCTCCACTGGCCCCAGCGCGAACTCTCCGAGCTCCTGACCAGCTACCCCACCCTCGCCGCTGAGTACCCCTCGCACGAGGTCCACCTGACGCAGGTGGAATCCTCCCTCCGTGCCCTCGCCGCCTCGGGCACGACGAACCTCGGCATCGTCACGGGCAGCGTCCCGTCGTACGAGGCGTTCGCGGCCTCGGAGAAAACCTCCCCGGCCTCCCCGTCCCTCCTGGCCGAATACGCCACCACCCTCGCCGCCCGCGGCAAGGCCACCCCCTGGCCCCCGACCCCCACGTCCCCCTGCTGGTGCACGTCGGGCAAGCCGTACGCGGAGTGCCACGGCGAGGCCAACACCTCTGGCAGCAGATGAGCCGGGGCCGACTCGTCCTCCAGGTACCGGGAGAGGTCTGCACGGGCACCGGTACGGGTGAACACGTCCTGCACGCACCGGCTGAGGACACCGAATTGCAGAACGTCCTCGGCTGGCTGCGTCAGCATGACGTCGCCGGGCTGTACACGGGAGCCATCGCGAACGCGATTGACTATGTCCTCGACGGCGCCAGAACAGGCCGCTACGACCTGCAGTCACGCGAGGTGCATCCCGGCGAGAGGGCTTCGGTGGGTGCCAAGCTTGAGTACGAGGTTCTCCGCTCGTTCAGCCTTCCGAAAGCGGCACCGCTCGACACGCTGATCACTGGCGTTCCCGTCGATATCAAGGCGACCGTCGGGTCGAACTGGGCCATTCCATCCGAGGCGCACTGCCAGGTCTGCATATGCACCCAGATACAACTCGGCCAGAACCGTCATCGTTCATGGCTCGTCCGTGCGCACACGTCGTGGCTCTACCGTGGCAAAGGGAACCGGGATGGCAAACGAGGTCTGGCGGTCTACGCACGTGATCACTGGAGCGTTGCCCTTTACGACTGGACCCCTCTGCCAGTCAACCCGCTGACGCTGCTGACCCCGGCGCAGGCCAGCCGTGTCCTCGCGAAGAAGCCCGGACAGGAGCAGCGTTTCACTCTTATGTTCCAGTACCTCGCGGGGCACATCATCCCGCGAAGTGTGATCTCGACTGTGGGCGCCGGAAGACACGATCCGCTGCGAAGGGCGCGGAACGTCAGGAACCGACTCGCCCAGGATGGCCTCACCCTGCTCTGCGGCAAGTTCCCGCAGCAGCGGGACACCGCCGCGGCCCACGCGATTACCCTGGGGCCAGAGGACTGGATTGCGCTGAGGACTGATGGAGAGCACGAGAGTGCAAGATGAGACGCCCTGGCAGCCACCCGAGGGCTCCTGGGCTTCCACTGCGGCGCGTCGGCGCAACATGCAGGCCATCCGGAGCCGCGATACCAAGCCGGAGAAAGCCATCCGACGCCTCGTGCACGCGCAGGGGCTGCGCTATCGCATCGCCGCCCGGCCCTTGCCTGATCTCCGCAGGACGGCCGACATGGTCTTCCGGCCGGCGCGGGTAGCCGTCTTCATTGACGGCTGCTACTGGCACGGCTGCCCAGAGCACTACGTATCGCCGAAGACCAATCCGGGCTACTGGTCGGGAAAAGTTGCCGGGAACATGGCCCGGGACCGCGATACGGACCGGAGACTGGAAGAAGCCGGCTGGCTCGTACTCCGGTTCTGGGAGCACGAGGAGCCTGCCTTCTGCGCTGAGGGCATCGCCACTGCGATCCGGGAGCGGAGTCACCGCCCCCGGACCGCGGAAGCCTAGATGCCGTCTTCCCGTTCACCTACGGTCATCGGACCGGCGACGCGGAGAACTTTCGCGATCTCTTCACCTACGGCCCGGGCTACCGGCGGCGGGAAGGCATTCCCCACCTGCCGGTACTGAGCCGTCTTGCCCGGGGTCTTTTCCAGTTCAGGATCGCCCTCGAAGTCCCACTCCGCAGGAAATCCCTGAATGATCGCGGCTTGCTTGACAGTGAGCATCGGGCCCTCAGGCCTAAAAAGATCACGGTCTTCGCTCTGCTTCTTCTTGCACTCCACAGGAGAGTTGGCGACACCGAGCGCGTTGACACCCAGCTGCTTCCAGGCCGCCTTGGCCCGGCTCGGCCCCAGATCCGCGCCCCCGTGCTTCTTTGACCCGCCCACAAGGGTGGGCGCGATTCCGCCGCTCTTTCCCTGCCAGCGCGCGAGTGCCTCCTGGGCTTTGATCTTGACCTCGCCGCCCTGGTCCAGGAAGGGCTGGTACCTAGCAGTCATCGTCTCGTCGAGAGCCTCACGGACGGTCCAGGCCGTTTCCTGCGGGACAGGCCACTGGAATACCTGATCACCAAGGACATCCTTGTGGATTGCCACGAGAATCGCGCGGGGGCGGAGTTGCGGAACGCCGAACGTACTCGCTTCCAGGACCCGCCATCCACACACCTTGTAACCGGCGCCCTTGTAAAATCGTTCAATCCCGGTCTCGGGATCAACCGCATCACCGCCCTGCAAACGGGCTTCTACCCAGGTGCGGTATTCCTCGAACTTGTCATCCTTGATACCGCGAACATTTTCGATCATGACCGCGTGAGGAAGTACTTCATCCACAAGGTCAAGCATGCGCGGAAACAGGTCGCGCTCGTCATCCTTCCCCAGCTGCTTGCCAGCGTGCGAGAAGGGCGGGCACGGAACGCCACCGGCCAGCAGGCTCAGTTCACCTCGCTGGAGGGGGCGCTTGAAATACTCAAGCGGCTTTTCAAGCTCCACCATAGGCTTGAAGTCATTCACATCATTATGAATGATGTCGCAATACTTCCGCTCAAATTCCCAGCCGTCCCGGTACTCGACGTTGCGCCGCAGCGTCGCCGCAGCGTGCTGGTCGATCTCAACGAGCGCAAGGTGCCTGAAACCAGCCTGGTGGAGGCCGATGGCCTGCCCCCCGGCTCCCGCGCAAATCTCAATCGAGGTCAGCGTGTGGTCGCTGGCTCCCATCGAGTCCTCCTGGTGTGGCAGATGCAGACAGGCAAGTGTCGCACCTGCCACCGACACCGGCTGCACCTCCGCCCATCCCGACCCACCAGCCCCCGGCCGGCACGGCGGTTGTCCACGAGCCCGTCACACCCGGGCGCCTCGCAAGTGATTCAGTAGCGCCTGCACGTCGGCTTCATCCATGCCTGCTGCCACAGGCCGCTCTTCCTGCAGATCGCCCAGCTGGCGTACAGCAGGGTCATCAAGGATGGCGCCCATGAACTCAAGTTTTTCAGCCAGGCGGAGCGTCACGACCTCATCGATGGTCCCGCCGGAGGCAAGCACCGTGACACGCGTCTCAGTGTCCGGGGCCAGCCCGAGACGGTGGATCCGGTCGAGGCTCTGAAGGAAGCGTCCCGCCATGAAGTCGCGGTCCACATAGACGGCATCGTGACAGTCACGGTGAAGGCTGATGCCCTCTCCGAGCGTGGCCGGGTTCGAGATCAGGACGTAGCAATCGGGGTCTTGCCGGAAGCGCCTGATCTGCTCCTCGCGGTCCGGCGTCCCTCCGTGCACGACAGCTGGCTGGTACGCGCTGAGCAGCTGTTCAAGGCTCGTGATGTTCCGGACGAACGTCGACCACAGCAGAGTCTTGCGCCCCGCTGCCGCATTCCGTGAGACGATGTCCTGCACCGCCTGATATTTCGGCGGGATTTCATGCTGGGGAAGATTCTGCAGCAGCGTGAATAGCGACTCATCCTCCGCGGCCTCCAGGGGCGGCACCTGGAAGCTGAGCGGCTCGTATCTGGTGCTGCCTTCCACCAGCAGGGCAGGGCTCGTCGCAGCCATAAGCAGCCGGAGCATCGCCTTGCCCAGGGCGTCGAAGTCATCCCTTGATGCTTCTGCCCGCGTCGTGAAGCGTCCGACCAGCGCGTCATAGATCTCACGGTGCAGGCCGGTCAGCTCTACCGTCCGGATGACCGGCTGGAAGGGCGGCAGCCCGAGCTCATTCTTTGTCGTCCGCGTGAAAAGCGGCCTCAGCACCGAACTGGCGTGCGCGAGATCACCTCCTGCCACGGCCTGCTTGACCACGCGTCGGCCGTGACCGGGCCAGACGAACGACAGCAGGTTCTCCAGATCGCGCGCGCCATTGGGAGCCGGCGTGCCCGTAAGGATCAGGCGGCGGCGGCTGAGCGGCCCCAGCGCCATACAAGCGCTGCCGTACGTCCCCTGCGCCCCCAGCTTCATCCTGTGTGCCTCATCCAGGATGACCATCGAGGGCACTGCGCGCAGCCATCCCGCGAGCCCGGTGAGCGACCGGTCCAACCGCTCATAGTTGACCACAAGGATTTCTGCGTGCGCATCGGGCAGCCTGCCCATGACGCGGATGGCTGGAGGTGTGCCGAAGCATTCCTGGCTCTCTGTCAACCACGACTCGTATGCGGACTTAGGACTCACGACCAAGAGGCGCCGTGCCAGCCCGCGCTCCTTCATCGCTGCGTAGACTGCCAGGCCAACCCGTGTCTTTCCCGCCCCAGGAACGCTGAAGTTCGCGCCGTGCCGCATGGACAGCAGACGACCGATGTCCCTGAGCTGGAATGACGTCAGGCTAGCTCGCCAGTCAGGACCCAGGGCAGCCTCCACGGATTCGGTTCCGGGAGCAGCAGACTCCGCAGGGCCTCGGCCAAGGTAGTCCTCGGCCTGGTCCGCGTCATCAAGTACATCGCTGACCAGCGCGAGGAGATCGTCGTCCCACTGCACTGAATCAGCCGCTGGCCAGTCCGACAACGCGTCAATTCCCGTGAGGAATTCATCGAGCGGAACCTCAACCATCAGCAGGCCCAGCCGGACGCCTTCCGGAAAGCTTGCTGCCAGATGGGTCAGATCGGCGCCGTACGGTGCAGCCGCCTGGAGCACGGCCTTGGTACGGGAGACGTCGAGGCCGAGCCGGAGTGACGGTTCTGCCAGCTCGCTCACGCCTCCTCCTGCCGCATGGCGGCAAGCAGCCAGGCCACTCCATCACCTGGCTCCTCAATGCTGCGCGAGACCTCCCGTGCCAGCTTGAGCAGGCTCGCCTTGAGAGCCAGTACCGCCTCGTCGAGGTTCTCCTCATCGAGGCTGCGCGACGCGCGCGCCAAGGCCATGTCCGTGACGCACTGGTCGATGTCCTGGACCGCATCGTGCAGGCGGTCCGGGGCTGCCTGCTTGCGCTTGCGTACCCGTGCGTCCTTCCCCGCCGGCACCAGTGCCTCCTCGACCGCTTCCTTCGCCTGCTGCCAGATGGCGGCAGCCTCATCAGCTTGCGCCCGGGGTACCGACTCTGGAGCCCTCTCCACAGCCTTAGCTTGCAGCAGCGCATTGGTAAACGCCTTGGCGGCTGCCACCTGCGGGCTTTCGGCCCCCACAGTCCGGTTGAGTCCCGGGATGACACGCGCAGCGGGAGCCGCCGGAGTCTGCTTCAGCTGTTCCGGCAGATGACGGTGCAGATAGCGTGCTCGGAAGTCCACGTCGGCGAGACGGACGTCCGTCTTGGAGAACTCAAGGACGATCAGGGCCAGTTTGTTTTCCTTGAGCAGATCAGCTTGCCCCGGGTTCTGCTTGGACTCCTTGGTGAAGGCTCGGTGCAGCTCACGGAGCTTCTCCTGCTGATCCTCGAAATCCATCAGCTTGAGCTGAACAGCTCCTGTCTTGGAACGGTTCACCAGGTCCTTGAGGGTCGACAGGACCCACTGGTCCTGCTTCGCCGTTTCCGGCCTGATCCGGAAGTCTTTCGCGATATCGGCGAGCGGCCGGCCACTGCCGACCTGCTCTTCAATCGTGAGGAGCCTGTTGATGTACGAGTACGGCCTGCGGGTGTCATGGCGCAGCTGCAGCGAGAGCTCGACCGAGTTGATGTCAGCCCATGTGCAGGTCTCCGGCAGCACGCCCACACGGACACTGCTCACTCCCAGCTCCCGGAGAGCGGCCACACGTGTGTTGCCGTTGACGAGGATCCCGTCCCGCGTGATGAGCCCCGGCTCGTTCTGGCGGTACTCCTTCAGGCTGGACTTGAGGTCATCGAAGTCACCATCGCGCTTGGCTGGGTTAGAAGGCAGCGCCTGCAGCAAGTAGCGAAGGTACTCCTGGCTCTCCTCGCTCCACGCGTCAGCCGTGAGCAAGAGGTCACGCTCGGGGTCGAAGCTGCGCTGCGCTCGAATCCTGTGAGTGGAGGGGTTGAAGTACACCTGGTCGATGGGCATGTCGATGACCTGGACCACCATCGGCTTGGTCCGCCACTCAATGGTCAGCGTCTCCTGGAGTCCCTGGCCGGCGCTGACTTCCTCCAGTCGCTTCGCAACCAGCTCCTGGTTCTCAACGGCGCGGGGCGGCCGGCCGAAGTCCATGCTCACAGTGTGTTTCCTCCAGTACGAGTGCGTGGGTATGCGGGGCCGGGGTGGGGGCTGCAGGCACGGCCCCCACCGCTTGCTCAGCGTCAGGCCGGCGGCAGTGCCAGGGCTTCGCGGACCTTACCCCGGGCGTCAGCCGGCAGAGTGCGGATGTCCGCCCACAAGCGCTCCACCTCTGCGAACTCCCGCGTGTCCGCAAGGATCCAGTCACTGATCGTCTTGCGATCCATGGCGCCGAGCCGGCCCAGCCGGTCAAGAACGGAACCCAGTTCGGCGGTCAGGCCCCGGCCGCCCACCCGGCAGCGGTTGCATTCAGCCACGAGTTCCACGGTGCAGCTTCCGTCGGGCAGCGTCACCGGGCGCCGCGCGATGTCGAGCTGAGCCGACTCGTACGTGCCAGCAAAGGTCTCACCCGGCGTGATCCCGCACGACCGGCAGTGGTGTCCGTCCCGGGCCAGCACCTCGCGGCGGTGGGTGTCCGTGATCGAGCTGGCCGGCCGCGTTCCCTTGCCAGGCTCCCAGACCGGTTCCCCCTGGGCCACAAAACGCTGTTCGTTCTGTCCCAGACTGGCGTCCTCCCGCTGGGTGTCGATCCTCCACCCGAAGTCACGCAGATCGCGCACCCGGCGGTCGGCCTGGCTCACCCCGGGGAATGCAGCCTTTACATCCTCCTTAGTAAACGGATTCCCCTCCCCCACCACGGTGACGAGCCACAGCGCCGCACGCTTCATCGTGCCGAGCTTCTGATCCGTCCACGACGGAAGACCCATTGCGTATCTCCTAGATCCGGTCAGACAAGAACCGCCCAGCTGGACCCGAGGACCGATCCCCCCACCGGCAGCTTCAGCGGATGGCTCAACTCTTGCCGACGCACTAGGCCGGAAGCCAGTTCCAGCCGCATATCGAGGTCAGGAGAAAACCCCGGACGGTTCACCAACGGGCCCGCATACAGGAAGACTTCAGTCTGTGATGACGCCCAGCGCGAATGGAGAAGCGGTGCAGCGCAAGACCAGGTGGAAGGAGCTTCCAGAGCTGCCCGAAGACCACCGGAAGCTCGTAGAGATGCTGCGCAGACTGCGCGAGTGCACACCACGGACCCAAGCCGGGATCGCCGCTCAGGCGTACCTCGTAGCTTCCAGCCTCTCCAACCACCTCAACGGCGGCCGTATACCGGAAGAGTCGCTGCTCAACGCCTTCTTCACCACCGTACAGGCCGATGCCTCCGCTCAGGGTACGGAGCTGCCCTGCACGCTGGCGGAGCTTCTGGAACTGCGCCGCTTGGCCCGTATCCAGCACTGTGACTGCCCGTCTCACACCACCACCAGGCCGACCTCAGCGGGATCGGATGATGATCCGCCGGCTTCAACACTGCCGAGGACCCGCTCTACGCACCCGTCACACTCCGGGAAAAAGCGCCGTGCTGGCCGGTCCGGGGCACTTTCACGATCCGCATTACTGACCGCGTTAAACGGGAGCAGGGTGCCGGTCCCCCCTGGGGAGGGGGACCGGCCGCGTGCGGGACTCGCCAGCGCGGCATGGACGGAACTGGAGAGGGTGACTCGTTTCCTCGCCGAAGGCAGGAATCGGGACGCTGGCTTCCTGCTGTGGCGTGCCGGTAGGACGCTGAACGCGCACCAGGTCATCGAAGCGGTGACTTCATGCAGGGACGCCGGGCTGGACGAAGCCGCGGACTCCGTGCTGTCGGGTGTGAGTGAGCGTGCCGACAGACAGGCGGTGCTGAACATCACCGCAGCCTTCCAGAGTGCGGGTCGGCATGAAGACGTCGGCTTTCTCCTGTCAGCCGCGGTCAAGTAACGGGTATGGCAGAGGGAGCTGTTGGTGGCCGCGGGCTTGGGCTGTGGGTGGGGCGGCGCGGGTGGCGGCCAGGGTGAGGAGGGTGCGGAGGGCCGCGATGACCTCCGTGGGGGTGTCGCGGATCATCGACGGGGTGGCGCTGACCACCAGGATGCCGTGGGACTCCAGGCGGAGGCGGCGGCGGAGGGTCGCGTGCCAGGCGTCGCGGGTGTAGTGGTACTCCGCCGAGTCGATCTCCAGGGCGACGCCCTCGTCGGGCCAGTAGGCGTCCGGGCTGGCCAGGAAGGTGCCGTCAGGGGTGTAGAGGCGGGCGTTCCACAGGGGGGTCGGGAGGTCCGTCGTGATGAGGGTGTCGCGGGCTTGGGCCTCGGCGATCGAGCGGACTCCGGCGAGGAGTTCGGCTGCGGCGGCGCGGATCGGCGGGCGGGTGAGGAGGCGGGCGGCGCGGAGTTCGGCGTGCAGGTCGTCCGGGTGGCACCAGCCGGCCTGGACGACGTGGGCCAGGGTCGACCGGATGCGGTCGGGGTCCTGGGTGCGGGCCGCGAAGTCGGCCGCCGCGCGGACCGGGCGGGTGCTCGGGATTCCGGAGACCGTCATAGTGCGCGGCCAGCGCGAGGTGGGGAGCGGCCGGACTTCCGGGGTGCCGGTGAGTCGGCGCGGGGCGCGGATCAGGACGTCGGCCGGGGTGTCCGGGGTGTGCCCGGTGTACGGGGCCTCGCGGATGCCGAGGAGGGCGAGGGCGGCGCCGCCGGTGAGGGCGGCCGTGTCGCCGGACAGGGGGTCGGCGGTGGGCTCGGCGGCGTACAGGACGGCGGCCAGGGCGCGTTGGCGGTGGTCGGGGGGCCCGGTCTGGAGGAGGTAGACCCGGGGCAGTAAGCGCTGCCAGGGGCCGCCCGTACGGCTCCGGGAGGTGATCGTGCCGTCGGGGACGCCGGCGGCGGTGAGCTGGTGGCGCGTGGCCAGGTTGAGCTGACGGCGGGGCGCCGGGGTCTGCTGGACTGTGATCATGCGGCCGGTATGCCCGGCCGGCATCTACCGGACACCCGAGCACTTGTCCGGTCGGTCGGGCTGGCTGCCAGCTGGGGTGGCTCGTCGGCCGGGGTGGCTGGCTGGCTGGGGTGGCTGTCCGGCTGGGATGGCTGGCTGGGGTGACTGGGTGGCCGGGGTGGCTGGCTGGCTGGCTGGGGTGGCTGTCCGGCTGGGATGGCTGGCTGGGGTGACTGGGTGGCCGGGGTGGCTGGCTGGGATGGCTGTCCGGCTGGGATGGCTGGTTGGGGTGGCCGGATGACCAGGTGCCGGTCGGCCCGCCGGGGTGAGGGTCGCCGGGTTGCTGGTCGCCGGGTGGCTGGCCGACTGGGGTGGCCCGTCAGCCGGGCGGCCGGTTGGGGTGGCCGGCTCAGGTGGCTGGATGACCGGGTGCCGGTCTGCCCGCTGGGGTGGCCGGGGTGCCGGTCGGCCGGGGTCCTGGCTGACTGGGGTGGCCCGTCGGCCGGGGCGGCTGGATCGCCTTGGGACGAGGGAGTGCGTCGTGGGTCTCCTCAGGCCCGTAGGGGCCAGGAGAAGATCGCATAGCCGGGGGGAGTGGCCCGGCGACGGCGGGGGCGGGCCTCGGTGGTCGCGAGGAGGTGGCGATCACGCCGTCGGGCGAGGGGTACTTCATGGGCACGGAGGTGGACGGGCACTGGCGGTGCGCCGCTGAGGGGCTCGGCCGGGCCCGCCCGGGGCAACTGGTGGGCCTGCGCTGGGGGCACCTCCCAGTAGTAGCTGGGCGACGGGACGAAGGGGATCGTCGACGACGTGGGGGCACCTACGTGCGGGGCTCCCGGGCGAAGTCCGGGGGCGGGGGGACGTAGTGGGGGGCTTGCCCGTGGGCCCACGGGCCCCTGGGCACGGCCTGGTCCGCCGGCTGGCCTAGCGGTTCGGGTGGTCCGGGGACAGGAAGACGATCACGCCCGTCTCCGTGCCGGGGCGGGCCGCGACCTCGTGCCAGCCGAGGCGGCGGTACGTGGCCACGGTGTCGGTGGCCAGGCGGGAAGTCAGCAGCCAGGCGCGCCGGTCCGGGGCGTCGGCTGTGATCTCGGTGAGCAGGGCCCGGCCGGTGCCGTGGCCGCGGGCGTACGGGCGTACGGCGAGTTCGTCTATCTCCAGGGCCCCGGTCAGGAGCTCCTTCACACGGTGCGGGCCCAGTTGTGCCGCGACCTGGGCGTACGCGCGGTCCTTGGGGAAGGCGGCCGGCGTGATCCAGCCCGTGGCGAAGCCGTCGATGCCGGTCGCGGACTGGGCGAGGGCCGTACGGAATCCACGGCGCCGGGAGTCGGCCTGGAGGCGGGTGGCGAACTGGCGAATGGTTTCTTCGTCCTCGTTCCACGGTGGGGCGGCGAAGACGTCGGCGTAGGCGTCGACCAGTTCGTCCGCGAGGTCGAGGACGGCCTGTCCGTAGCAGATCACGATGTCCTGGCTCCTGTGGGTGATAGCGGGTGCGGGTGTGGGGTGGGGTGGGATGGGGGCGGGGGAGTGGGAATTTCCCCTTTGGGTGAGGAGAGCGAATTTATGCGATTCGGGTTCCTGGGGCGGACATCGCACGGATCCGGCGAGTGTGCGACAAATCCCCTCCCCGCCCTCCGTGTCGGCAAGCCGGGCACCCGCGTTGAGCAGCCCGTGGACAGACTGCTTCGCGCGGCCGGCCGGTGCGCGCTCGCTTTTCTTCTCGTCCTGGGCGTCGTGGCGTTGCTGCCGCGCGCGCTGCGGGACGCGGTGCCTGATGCCGTGATCGGCGGAGCCGTGCTCGTGCTGGGGTGGGCGCTGGGCGCCCGTCGGATGGCCGGGCGGCCGCGTTAGCCTCGTAAGGCATTCGATATGACGAAACGAGAAGACAGACCCGAGGAGTTCGACATGGCGCGCGTACCGAGTTCCGTGGTGGCGGCCGCCGGGCTGGTCGGCGGATACGCCGTCGCCCGGTGGACCAAGAAGCGGCCCCTGGGCGGTGTCGTCCTGGGCGCCGCCGGGCTCGCGGCCGGACGGGAGTGGCACCGCCGGGGCGGCGCGCCCGCCGCGGCCGGGCTCGGGGCGCTGTACCTGGCCGGGTTCGCGGGAGCGCACCCGCTGGCCAAGAAGGTCGGCGCGTGGCCGGCCGTCTTCGGGGCCGCGGGGGTCGTGGCGGCGGCATCCTGGGCGGTCGCCGACCGCGGCTGAGCCGCCGGGGCCGTGGCCACCGCGGCCGAGCCGTCGCAGCCTGGCCGTCTCCTACACCGGTCCGAGCCGCCGGGCGGCGCGCCCGCCGCGGCCTGGGCCGTCGCAGCCTGGGCCGCCGCCCACCCCGGCCGAGACGCCGGATCGTGCTGCCGCAGCCCGGGCCGCCGAGCCCACCGCAGCCGATCGGCGAGACGGACGGCGCGTAAGCGGACGGCGCGGGCGACCGCACGACGGCCGGCGGACCTGCGCCCGCCACCAGGTACCCGCCCACCGCAGCGGATCGGCGAGACGGGCGGCGCGTAAGCGGGCGGCGCGGTCGGCCGCGCGACGGTCGGCGGACCTGCGCGCGCTCCCGGGCGCCCGGTCCGACCGCCGAGGCGCCGGGAACGTGCCGCCGCAACCTGAGCCGTGGCAACCCGGGGCGCCCCCCAGCCCGGTCCGGGCCACCAAGATCCCGGCCGCCGCACCCCGGGCCGTCGAGCCCACCGCAGCCCATCGGCGAGACGGGCGGCGCGTACGCGGACGGCGCGGGCGACCGCACGACGGCCGACGGACCCGCGCCCGCCCCCGGGCGCCCGGTCCGACCGCCGAGGCGCCGGGAAGTGCCGCCGCGGCCTGGCCGCCGCAGCCCGGGCCGCCGCCCACCCCGGTCCGAGCCACCACGTTCCCGGCCGCCGCAGGCCGGGCAATCGCCCGCAGCCGATCGGTGCCCGGTCCGACGAGCGGGCCCTACGCCCCGAGTGCCCGCGACACCGTGTAGATCAGCAGGCCCGCCAGGGCGCCGACCACCGTGCCGTTGATGCGGATGAACTGCAGGTCCCGGCCGATGTGGGCCTCGATCTTCCGTGAGGTGTGCTCGGCGTCCCAGGCCGCCACCGTGTCCGTGATCAGCGAGGTGATCTCGGTCCGGTAGGTGGTGACCACGTACACCACCGCGCCCTCGATCCAGCCCTCCACCTTGGCCTGCAGACGGCCGTCCGTGGCCAGCCGCGCCCCCAGGGCCATCAGCGAGGAACGGACGCGCAGGCGCAGCTCGCTCCGCTCGTCCTCCGCCGCCGAGATGATCATCGAGCGGATCGCGGTCCAGGCGGAGGCGATCACCTCCTGGATCTCGCCGCGCGCCAGCAGCTCGGACTTGAGCCGTTCGACCCGGGCCCGGGTCTCCGTGTCCCCCTGGAGGTCGGCCGCGAAGTCCGTCAGGAAGCGGTCCACCGCGCCGCGCGCCGGGTGCTGGGGCATGTCCCGCATCTCCGTGACGAAGCGGAGCAGCTCCTTGTACACGCGGTCGCCGACCTTGCGGTCCACGAACCGCGGGGTCCAGCCTGGCGCCCCGCCCTGGATCGCGTCCACGACCGACGCCCCGTGGGTGACGAGCCAGTCGTGGACCTTGGCGCACACGAGGTCGACTGCGCGGTGGTGGCCGCCGTCCGCGACGACCCGCTCCAGGGTCTTGCCGATGCCGGGCGCGATCTCGGCCGTCTCGGCGCGCCGGGTGATCGCCTCGCCGACGACGGCCTGCACGTCGGAATCGCGCAGTACGGTCAGGGCTCCGCGCAGTGCGGTGGCCAGCTCCGCGGTGACCCGGTCGGCGTGCGCGGGTTCGGCCAGCCAGGTGCCGAGGCGGCCGCCGATGCCGAGGGCATGGAGGCGGGCCTTGACCACGTCGGAGGAGAGGAAGTTCTCTCCGACGAACTCGCCGAGGGAGATGCCGAGCTGGTCCTTCTTGGTCGGGATGATCGCGGTGTGCGGGATGGGCAGGCCGAGGGGGCGCCGGAAGAGGGCGGTGACGGCGAACCAGTCCGCGAGCGCGCCGACCATGCCGGCTTCGGCGGCCGCCGCGACGTAGCCGGCCCAGCCGGCGGCGCCGGCGTGCTGCGCCCACGTGGCCAGTACGTAGATCAGCGCGACCAGGATCAGGAGGCTGGTCGCGGTGGTCTTCATCCGGCGGACGCCGCGGCGACGCTCCTCGTCGGCGGCGCTGAACACGAAGGCTCCGCGAGTGGGCGGGGTCGGGGTCTGTGCGGTTGCCGCTGCCGCGTGGGGTGGCGGTGGGGCGGCACCTCCGACTGTGGGGCGGTTGTCCACGAGCTCCTGCCTTCCCCCGGGGGCGCCGGTTTTGTCTGCATAGCATCCGACTATTGAGAGGCGCGAGGAGTTCCCGGCACGCCGTTTCGCTCCCGCGAGGGGGTACGGGTCCCACTGCCGCGGCCTCGCCGACCCCGGCGGCCGGCACCGCGCCCGCGCCCGCGCCGGGGCCCGGGCGGGTCTGGCCCGGGCGGCTCTGGCCCGGTGGCCATGGCCCGTTGCAGCCGGGCCGCGGGCCGACATGCCCGGGCTGGCCCGGAAACCCAGCCCCCGCGACGTGTAGCCAGGCAGAACGGCCGCAGGCCGACATACCGAGGGCCGCCACCCGCCACACCACCCGGCTCAACCACACCCGACGTCGAACCGCCCCCAGGCCAGGCCCGTATACCCGCAGGACGAACGCAGCCCGAGCCACCGCAGGCCCCGGGTCCCCCGACCCCAGGCCACCCCCGTACGGCCGCAGACCCGAAGGGGCGAAGCCACCCGAGGCCCCGACTCCCCCAGCCGCCGCCCACGCCGTACCTGGGCCCAGCCCTCCGGCCGCGGCCGGCGTGGTCTGCCCGGTCCCAGCCCCCCGCCCCGCGGGTCGAGCCACGCTCCGTCCAGGCCCCCCGCCCCGCGGGTCGAGCCACGCTCGTCCAGGCCCCCGACCACCCCCGGCCACCCCCGCGCCCGAGCCGCGCTCGGCCCGCGCGAAGGCAGCCAGGCTCCCGGCCATCCCGCTACAGCTGCTTGCGCAGCTTCGGCGACTTGGGAGGTTTGACCTTGATCTCCACACCGCCCCAGAAGGCGAAGCCCGTGACGGTCACGCGGGGGGCGCCCGGCTGCGTCGGGCCGCTGGCGACGCGCTGGTCGAAGGCGCCCATGACGCCGATGCCCCGTACGTCGACCTCCACGCCCGGCGGGACCGTGATTTGGATACCTCCCATGATCGCGACGCAGTTGATCACCACCTCGCGCTGCGCGAAGTTCGCCTCGCGCAGGTCCAGCTCGCCTCCGCCCCAGAACGCCACCGCGTCGAAGCGGGCGGGCACCGTCCACGGGCCCTTGCGCTGGAACCCCGACATGACCGCGACCGCCGTCGCGGACGTCGCCGACCCGCCGATCCGCCCCGGCCAGGACGAACCGGAAGCCACGGGCGCCGACAGCGGCGCCGCGCCCCCCGCCACCGGCAGGTCCCGTGTCAGCGGCTCCAGTTCCGCGTACGTCCGGGACTTGTACGCCGCCTCCAGCCGCTCCTCGAACTCCTCCATGTCGAGCCGGCCCTCGGCGACGGCGTCCCGCAGACGCTCCACCACCCGGTCCCGGTCGGCATCCGACGCCCTCAACTCCGGCAACGGCTTCTCCGGCCGCTCGTCACTCATGCGGACCAGACTATGCAGGGAACACCGGGAGTTGTACGGCCTGAACCCCTGTCCGACTCCGGGTTGCCCCTGATTTATCCCGCCCCGAACCCGCCCCGAACCCGCCCCGAGCCCACTCCGGAACCGCGTCGCCCCGAACCCGCCCCGACTCCACTTCCTAAACCGCCCTGGGCCCGCCCCGAACCCACCCCGGCTCCCGCCCTCACCCCCGCCCCGCGTACATCCGCGCGATCACGTCCTCGATGTCCGGTTCCCGCACCGACAGGTCCACCAGCGGGTACCGCGCCGCCACCTCCGCCACCAGTGGCGCCGCCGAAGCCCCCGCCGGGAACGCCAGCCACTGCCGCGGCCCGTCCACCCTCACCACCCGCGCGCCCGCCAGCTCGATCGGCGCCAGCTCCCGCTCCAGGTCCACCACCAGCGTCCGCTCGCTCTCCCCCACCGAGCCGGCCGCGTGCAGACCGCCCAGCGACCCGTCATACATCAGCCGCCCGTGGTCGATCACCATCACCCGCTCGCACAGCTGCTCGATGTCCTGGAGGTCGTGCGTGGTCAGCAGCACCGTCGTGCCGAGCTCCGCGTTCAGCTGCCGCAGGAAGCCCCGTACCTTCGCCTTGCTCACCACGTCCAGCCCGATCGTCGGCTCGTCCAGGTACAGCACGTCCGGATCGTGCAGCAGCGCCGCCGCGATGTCCCCGCGCATCCGCTGCCCCAGCGACAGCTGCCGCACCGGTACGTCGAGCAGCTCGGCCAGGTCCAGCCGGTCCACGCAGCGCTCCATGTTCTCCTCGAACCGCGCCCGCGGGATCCGGTACATCCGCCGCATCAGCCCGTACGAGTCCTTCAGCGGCAGGTCCCACCACAGCGTGGTGCGCTGCCCGAACACCACCCCGATCCGGTGCGCGAGCCGCATCCGCTCCCGCGCCGGGTCGATGCCCGCGACCCGCAGCCGGCCGCCGCTCGGCGTCAGGATCCCGGTCAGCATCTTGATCGTGGTCGACTTCCCGGCACCATTGGGCCCGATGTAACCGACCACCTCGCCCCGCGCCACCTCGAAGCTGATCCCGTCCACCGCCCTGACCTGGCGTTTCTCCCGACGCATCAGCCCCACCCGGCGCCGTACGTCAAACACCTTCTCGACCCCGTCCAGCGAGATCAGCGCATCCACCACGGCCACGGCTAGCTCCCCGTGCTTCGGTACGAACGGACTCCCGCGCGCCACGCCAGCGACGCGGGCAGGAACACGGCGAAGGCCACCAGCGGGCTCAGGTACGCCGCCCACCCCGGCAGCCCCAGCGGATCGGGCCGCCCCAACACGTGCAGTGCGGGCAGCCAGTTGACGAAGGCCAGCGGAATGACGAAGGTCACCCCGCGCAGCAGGTCCTTCGCGAAGACCGTGGGCGGGTACTGCAGCATCGTGCAGCCGCCGTACGTGAAGGAGTTCTGCACCTCCGCCGCGTCCCCGGCGACGAACTGGAACGCCGCCCCGGCGACCATCACCGCCCCGAAGATCGCCGCCCCGGCCGCCACCATCACGGGCACCAGCAGCACCTTGCCCGGAGTCCACTCGACCTGCGGACCCAACGCCCACACCGCCCAGGCCAGCACCCCCACCCCCTGCCCGACGCGCCCCAGCCGGCGCAGCGCGAACCGGTCCGCCGCGACCTGCGCCAGCACCGGAACGGGGCGCACCAGCATGGTGTCCAGCGAACCGTCGCGGATCCGCACGCCGATCCGGTCGGTGTTGCCCAGCAGCAGGTCCGCCAGGCCCAGGGAGGCCGAGCAGGACCCGTAGAGCAGGGCGATCTCGGGCAGCGTGAAGCCACCGAGGACATCCACGTGGGAGAACATGATGTAGATCGCGACGAAGTCGAGGAGAGTGATCGCCGCGTTGCCGACGAGCGACAGGACGAAGGACGTCCGGTACGTCATCGTCGCGCGGATCCACATCGCCACGATCAGCCCGTAGCCGCGCAGCCCCTCCCGCACCCGCCCGCGCCGGGGCACCACCACGGCGGCGAACTCCCGCTCCAGCACCGCCTCAGCCACCCTGGACCACCACCTTCCGCGTCGCGGCCGACTGCAACAGCCGCCCCGCGCCCAGCAGTACGAACGCCCACCCGGCCTGGAACCCCAACGCCCCCGCCGCGCTCCCGGACCCCGCGTGCCTGCCCAGCAGCACGTCCATCGGAACCTGGAGCATCGCCGCCCACGGCAGCGCCTGCACGAACTCGCCGAAACCGCCCGGGAAAACGGTCAGCGGCAGCAGCATCCCGGAGAAGAAGACGGTGACGACGGTCGCCATCATGTTGATCCCGGACCCGTCCATCAGCCAGAACGCCGCCAGCCCCAGCAGGTAGCGCACCGCGAAACTCACCGTCAGCGCGAGCAGCACGGAGACAAGGAACAGCAGCCAGCGCAGCGGATCGGCGGGCAGCGCCAGCCGGAACGCCAGCGCCCCCACCGCCAGCGGGACCACCCCCCGCCCCACCAACTGGAAGGCGGCCCGCCCCAGGTCGGCCGCGAGCCACCACATCTGCAGGTCCGCCGGCCGGTACAGGTCGACGGCGATGTCCCCCGTACGGACACGCTCCTGGAGTTCCTCCTGGAAACCGCCCCCGATCAACGCCCCGGCGGCGAGCATCGACTGGCTCACCCATACGAAGGTCAGGGCCTGTGCCTGGTCGTAGCCGCCGAGTCCGGGCCGTTCGTCCCACAGCGCGATGTACGTGTACGCGACGATGAATCCGAACACGGTGTTGGTGAACACACCGGCCGCCGTCGCCGTCCCGTAGGTGGCGTAGCGACGGAATCCGCCTGCCGCGACCGCGAGGTAGAGCCGCACTCTCCGGCGCCCCGTCCCACGCGCCGCCCCGAGCGTTGTCCCACGCTCTGTCTGACGCACCGTATCCCTCCGTTTCCCACGTCGTTCCTACGTCGGCCAAAGCGCGCGAGCTTAGTGCGGAGGGGCGAGCCACGCGACCGATTTACCCCCGTCCGGCGCGTAATCACCGGTCATCGGGTAGACACCATGAGGTACAGAAGTGGATATTTCGCACGGCGTCGAGGAGTCCTGGAGATGAGCGACCAGTCACCACCCCCGGGCTGGACCCCTCGCGACCCGGACACGCCGCCCGAGGGACTCCCAACACGGCCGCAGAGACCAGGAAGTACGGCCCGCCGGGAGCGGACCGGCTGGCGCCGCGCCCTCCCCACCTGGCGCATGGTGCTGGGCGCCGTCCTGCTCCTCGCCCTGCTTCTGAGCGGCGCCCTCATCGCCGGCTACCTGCTGGTGGACATCCCGCCGGCCAACTCCGCCGCGACCGCGCAGTCGAACCTCTACCTCTACTCCGACGGCTCCCAGCTCGCCCGCGACGGCGAGGTCAACCGCGTCAACGTCCCGCTCTCCCAGATCCCCCGGACCGTCCAGGAGGCCGTACTGGCCGCCGAAGACCGGGACTTCTACTCCGAACGGGCGGTGGACCCCAAGGCGATGGTCCGCGCCGCCTGGAACACCGCGACCGGCAAGGGCACCCAGTCCGGTTCGACCATCACCCAGCAGTACGTCAAGAACTACTACCTGGGCCAGGAACAGACGATCAACCGGAAGGTCAAGGAGTTCTTCATCGCGATCAAACTCGGTCGCGAGAAGTCGAAGGACTACATCCTGGAGGGGTATCTGAACACCAGTTACTTCGGCCGCAACGCCTACGGCATCCAGGCCGCCGCCCAGGCCTACTACGGCAAGGACGTCGCCGGCCTCACCACCGCCGAAGGCGCGTACCTCGCCACCCTCCTCAACTCCCCCAGCGCCTTCGACGTCGTCTCGCATCCCCAGGGCCGCCCCCGCGCACTCGCCCGCTGGAACTACGTACTCGACGGCATGGTCAAGAAGAACTGGCTGCCCGCCGCCGAACGCACGACGACGCGGTTCCCCGAACCGGGCAAGGTCCGCGCCGCCGCCGGACTGTCCGGACAGCGCGGGTACCTGGTGGAGGCCATCAAGGACTACATCGTCGACCGCAAGATCCTCGACGACAAAACCCTCGCCAAGGGCGGCTACCGCATCACCACCACCATCGACAGACGCCGCCAGAACGCCATCGTCGAAGCCGTCGACGACCAGATGGTCAGCAAACTCGACCCGCAGAAGCGCAAGGCGGACCGGGTGGTCCGGGCCGGCGGGGTCTCCATCGACCCGGCCACCGGCAAGGTCGTCGCCATGTACGGCGGCATCGACTACACCAAGCAGTACGTGAACAACGCGACCCGGCACGACTACCAGGTCGCCTCCACCTTCAAACCGTTCGTCTTCGCGGCCGCCGTCGAGAACGACTCCCGCACCCAGGACGGCCGCCGCATCACCCCGAACACCCTCTACAACGGCGACAACAAGCGCCCCGTAGTCGGCGGCCGGATCCGCTTCGCTCCCGAGAACGAGGGCCAGGTGTCGTACGGGAACATCACCGTCAACACCGCCACCGACCTCTCCGTCAACGCCGTCTACGCACAGATGGCGGTCGACGTCGGCACCGTGAAGGTCAAGGAGACCGCCATCGCCCTCGGCATCCCCGAAGACACCCCGAACTTCCCGCCCGTCCCCGCCATGGCGCTCGGCACCATGCAGGCCAGCGTCCTGGACATGACGCAGGCGTACGCGACCCTCGCGGACCACGGCCGCCGGACCCCGTACACCTTCCTCGAAAAGATCACCAAGGGCGACGACACGATCGGCCTGCCCGAGCGCACGCCCACCCAGGCCGTCAGCCGCGAGGCCGCCGACACCACCACGTCCATGCTGGTCAGCGTCGTCGACAACGGCACCGGCACGGCTGCGCTCGCCGCCGGCCACCCCGCCGCGGGCAAGACCGGGACCGGCGAACTGGACCGCTCGGCCTGGTTCGCCGCCTACACCCCGGGCCTGGTCACGGTGATCTCGATGATGGGGCAGGACCCGGACACCGGCGCACTGGAGTCGCTGTACGGCGCCCTCGGGGAGCCCCGCAACGGCGGCGGCGGCTACCCGGCCCGGATCTGGGCCGGGTACACGAAGACGGCGCTGGAGGGCAGCGACCCCGTCGACTTCGACCTGGAACTCCAGCCGGGCGCGGCCGAGCCGCCGCCCCCGCCGCCGGCCCAGACGGGCCGGCCCGAGGAGTCGCCGGGCGAGGCGACGCAGCCCCCATGGGTGCGGCCGACCCGGCCCGTACGGCCCACTCCGCCGACGGGCGGGCAGGACAACGGGGGCCGGGACAACGGCGGGCAGGACCAGAGAGGCCAGGACAACGGAGGCCAGGACAACGGAGGCCAGAACCAGGGAGGCCAGGACAACGGAGGCCAGGACAATGGAGGCCGCACGCAGGGCGGGCAGACCCAGGGCGGGCAGACCAACGGCGGCACCACACAGGGTGACCAGCGCGGCACCACCGCGGGTACGACGGGCACCACGGGCGCGACGGGCACGACGGGCGCGACGGGCACGACGGGCGGCCGGGGCACGGACGGCGGCCGCACGCCCGAAGGCGCGCGCCCGCCGTCGGCGTTCCTGGAATGACCCGGGGCCGGGGGCCCGGGGACCCCGGCTCAGTGACCGGACGTCGCCTTGAGCCCCACCACCGCGACCAGCAGCAGGGAAATGAAGAAGATCCGGGCGGCGGTGACGGGCTCGCCCAGCACCGCCATACCGAGCACGGCCGCCCCGGCGGCGCCGATGCCCACCCACACCCCGTACGCCGTACCGATGGGCAGGGACTTGGCGGCGTAGGAGAGCAGCACCATGCTGGCGACGATCCCGGCGCCCGTGAACACACTGGGCCACAGCCGGGTGAAGCCCTCGGTGAATTTCATGCCGACCGACCAGCCGACTTCGAGCAGACCGGCGACGAGCAGCAGAACCCAGGCCATGACGGCACCTCCGAGACATCGAGCGGTACGGGGTGCGTCGTCTTGTCGTACCCGGTACGGCGCGTCTCGTCGGGTTCTCCTCAACCGTAGCAAAGGAAGGCGAAAGGGGCTGGTGGCCTCGGCCACCAGCCCCTGCTCCCGTGCTCCGGATCGGATGCGAAGGTCAGAGGTACAGACCGGTGGAGTCCTTCGCCCCCTCCAGGCGCTCGGCGGCCACGGCGTGCAGGTCCCGCTCGCGCATGAGCACGTACGTCGCACCCCGCACCTCGACCTCGGCCCGGTCCTCGGGGTCGTACAGCACCCGGTCGCCGGGCTCGACGCTCCGTACGTTCTGCCCGACCGCGACCACTTCCGCCCAGGCCAGCCGCTTGCCCACCGCGGCCGTCGCCGGGATGAGGATGCCGCCGCCGGAGCGGCGCTCGCCCTCCGGCAGGTCGGACTTCACGAGCACGCGGTCGTGGAGCATGCGGATGGGCAGCTTGTCGTGGGTGGTGTTCTCGCTCACCCTCCGAACCTACCCGCCCGCGTCGGCGCCGCGCTCCGCAGGGTCATCAGCGCTTGCGCCGCACCGAGAACGCCAGCAGCCCCACGACACCCGCCGCGACCAGCGCGACGGGCACGAGCCGCTCGATGCGCGGGGCCCCGTCCTCGTGGCGCAGGCCGCTCTTCACGTCCGTCACGAGGCGGTTCACGGCGACGAAGGCCCGCCCGACGGTGTGGTCGACCGTCGAGGCGACCCTGGCCTTCGCGTCCCCGATGATCGTCTTCGGGTGCAGGCGCACGCCGATCTCGTCGAGCGTCTCGGCGAGCTGCTCCCGGCGGCGGACGATGTCCGCCTCGATCTGTGCGGGGGTCCTGGCTTCCGGCACCGCGCTGCCTCCGTCGTCGTTTCGTCTGTGGGGGCGTAGTCCGCCATGAACAGTCTGTCAGCAGCTTAGTCTCGTGCCATACCGATCCCCTCTTGAGGAGACTGCCGACATGAGCGAGCGACTTCAGCCGGGCGACCCCGCCCCCGCCTTCACCCTGCCCGACGCGGACGGCAACGAGGTCTCGCTGGCCGGCCACAAGGGCCGCAAGGTGATCGTCTACTTCTACCCGACCGCGATGACGCCGGGCTGCACCAAGCAGGCCTGCGATTTCACGGACAACCTGGACGTGCTGGCGACGGCCGGCTACGACGTCATCGGCGTGTCCCCGGACAAGTCGGAAAAGCTCGCGAAGTTCCGCGAGAAGGAGCACCTGAAGGTCACGCTCGTCAGCGACCCGGAGAAGGAGACCCTGACCGCGTACGGCGCGTACGGCGAGAAGAAGCTCTACGGCAAGACGGTGACGGGGGTCATCCGCTCGACGGTGATCGTGGACGAGGAGGGCAAGGTCGAGCACGCCTTCTACAACGTCAAGGCCACGGGCCACGTAGCCAAGATCATCAAGGACCTGGGCATCTGACCCGCCCTCCCCCGAACGTAGCGGCCCGCACCCAACCGGTGCGGGCCGCTCGGTTTATCGGACGAAATCAGCCGTAACCGTCCGACTATCGGTCCGTTACTCCGTACGAGGCCCGCACGCGTGGCCGGGACAACGAAGGGGGACGCGGATGCCGATCAGTCCGTACACGAGGGACCGCCTGGCGGAGGCGGCGGAGGGCTCACGGACGCTGTCCGAGGCGCTGCGGAAGTTGGGGGTGGACCCCAAGGGTGCCTCGCGGCGCTACTTGCACCACCGCATGCGCAAGCTGGGGGTGGACACGTCGCACTTCCAGGCGGAGGGAGCGAAGTGGACGAGAGAGATCCTGGCGGAGGCCGTCGCTGCGTCGACCACCATGTGCGAGGTCCTGAGGCGCCTCGGCCTTGAGGTCGTGGGCGGTCACCACACACACATCAGCCGCCGCGTGAAGGCATACGGCATCGACACCTCTCACTTCAGGCTGCCCTCGCCTGCGGGCCGACCCCAGACCCGGCGGACCCCGGAGTCGATCCTCATCAGACAGACCGATTCCCATGCTCGGCGCCGGCAGAGCGAGCAGCTCAAGAGCGCACTCGCCACACTCGGCGTCGCCGAGCACTGCCAGATGTGCGGGATCGAATCGATCTGGCAAGGGGAGCCACTCCCCCTGGAGGTCGACCACATCGACGGTGATTGGCGCAACAACCAGGCGGACAATCTCCGCCTCCTGTGCCCCAACTGCCACTCCACGACCGACACGTACCGCGGACGCGGCAAGCGGCGCCGGGCGAAGGCCGCGTGAACAGCGGAATTCGCTACACCCGCGATCTGCTGACCGAGGCCGCAGCGCGCTGCGCATCGGTCGACGAGGTCATCGCCTTCTTCGGCACGACGCCGTACCCCTACCTGAATCGCTACCTGATGCGGCGGTTCGCCGAGTACGGGATCGACGTCTCGCATTTCAAACGGAGCCGACGAAGCTACACGAGGGCATCGCGCCCGAACAGTGCCGAGCTGCGCGACGCGATCGCGGCGTCCCTCTCGCTGGCAGAGACCCTGCGGCAGCTCGGCCTGCCGGACAACAGCACCCAACGCGGGAAGCTGCACCAGTGGATACAGGAAGAGGGGTTTTCGACCGCACATTTCCTGGGACAGGCCCATCAGAGGGGCAAGCCCGGCACTACGCCCGTGAAGCCCGCCGAAGAGATCCTCGTCAAGCACGAGGGAAAGCGGCGCACCCGCACGAACCTGCTCCGACGCGCCCTGCGCGAGATCGGCGTCCCGGAGTGCTGCGACAGATGCGGGACGCCGCCCCAGTGGCACGGGCGTCCCATGACGCTGGAGGTCGACCACATCAACGGTGACTGGAGCGACGACCGGCAGGAGAACCTCCGCCTCCTGTGCCCCAATTGCCATGCGCTGACTGACACGTGGTGCGGAAACCGTCGACGCGAGTCAGTCGCAATGCAGACCTGGACGGCCTTAGACTGACCGCAACCAAATCAACCCGGTGTCCAAATTGGGGCGATTTAGGCGGTCGTGGCGGAATTGGCCTACGCGCAACTTTTAGGTAGTTGTGGGAGTAATCCCTTGAGGGTTCGAGTCCCTCCGGCCGCACTCGAAGCGAGGCCCCGGTTCAGCAGCACGGTGAACCGGGGCCTTCGGCGTACCGGGCTCAGCCCAGCAGTTCCCGGACCACCGGGACCAGGGCGCGGAAGGCCTGGCCCCGGTGGGAGATGGCGTTCTTCTCCGCCGGGGTGAGCTCCGCGCAGGTGCGGGACTCGCCCAGGGGCTGGAGGATCGGGTCGTAGCCGAAGCCGCCCGTGCCCGACGGGGTGTGGCGCAGGGTGCCCAGGAGGCGGCCCTCGACGACGCGTTCGGTGCCGTCGGGGAGGGCCAGGGCCGCCGCGCAGAAGAAGTGGGCGCCCCGGTGCTCGTCGGAGATGTCCGACAGCTGGGCGAGGAGAAGATCCAGGTTCGCCTTGTCGTCGCCGTGGGCGCCGGACCAGCGGGCCGAGAAGATGCCGGGGGCGCCGTTGAGGACGTCCACGCACAGGCCGGAGTCGTCGGCGACCGCCGGGAGGCCGGTGGCCTGGGCCAGGGCGTGGGCCTTGAGGAGGGCGTTCTCGGCGAAGGTGACGCCGGTTTCCTTGACGTCCGGGATCTCGGGGTACGCGTCCGCGCCGACCAGCTCGTGCGGCAGGCCGGCGTCGGACAGGATGGCGTGCAGTTCAGCGATCTTGCCCGCGTTGCGGGTGGCCAGGATCAGGCGGCTGGGCGTGGAAGTCATGTCCGCCATTATTTCCGGCCCGCCGGGGCCCCCGAGGCCCTCGAGGCTCCAAGGCCCCGAGGCCGGCCATTGTTTCCGGCCCCGCCGACGCCAAAGTCGCCGAGCCCGCCGCCACGTCAGCCCGGCGTGCAGACCTTGGAGATCTCGCTCGCCGCGTCCGCGACCGGCTGGATGTCCGGGGTGGCGTCGCCGTTCTGGATGGCGGTGCGGACGTTCTTGACCGCCGTGTTCATCGAGTCGATGGCCTTGCCCAGGTCGGCGTTGTCCGTCTGGTCGCCGATCTTCTTGAGGTTCGTCTCGATCTGGTTGAGCGCGTTCTGGGCGTCCTGCGGGCTGTTGCCCGCCTGGGAGACCGCCTGCTGGAGGTCGTTCGCGCCGTCCGTGATGGCCACCGCGGTGTTCGCGCAGTCCATTGCTGTGGAGATCGCGTCGCAGGCCGTGAGGGCGGGGACGGTCAGCGCGGCCGCCACGACTATGGCGGCGATGCGGTGCTTCGGCTTCGTCGTCTTCATCTTCGGGTCCCCCAGGGAATCGGATACGTGGACGGGCGCACGGCTTTGACACCGTGCGCCCGTACCAGGGCAGACGCGAATCCGCGCGCCGCGGTTGCCGCTCAGAGCTCCAGCGCGCCCAGCTGGATGGCTTCCAGGTCCGCGCAGCCGCCGGCGGCGAGGTCGAGGAGGGCGTTGAGTTCCTTGCGGTCGAAGGGCTCGCCCTCGGCGGTGCCCTGGACCTCTACGAAGCGGCCGTCGCCGGTGCAGACCACGTTCATGTCCGTCTCGGCCCGCACGTCCTCCTCGTAGCAGAGGTCGAGGAGCGGGACGCCGTCGACGATGCCGACGCTGACGGCGGCGACGGTGCCGGTGAGCGGCTTGCGGCCGGCCTTGATGAGCTTCTTCTGCTGGCCCCAGGCGACGGCGTCGGCGAGGGCGACGTAGGCACCGGTGATCGCGGCGGTGCGGGTGCCGCCGTCGGCCTGGAGGACGTCGCAGTCCAGGACGATGGTGTTCTCGCCGAGGGCCTTGTAGTCGATGACGGCGCGCAGCGAGCGTCCGATGAGGCGGGAGATCTCGTGGGTGCGGCCGCCGATCTTGCCGCGTACGGATTCGCGGTCGCCGCGGGTGTTGGTGGAGCGGGGCAGCATCGAGTACTCGGAGGTGACCCAGCCTTCGCCGCTGCCCTTGCGCCAGCGCGGGACGCCTTCGGTGAAGGAGGCGGTGCAGAAGACCTTGGTGTCTCCGAAGGAGATGAGGACGGAGCCCTCGGCGTGCTTGCTCCATCCGCGTTCGATGGTGACCGGGCGGAGCTGTTCGGGCGTACGGCCGTCGATGCGAGACATGGCTCCGAGCCTAGTCCCTGTGGCCGAACGCGAAGACCCCGTCCGGGTGTATCCGGAACGGGGTCTTACGGGCTCGTGTCGTAGGGCGGGCGAGCCGTGGGGGCTCAGCTCACATCATGTCTTCGATCTCGCCGGCGATCGGGTCGGCGTCGGTGCCGATGACGACCTGGATCGCGGTGCCCATCTTGACGACGCCGTGGGCGCCGGCGGCCTTCAGGGCGGCCTCGTCGACGAGGTCCGGGTTGTGGACCTCGGTGCGCAGGCGGGTGATGCAGCCCTCGACCTCGTCGATGTTGTCGATACCGCCGAGCCCGGCGACGATCTTCTCAGCCTTGGTGGCCATGTGTTTCTCCCTGAGTGTTACGAAGAACGAGTCTCGGCGGCCAGGTATCCGGATACCCACCTGTGTGATCCGCTTTGTCACGGTAACCCACGGTTGGCCCATCTATGCGGGCATATGGTTGCCGGCTGCCGAATGATGACGATCAGCAGCAACCTGCCCACGACTGGTCTACACCAGTGTGCAGCACATGCCGCAACTGCCAAAAACGGGCCGGTCAGGGAGGACGCCGATGAGCGCGAGCAGCAGTGCGAGCGGCAGCGCGAGCAGCGCCAAGGCGGCGCCGCAGCCGCAGTGGTGGAACGGTTTGTTCCAGCAGATGCAGAAGATGGGGCGGAGCCTTCAGCTGCCGATCGCCGTGCTGCCCGCCGCGGGCATCCTGAACCGCCTGGGCCAGCCGGACGTCTTCGGCAAGGACGGCCTGAACTGGACGGACGTCGCCAAGGTCATGGCGGGCGCGGGCGGGGCGCTGCTGGACGCGGACCTCGGGCTGCCGCTGCTGTTCTGCATCGGCGTCGCGATCGGCATGGCCAAGAAGGCGGACGGCTCGACCGCGCTGGCCGCGGTGGCGGGCTTCCTCGTCTACCGCGGCGTACTGCACGCCTTCGCCAAGACGTGCCCCCGGGGCACACGGGACATCGGGGGCGGCTGTCTGGGGCCGAACGACACGTTCGTCGAGTACACGTACCAGAATCCGGGGGTTTTCGGC
This sequence comes from Streptomyces sp. NPDC048269, assembly GCF_040652395.1. Taxonomy (NCBI): domain Bacteria; kingdom Bacillati; phylum Actinomycetota; class Actinomycetes; order Kitasatosporales; family Streptomycetaceae; genus Streptomyces; species Streptomyces sp. NPDC048269. The sequence continues at coordinate 218,500 of NZ_JBEZLW010000005.1, forward strand.
GGCATCATCATGGGCTTGCTGGCTGCCTGGTTCTGGCAGCGCTACCACCGGGTGAAGCTGGTCGACTGGCTCGGCTTCTTCAACGGCCGCCGGCTCGTCCCGATCATCATGTCCTTCGTCGCGATCGCGTTCGCCGTGCTGTGCCTGTGGATCTGGCCGCCGGTCGGTGACGCGCTCGAGAGCTTCTCCGACTGGCTGGTGGGCCTGGGCTCGTGGGGGGCGGGCATCTTCGGCGTCGCGAACCGTGCGCTGCTGGTGATCGGTCTGCACCAGTTCCTGAACGTGCCGGTGTGGTTCCAGTTCGGCAGCTTCACGACGCCGGCGGGCCAGGTGAAGCACGGTGACATCAACATGTTCCTGGCGGGCGACCCGGAGGCGGGGCAGTTCCTGTCCGGCTTCTTCCCGATCATGATGTTCGCGCTGCCCGCGGCTGCGCTGGCGATCACGCACTGCGCGAAGCCGCTGCGGCGCAAGGAGGTCGGCGGGCTGATGCTGTCGGTCGGCCTGACGTCCTTCGTCACCGGCATCACCGAGCCGATCGAGTATTCGTTCCTCTTCGTCGCTCCCCTCCTCTACGCGGTCCACGCGCTGCTGACGGGTGTGTCGATGGCGGTGACCTGGGCCTTGGGCGTGCACGACGGCTTCAGCTTCTCGGCCGGTCTGATCGACTACGTCATCAACTGGGGTCTGGCGACGAAGCCCTGGCTGATCATTCCGATCGGCCTGTGTTTCGCGGTGGTCTATTACGCTATCTTCCGGTTCGCGATCACCAAGTTCGATCTGGCCACCCCGGGGCGGGAATCGGACGAGGAGATCGAGGAGATGCAGAAGGAGAACGTCAAGGCGTAGGCCCGCCCGGCCCGGCGGTACGCGCACGCTTCAGCCCGGCGGTACGCGCCCTCGGCCCGGCGGTACGCACCCTTCGGTCCGGCGGTGCGCCGGCCCTTCGACCTGCCGCCCGTGGCCTCGGATCCTCGGATCCGAGGGCTTCGGCCTTGTCCGAACCTCCTGTGGTGTAGACCACAAGAAATTGAAGGTTCCTTATCTAACCCTCACCGTGTTACAACTGGTCTACACCATCAATTGGTGTAGACCACGCGGGCCTGTCTGCGCCCGCGTTCCCCCCTTATACGAGACGTCGCCGTCCCCCGGCTCACCCCCTGGCGGCGCCTTGCCCACTGGAGGAAGTTGTGACCACGGCTGCCGCCCCCGCGGCGGAAAAGAAGAAGGGCGCAGGCGTGATGGCCGTCATGCAGCGCATCGGCCGGAGCCTCATGCTCCCCGTTGCGGTGCTGCCCGCCGGTGCGCTGCTCATCCGCCTCGGCCAGGACGACATGCTCGGCAAGGCATCGCTGCCCGACTTCGTCAACAAGATCGCCACGTACATGGCGGCCGGCGGAGAAGCGATCATCGTCAACATGGCGCTGCTGTTCGCCGTCGGCATCGCGATCGGCTTCGCCAAGAAGTCCGACGGTTCGACCGCACTCGCCGCGGTCACGGGCTACCTGGTCTTCTCGAAGGTCCTGGCCACCTTCACGGACTCGAGCCTGCCGCAGATCGAGAAGGTCGTCGACCACAAGGTCGTCCTGGTGGACGCCCCTGTTGACGCCAAGGTCCTCGGCGGTGTCGTGATGGGCATAGTCGTCGCGCTCCTCTACCAGAGGTTCTACCGCACCAAGCTGCCCGACTGGGCGGGCTTCTTCGGCGGCCGCCGCCTGGTTCCGATCCTCTCCGCCTTCGCGGGCCTGGTCATCGGCATCCTCTTCGGCCTGATCTGGCCGGTCCTCGGCACGGGTCTGCACAACTTCGGTGAGTGGCTGGTCGGTTCCGGCGCCGTCGGCGCGGGCATCTTCGGTGTCGCCAACCGCGCGCTGATCCCGGTCGGCATGCACCACCTGCTCAACTCCTTCCCGTGGTTCCAGGCCGGCGAGTACAACGGCAAGAGCGGCGACATCGGCCGCTTCCTCGCCGGTGACCCGACCGCCGGGCAGTTCATGACCGGCTTCTTCCCGATCATGATGTTCGCCCTTCCGGCGGCCTGCCTCGCGATCGTCCACTGCGCCCGCCCCGAGCGCCGCAAGGTCGTCGGCGGCATGATGTTCTCCCTCGCGCTCACCTCCTTCGTCACCGGTGTGACCGAGCCGATCGAGTTCACCTTCATGTTCATCGCCCCGATGCTCTACGCGATCCACGCGGTCCTCACCGGTATCTCCATGGCGCTGACCTGGGCCCTGGGCATGCGCGACGGCTTCGGGTTCTCGGCCGGTCTGGTCGACTACCTGCTGAACCTGGGCATCGCCGACAACCCGCTGGGCCTGGCGGGCGTCGGCCTCTGCTTCGCGGTCGTCTACTACTTCGTCTTCCGCTTCGCGATCACCAAGTGGAACCTCCCCACCCCGGGCCGCGAGTCCGACGAGGAGCTCGCCGAGCTGGCGAAGGCCGAGGCCAAGTAGGCCTCACCTCCTCGGATACGACGAAGCCCCCGCTCTCCCGGAAGGGAGGAGCGGGGGCTTCGTCGTACCTCGGACACCTCAGACCTCGTACACGGCGCCCGAGTACGCCAGGTCGACCGGGCCGTCGTAGACCGCGCGGGCGTCGGCGAGGTTCTGCCGCGCGTCCGTCCACGGCGGGATGTGGGTGAGGACGAGGCGGCCGACCCGGCCGCCGCGCGCGTACTCCCCGGCCTCGTGGCCGTTGAGGTGCAGGCCGGGGATGTCCTCCTTGCCGTGGGTGAAGGAGGCCTCGCAGAGGAAGAGGTCGGTGCCCTCGGCGAGGAGGCCCAGCTCCGGGCAGGTACCGGTGTCCCCGGAGTACGTGAGCGAGCGGCCGCCGTGCTCGACGCGGATGCCGTACGCCTCGACGGGGTGGCTGACCCGCTCGGTGCGGACCTGGAAGGGGCCGATCTCGAAGCTGCCGGACTTCAGCGTGCGGAAGTCGAAGACCTCGCTCATCGAGCGCTCGTCGGGCACGTCGTCGTAGGCGGTGGTCAGGCGCTTCTCGGTGCCCTCGGGGCCGAAGACGGGGATCGCGCCGCAGCGGCCGCCCTCGTGCCGGTAGAAGCGCGCGACGAAGTACGCGCACATGTCGATGCAGTGGTCGGCGTGCAGATGGCTGAGGAAGATCGCGTCGAGGTCGTAGAGCCCGATGTGGCGCTGCAGCTCGCCGAGGGCACCGTTGCCCATGTCGAGGAGCAGCCGGAAGCCGTCGGCCTCGACGAGGTAGCTCGAACAGGCCGATTCCGCGGACGGGAACGACCCCGAACAGCCGACGACGGTGAGCTTCATGGAGCGTGAACCTCCGTGGACGGTCCGTGGACGGAATGCGGGCCGTGCGTGCGTCGAGCGTAAGGCGCGAAACGGCCGGTCGCTCCTCCACGGCGGGCCGTTGTGGGGGGAATCACCTGCCCTGTCACCCGTGGGAGCGACGGCGGGCAGGGGTGTTGCCACACGTTGCCATGCCGGGGCGTTCCCGTACGGCTACGGTCGAAACATGGACACGTCCTGGTGGCCCGCGGTGGCCGCGGTCGTGGCCGTGGCGCTGGTGGTGCTGGTCGCCGGGAAACGACCGGAACTTCCCCGCCGGGCCCCGCCCGCGCACGGCGCCGGTCCGCCGCCGCGGCCGCGGCCGGGTGAGCTGTGGTCCCTGGTGGACGGGCGGGTCTGCCTGGTCCTGGCGGTGGCGCAGGTACGGGGCCACCGGGTGCGGGTCGCGTGGATCACCGGCAAGTACGACGACCGGCGCGCCGGGGTGATCCCGCTGCCGCCGGGAACGGTGGGGGCGCAGGGCCGGACGAGCTTCCTGGAGGCGGACCGGCCGGCGGAGCTGTCGCTGTGGGAGTTGCGCGGCCGGGTGGGGGTGCTGGATCCGGCGGTGTGGGACGAGGTCAAGGGGCTCGGAGGTGGCAGGTGATCCGTTTGCGGCGTGTGTACGACCCGCCGGAGCCGGAAGCGGACGGGGTCCGCGTGCTCGTGGACCGGCTGTGGCCGCGGGGCCTTTCGAAGGAGGCGGCGGGGGTGGACGAGTGGCCGCGGGCCGTTGCCCCGTCGACGGAACTGCGGAAGTGGTTCCACGGGGGCGGCTCCGCCGGGGAGTTCCGGCGGCGGTACGAGGCGGAGCTGGCCGAGCCGGAGGTGGTGGCGGAGCTGGACCGGCTGCGTGCGTGGGCCGCGGCGGGGCCGGTGACGCTGCTGACCGCGGTCAAGGATCCGGCGTCGAGTCACGCCGCGGTGCTCGCGGAGCTGCTGCGGGACTAGGCGGCGCCGGCCGCTGCGCGGGGCCCGTCCGACCGCCCCGCCCCTTCCCGAGGCCGGGCTCCGGCCATACCCGCGCCTCGAACGCCGGCGGGGCTCAAAGACCCTGGGGCTCCGCCCCAGACCCCGCGCCTCAAACGCCGGCGGGGCTGGATTGCGTGCAGCGCAATTTCAGCCCCGCCTGCGTTCGAGGCGCGGGGGTCCGGAGGCCGGCCCCCCGGCATCGGCCGGCTACGCCCAGAGCTGGCCCTGGAGGACGTCGATCGCCTCTTCCGTCGTCGCGGCCGTGTAGACGCCCGTCGACAGGTACTTCCAGCCGCCGTCGGCCACGACGAAGACGATGTCCGCCGATTCGCCCGCGGCCACCGCCTTGCGGCCGACGCCGATCGCCGCGTGCAGGGCGGCCCCGGTGGAGACACCCGCGAAGATGCCCTCCAGCTGCAGGAGCTCCCGGGTCCGGGTGACCGCGTCCGCCGAGCCCACCGAGAAGCGGGTGGTGAGGACCGACGCGTCGTAGAGCTCCGGGACGAAGCCCTCGTCCAGGTTGCGCAGGCCGTACACCAGGTCGTCGTAGCGCGGCTCGGCCGCGACGATCTTGATGCCTTCGACGTTCTCGCGCAGGTAGCGGCCGACGCCCATCAGGGTGCCGGTCGTGCCCAGGCCCGCCACGAAGTGGGTGATCGAGGGCAGGTCGGCGAGGATCTCGGGGCCCGTCGTCGCGTAGTGCGCGCCCGCGTTGTCCGGGTTGCCGTACTGGTAGAGCATCACCCAGTCGGGGTGCTCCGCCGCCAGTTCCTTGGCCACCCGCACCGCGGTGTTCGAGCCGCCGGCGGCGGGCGACGAGATGATCTCGGCTCCCCACATGGCGAGAAGGTCCCGGCGCTCCTGCGAGGTGTTCTCCGGCATCACGCAGACGATGCGGTAGCCCTTGAGCTTGGCCGCCATCGCCAGGGAGATGCCGGTGTTGCCGGAGGTGGGCTCCAGGATGGTGCAGCCGGGGTACAGCCGGCCGTCCTTCTCCGCCTGCTCGACCATGTGGAGCGCGGGGCGGTCCTTGATCGAGCCGGTCGGGTTGCGGTCCTCCAGCTTCGCCCAGATGCGGACGTCGTCCGAGGGCGACAGCCGGGGCAGCCGGACGAGCGGCGTGTTGCCGACCGCGGCCAGCGGGGAGTCGTAGCGCATTACTTCGATCCGCCGGCGACGGCCGGAAGGATGGTGACGCTGTCGCCGTCCGTGAGTTCGGTGGTGATGCCGGCGAGGAAGCGGACGTCCTCGTCGTTGAGGTAGACGTTCACGAAGCGGCGCAGCTCGCCGCCCTTCGATTCGTCGACGATGCGCTCGCGGATGCCCTTGTGGCGGGTGTCCAGGTCGGTGAACAGCTCGTCCAGGTTCGCGCCCTCACCGGACACGGACTTCTCGCCGTCGGTGTAGGTGCGGAGGATGGTGGGGATGCGGACCTCGATGGCCATGGCTGGCTCCAGTCGTGAAGGATCGTGAGGGAGGGCGTGACAACGTCAGGCGCGCGGTTCGTCGGCCCCCCGCGCTACGGGGCTCTGGTGCTCAGACGGCAGGACAGATGGCGCTGGCGAGGCGGCACAGGTCGACGTGCAGCCGCGCCACGAGCAGCAGCCTGCCGGGCGTCTCGATGCTCACGTCGTGGGAAACCATGCGGTCATGTTAACGATTCCCGCTCCCCGGTTTGGAGTGGGATCCCGCATCATGGACGCCGACTGCTCACATACTGGTCAGTAGGCTTCGACGACCTGCACTTCTTCCTCCGTGATCACACCGTCGACGATCCGGTACGAGCGGAACTGGAACTCCCCGAGGCCGTCCTTGTCGGCCGTCGACACCAGTACGTAGTGCGCGCCGGGCTCGTTCGCGTACGTGATGTCCGTACGCGAGGGGTAGGCCTCGGTCGCCGTGTGCGAGTGGTAGACGATCACCGGCTCTTCGTCACGGTCGTCCAGCTCGCGGTAGAGCTTCAGCAGGTCCTTCGAGTCGAACTCGTAGAACGTGGGCGAGCGGGCCGCGTTGAGCATCGGGATGAAGCGCTCCGGGCGGTCGGTGCCCGCCGGGCCGGCCACGACACCGCACGCCTCGTCGGGGTGGTCCTGGCGGGCGTGCTCGACGATCTGGTCGTACAGGGCCTGGGTGAGGGTCAGCATGAGCGACAGGATAAGCAGACGGGCCCACCCGTACCGAGGCGTGGTACGGGTGGGCCCGAATGGTGGACAGACCTGCGGTGGGACCTGGGTCAGGCGGCCTTGTTGAAGGCGGCGCCGGCCGGGTTGCGGGCCTTGAGGACCAGGTAGGACACACCGAGGATCAGACCCCACAGCGGGGCGCAGTACAGCGAGACGCGGGAGTCCTTGTCGATGCCCATCATCACGATGACCATGCCGATGAAGAGCAGCGCGAACCAGCTGCTCCACGGGGCGCCGGGGGCGCGGAAGGCGGACTGCGGGAGCTCGCCGCGGTCGGCCTTGGCGCGGTAGCGGATCTGGCAGACCAGGATCATGATCCAGGCCCACATGCCGGAGATGGTGGCGAAGGAGACGACGTAGTCGAAGGCCTTGCCCGGGGCGACGTAGTTGATCCAGACGCCCACCAGCATCAGCCCGGCGGAGAAGGTGGTGCCCACGAGCGGGGTGCCGCTCTTGGTGAGCTTGGTGAAGAACTTCGGGCCCTGGCCGTTGAGGGCGAGGTCGCGCAGCATGCGGCCGGTGGAGTACATGCCGGAGTTGCAGGAGGACAGGGCGGCGGTCAGGACGACGAAGTTGACGATCGCGGCGCCGACGCCGAGGCCCATCTTCTCGAAGGCCAGCACGAACGGGCTCTCGCCCGCCTTGAAGTTCGACCACGGGATGACCGACATGATCATGATGAGCGCGCCGACGTAGAAGACGGCGATGCGCCACGGCACGGTGTTGATGGCCTTGGGCAGGGTCTTCTCGGGGTCCTTGGACTCGCCGGCGGTGACGCCGACCAGCTCGACCGCGAGGAAGGCGAACATCACGATCTGCAGCGTCATCAGCGTCTCGCCGATGCCGTTGGGGAAGAAGCCGCGGTCGCTCCACAGGTTGGAGACGGAGGCGGTGGCGGCGGCGTCGGAGAAGCCGATGGTGAGGATGCCGGCGCAGATCAGGATCATGCCGACGATGGCGGTGACCTTGACCATGGAGAACCAGAACTCCAGCTCACCGAAGAGCTTCACGGAGATCAGGTTGGCGCCGTAGAGGATGACGGTGAAGATCAGCGCGTACGCCCACTGCGGGAAGCTGTCGTGGGTCCAGTACGACATGTACTTGGCGGCCGCGGTGACCTCGGTGATGCCGGTGACCACCCAGAAGAGCCAGTACGTCCAGCCGGTCGCGTAACCCCAGAACGGGCCCAGGAACTCGCGGGCGTAGTCCGAGAACGAACCGGAGACGGGGCGGTACATGAGCAGCTCGCCCAGGGCCCGCATGATGAAGAAGATGACCAGGCCCGCGATCGCGTAGGCCAGGATCAGGCTCGGTCCGGCCTTGGAGATGGCCTTGCCCGCGCCCAGGAAGAGGCCGGTGCCGATGGCTCCGCCGATCGCGATCATCTGGATCTGGCGGGCGCCGAGTGCGCGGTGGTAACCCTCGCCGTCGCCGTCGCCCTGAGTGCCCTCGCCGGGCGTCTTGCCGTGCTGCTCGACCTGCACAGAGGTCATTCTTGGTGCGCCTTTCTCCACGCCGACCCGCGCCTGCTGCAGGCTGCGGATCGGGTCCTCGATCCCCCCGGATACGGATGGAGTTGCACCCGGCGGTCAGCCGGTTCAAGCAAGCCGCGGGACATGGGTGGCGTCCCGTCGGCGGTCGTGAAGATTTATCACGTGCTTACGGGGACCGAGGGCGGGGAATGTGACGCAGGGCACAGGCATTTCAGGACAAGGGTCCTGAACTGGATCAGATCACCGCATCACGGTGATCTGATCGTTATCCGGATTTGAGCGTCCGCTGAGCGAACGGTGGCGGGAGTTCACGGAAGATCGTCGAGCGGTCGCTCAATCAGAGGCCGCCACCGCTGTCACTCGTCCGCCCCGCCGCTGTCCGCGCTGCCGTCGTCGTCCGAGGCGCCGTCGTCCGAGGCGCCGTCGTCCGAGGCGCCGTCGTCCGAGGCGCCGTCGTCCGAGGCGCCGTCGTCCGAGGCGCCGTCGTCCGAGGCGTCGTCGTCGGTCACCGTGTCCTCAGCGGGACCCAGACCGTCCTCGAGGATCGTCTCCGGACGGATCTCCTCCCCCGTGGTGTCGTCCTCCGCGGGACCCAGACCGTCCTCGAGGATCGTCTCCGGACGGATCTCCTCGCCCGTGGCGTCGTCCTCGTCAGGGTCGTCGGCGGCCGGGGCCACGCTCACCGCGGCCGATGGGGCCGCCATCGCCGTCGTGGCGGGGAGGACGGCGCCTCCTGCGGCCGCCGCGGCCACCATCGCCACGATGCTCAGACGGACGGACCTCTTCCGGGTGATGCGAGACATGGACTTCCTCCCACTGGCGGTGATTCGGCGCCTTGTGCGCCCGGTGCCTCTGTTCCTTCCGGGGATTCCGGTGAGGCCCGCACCTCCAGTAGGCCGGAGTCACCCGCCAGGGTCATGCTCCGACATCTCGGGGCTTGACGCCGCCGGGGGCGACGGCTGAAAGGCCGGCGCTACGGGGCGCAGTCACTTCTCAGAGGGTCTCGATGAGGGTCTCCTGGAGACCGCCGAGCCAGAGGTACGCCATCACCATCGGCTTGCGCGGATCGTCGTCCGGCAGCCGGAAGAGCGCCTCGCTCTCGTCGTCCTCGGTGATGTCGAGCCGGGCCGCGAGGGTCAGCCGCAGGTCGTTGAGGGCGCCGAGCCAGCGCAGCGGCAGCTCCCCGGTCAGCTCCAGGACCGCCGCCCCGTCGCCGGCCGGCGTGAGCCCGTCCAGGCTGCGTACGACGGCCAGCGCGTCCTCCCGCTTGCGGGTGCGCAGGTCGTTCTCGGTGAAGCGGCGGAACTCCGCCGAGCGGGCGCGCAGCTCCTCGGGGTCCTCCGCGGGCTCCGCGCCCGGCCCGCCGTACGCGTCGGGGAAGAGCCGTGCCAGTGCCGGGTCGGACGGGGGCTCGGTCGGGCCGTCGGCGGCGAACAGAGCGGCCAGCGGGTCCGCGTCCTCGGCGGGCTCCGGCTCGCCCGGCCCGATCAGCTCCAGCAGCTGGACGGCCAGGGACCGCAGGATGGAGATCTCGATCTCCTCGAGCGCGATGGTCGCGCCGCCGCCCTTGCGGGACTGGAACGTGCCGCCCATCAGGTGCGGTCCTGGGAGAGGGTCGCCCACAGGCCGTAGCCGTGCATGGCCTGCACGTCGCGCTCCATTTCCTCGCGGCTGCCGCTGGACACGACCGCCCGTCCCTTGTGGTGTACGTCGAGCATCAGCTTGTGCGCCACGTCCTTCGAGTAGCCGAAGTACGCCTGGAACACGTACGCCACGTAGCTCATGAGGTTGACCGGGTCGTTGTGCACCAGGGTCACCCAGGGGACGTCGGGTTCCGGGACCGCGAAGGTCTCTTCGGCCGACTCGGTGCGTTCGATCTCTACGGGAGCAACACTCACTTGTCCCATGCTGCCACCGTGACGGCCCGGTCGCACAAACGGGTCCTACATCTCGTCACTTTGACGAAATGTGCGCTAGCATCCGTGTCATGAACCCTGCGGACCTGGGCCTGCCGGTGGACGTGCCGTCGACAGCGCTCTTCACGGACCATTACGAGCTCACGATGCTGCAGGCCGCCCTGGCGAACGGCACCGCCGGCCGCCGCTCGGTCTTCGAGGCGTTCACCCGCCGGCTGCCCGAGGGGCGTCGCTACGGCGTGGTGGGCGGCACCGGCCGGGTGCTCGACGCGGTGGAGAACTTCCGCTTCGACAGCGCGGTGCTGGAATTCCTGCGCGAGCGGGCCGTCGTCGACATGCGGACCCTGGACTGGCTGTCCTCGTACCGCTTCTCGGGCGACATCTGGGGCTATCCGGAGGGGGAGGTCTACTTCCCCGGCTCGCCGATCCTGCGGGTCGAGGGCAGCTTCGCCGAGTGCGTGCTGCTGGAGACCGTGATCCTGTCGATCCTGAACCACGACTCGGCGATCGCGGCGGCGGCTTCCCGCATGTCCTCGGCGGCCGGCGAGCGCCCGCTGATCGAGATGGGCGCGCGGCGCACGCACGAGCTGGCCGCGGTGGCCTCGGCGCGGGCCGCGTACGTGGGCGGCTTCACCTCGACCTCGGACCTCGCGGCCGGCTTCCGGTACGGGATCCCCACGGTCGGCACGAGCGCCCACGCCTTCACCCTGGTGCACGACAGCGAGCGCGACGCGTTCACCGCGCAGGTGGCCTCGCTGGGCGGCGGGACGACGCTGCTGGTGGACACGTACGACGTGGCCGAGGCCGTACGGACGGCCGTGGAGATCGCCGGCACCGGGCTGGGTGCGGTCCGCATCGACTCGGGCGACCTGCTGCTGGTGGCCCACCGGGTGCGGCAGCAGCTGGACGAGCTGGGCGCGACCGGGACGAAGATCGTTGTCACCTCGGACCTGGACGAGTACGCCATCGCCTCGCTCGCGGCGGCACCGGTTGACGCGTACGGGGTGGGCACGCAGCTGGTGACGGGCAGCGGGCACCCGACGTGCTCGATGGTCTACAAGCTGGTGGCGCGGGCGACGTCGGCGGACCCGAAGGCGCCGCTGCTGCCGGTGGCGAAGAAGTCCACCGGCGGGAAGACCTCGATCGGCGGGCGCAAGTGGGCGGCCCGGCGGCTCGACGCGGAGGGCGTCGCCGAGGCCGAGGTCGTCGGGACGGGGCCGGTGCCGTCCGCCCTGGCCGACTCGCAGCTGCTGGTCGAGCTGGTGAAGGGCGGCGAGGTGGTCGCCCGCGAGCCGCTCGAGGCCGCGCGTGAGCGCCACCGCGCTGCCCGCGCCGCGCTTCCGCTCTCCGCGATGCAGCTCTCGCGCGGCGAAGCCGTGATCCCGACGGAGTACGCGTAGCGGCGGACGCGACACCGGCGCCGGGGCTCCGCCGCAGGCCCTCCGGGCCTCACACGCCCCAGGACTCCGTCCGGGGCCCCGGGGGCTGAATCGGCCCGCGCGGCGTTCGGGGGCGCGGGCGCGCAGCGCCGTACGGGCATGGGGCAGAGCCCCAGTTTCGGGAAGGGGCGGGGTGGGGGAAGAGCCCCCGCGGGGCCCCGCCGCCGCACACCACCACGAGCCGAAGGACACGTCATGCACCGCGCACTGATCGTCGTCGACGTACAGAACGACTTCTGCGAAGGCGGCAGCCTCGCAGTCGCCGGCGGGGCCGACGTCGCCGCCGCCATCACCGAGCTCATCGGGCAGGCCACCCCCGGTTACCGGCACGTCGTCGCCACCCGTGACCACCACATCGACCCCGGCGGCCACTTCGCGCACCCCCCGGCCGAGCCGGACTACGAGACCTCCTGGCCCGTGCACTGCGTCGCCGGGACCGAGGGCGTGGGGTTCCACCCGAACTTCGCCCCGGCCGTGGCATCGGGCTCCGTCGCCGCCGTCTTCGACAAGGGCGCGTACGAGGCCGCGTACAGCGGGTTCGAGGGCACCGACGAGAACGGCGTCGGGCTCACCGACTGGCTGCGGGAGCGGCACGTCACCGAGGTGGACGTGGTGGGGATCGCCACCGACCACTGCGTCAGGGCCACCGCCCTGGACGCGGCCCGCGCCGGCTTCACCACCCGCGTGCTGCTGGACCTGACGGCCGCCGTGGCCCCGCACACCACCGCACGGGCCCTGGACGAGCTCCGTGCGGCCGGCGTGGCCCTGATCGGCGGCCAGACGGGCCAGGGCGCCCTCTAGGGGGCCACGGCCCGGCCCGGGGCCCTCTAGGGGGTGCCCAGCAGGGCCCGGATGGGGTGCCAGAGCTCCTGGGCGCGGTCGGGCGCGCCGCGCCACAGCAGGCCGTCCGGGTGGTGCAGGACGGCCGTGACCTCGTCCGGGGTCGGAGGCTGGGCGTTGCCCCGCAGGTACACCGCCCGCATGCCGAGGTTCCGCAGCCTGGTCAGGGCGCGGGCACGGTTCGCGGCATGCACCAGCACGCGGACATTTCCACACTCTCCGGACGGCCTGGGCAGCGTGAGCGCGACCACCACGCTGCCGCCTGGCAATCTGACGAAACCTCCACCGGGCACGGCAGTCATCTCCCCCGTCAATAAGAAACTCGTACCGCGCATCTAAACGCGATCGGCCGCCGCCCGCTAGGGGGCGACGGCCGATCATGCTTTGACCTGCGGTTTTACCGAATTACTTCGAGGAGGGGCCGACCTCGACCGTCATGACGAGACCGTCGTAGGTCTCCTTGGCGATCTTGATCTTGGTGTTGGTGTCAGTGACCTTCACCGAGCCGGTCGGGTTCTCGTCGTAGTAGTACTTGCCCTTGTGGTCGTCGAAGACCAGGTTGGCGGGCTTCGGCTTCAGGAACAGCGCCTCGCCGTTCTTGTGCAGCGTGAACGCGTCCGTCGAGTAGGCGCTGAACGTCGCGTCGTACGGCTGGATCTTGTTCCGCAGCAGGGTGCCGTCCGCCCACTTCATGGGCTTGGCGTTGGCGTCGATCGGCAGGATCAGACCCTGGCCCGGGTGCTGGCTGGTGTTGTTGTCCTTCTGGGAGGTGTCCCACTGCCAGATGAGCAGACCGTCCTGGTACGGGTAGTGCTCGACCCAGTCCGGCTTGGTGTTGCCGAAGCCGAAGTTGTACGGGCCGACCTGGAGGGTCTTGTCGTACGAGACGTAGCGGCGGTTCTCGGCCAGGTAGTACTGCGCGTACTCCTTGGTGAAGCCGGCGCCGATGCGCGAGAAGCCCTTGCCGGTCCAGCCGTTGTCGCCGTTCTCGGCGCCGTCGGTGAACAGCGCGGAGCCGTCCGCGGTCAGGGTGACGGCGTCGGCCGTGAAGCCCTTGCCGCCCGCGCCGCCGTCCGTCTGGTAGCGGAAGCGGAGGTCGATCTTCTTGCCCGCGTAGGCGTCGAGCGGGAAGTTCAGGTTCTTCCAGGCGCCCGAGACACCGGTCAGCGACGGGCTGCCGGAGGCGTCGGCCGGGATGGCCGTGCCGTCGGCGGTGCCGGCGAGGGCGGTCCAGTTGGCGCCGCCGTCCGTGGACACCTCGGTGTAGAGGAAGTCGTAGTCGGCCTCGATGTCCCACCAGCCCTTGAGGGACAGCGCGGCGGACGTCTTGCCCGTCAGGTCGACCGACCGGGTGAGGGTGTTCTTGAGGTCGTCACCCATGTTGCTCCACCACTGCGAGGAGCCCTCGGCGGGAGCGACGACGTCGGTCTTGACCTGCTTCTTCGGCAGCTCGACGACCAGCGCCTGCTTGTCGCTGGTGTTGAACTCCGAAACGCCCAGCTTGTGGGTGGACTTCGTCGCGGCCTTGGCCTTGTCGTAGTTCAGCCAGCCCAGCTGGAGCTTGTCCCAGGCGGTCATGTCGCCCGGGAGGTCGCCTATGGAGTCCTTGCCCGTGCCGAGCCAGGAACCGGCCGACATCAGGGACCAGAAGCCGACCGAGTTGTCGCCGCCACCGGAGGTGTCGTAGAGGTCCGGCAGACCGAGGTCGTGGCCGTACTCGTGCGCGAAGACGCCGAGGCCGCCGTTCTCCGGCTGCATCGTGTAGTCGCCGACCCAGATGCCGGTGTCACCGATCTGGGTACCGCCGGCCTTGTTGTTGTCCGGGCCGGTCTTGCCGGCCGCGGTGCCGTAGGCGTACCAGCGGTGGGCCCACAGCGCGGTCGTGCCCTGCACGCCGCCGCCGGCCGACTCGTCCTCGCCCGCGTGGACGATCTGGAAGTGGTCGATGTAGCCGTCGGGCTCGTTGAAGTTGCCGTCGCCGTCGAAGTCGTAGCGGTCCCACTGGTCGTACTGGGCCAGCTGCGCCTTGATCTGGGCGTCGGTCTTCCCGGCCTTCTTCTGGGCCTCGGTCCACGCCGTGACGCCGTCCTTGACGGTGTCCCAGACGTTGGAGCAGTTGGTCTGGCCGCAGTAGTTGGAGCCGTAACGACCCTCGTTGTACGGGACCTTGACCCAGTCGGCGACCTCGCCCTCGACCGAGTAACGGCCCGAGGAGGTCTTCTCGTAGTAGGTCTTCAGCGAGTCCTTGCCCTGACCGGTAGCGAAGTACAGGTCCTGGAAGTAGTCGCGGCTGAAGTCCTTGCGCCAGGCGGTGCTGTTGTCGCCGGCGCGGTCGGGCTGGGCGATCGTGTTGTGCATCGGCCCGGGGGTGCCGCCGTACTTCGGAACGGCAGGCTTCGGGCCGGGGCCGTCCGGGTCGAACATGGTCGTGTTGTCGACCTGGTCGCCGAACTCGACGAGGATCGTGAAGATCTTGTCGGTCTTCTCACGGCCGAGCTCGACGTACTTCTTGTCGTCGAGCTTGACGACCTTGGAGGCGCCGCGCTGCTCGACGCCCTTCTTGCCGGCCAGCACCTGGTCGAGAGCAGCCTTGCGCTGCGCCGCCTGCTGCTCGCTGAACGGGCCCTTCAGGTCGTGCTCGACGACCTTGGCAGGAGCGGTCGGGTCCTGCCGGTCGGCGGCGGGCGCCCCGAGCGGACTGGGGTTGGCCTGGGCTGCGGTGACGGTGAAGAAGGTGGCACTGGTCGCGCAGGCGGCCATGGTCACGGTGACGGCGGCAGCACGAAGCGCACGCCGACGGGCGGAATTGCTGGTCACTTGATGTCGTTCCCCTCCCGCGGCCGCAACGTAGGTCGGAACTTCTCCATAGGAGCGGGGGGTTCCGCGCGGCGCGCGTCTCAAGTGACGACATTTGACCGGAGAGTCGAGAGAAAAGACAGACCTTGACTTGTTCCTTACAACTGCACTATGCGGTCAGCGAGTTCCGCTATTCGGACGTTCGGCCGCCATACGGGGCGAAGGGTGCTTCCCGCCCGCCCCCCACATGCCTCAGCACGGCATTTCGGGCAGGGCGCGGTGCGAAGAATGACCCCGTGCGCCCCCCGTGCTCCGGCACCGTGGGTTAGGTCACGCTTACCGGCGGTTCCTCTCGGGCATTCCCCGTCGTAGAGTCACTTGACGCGCGACCTAGTTGAGCCGACTCCCCCTCCCCTCCCTGAGGACGGATATCGCCATGCCGCGTCCGACTGCCGCACAGCTCGCCTACGGGTCCGCCACCGTCGTCGTGTCGACGATCGCCATGCTGCTGCTCTCGCAGACGAGTACGGGGCTCGGGATCGCGGTCATCTCCGCGGCCGCCCTGGGGCTCGGTCTGCTCGTCGCCGTCACCGTGCCCCACCCCAGGCGCCGCGGCCGCCACGCGGCCCCTACGGGCGCTCCTGCGGCCACCGCAGCCCCGGCCCCCGCGTCCGCCCCCTCCCGCGTCTCCTACGCGGACGCGCCGGCGGCCACCCGGGTACCGGAACCCCGAGCGGCCGCCGCCGAACACTCCGTTCACCACTGAGCCCTGAACTCTGAGCCCGACAGGGCCCCGGCGGGCCTCAGGTCGCCTGGACCACCACCGTCCTGCCGACCTTGTCGTGCAGGCCCTGCTTGTACGGCTTGTCGACGAGGATCGAGATCACCAGCGCGATCGGCCACAGGCAGAAGCAGCAGATCAGCGTCGGCAGCCAGAGGACGGCGGCCCGGGCGAGCGCCGGGTTCGACTGCGGGACGCTGCCGTCGTTGAGCATCGCCACGCGCAGGCCCATCGCCTTCTTGCCGACGGTCTGCCCGCTCTTCTTGGTGAACCACCAGTCGTAGCCGACGTACGCGACGATCGAGATCAGCGTCATGATCAGGCCGCTGCCGCTGTAGGACTTGGTGATGACCTCGGTGACGTCCTCGCCCTTGTTCGTCTCGACGGTGTACCGGTTCGTGCCGAACGCCAGCTGGATGAGGAACAGCGGCACGGCGATGATCACCACGTCGATGATGCGGGCGGCGAGCCGCTTGCCGAAGTCGGCGAGCGGGGGCATCCCGGCGAGCGGATCGGGCATGCCGTAGCCGCCGCCACCGCCGTACGGGTCGCCGCCACCTCCGTACGGGGGCGGGGGTGGCGGGTATCCGCCACCACCGCCGCCTCCGGGGGGCGGGGGCGGATACCCGCCACCGCCACCGGGTGGAGATGCGTCGTACGGCGAACCGCCCGACGGAGGCGTCGGTTCCTGGGGCTTCTTGAGGAACGGGTCTTCCTCGGGCGGCTCGCCGGGCGGCGGCTGATCGGTACTCATGGCCCGAGTCGAACCCGACTCCGCCGACCCCGCAACGGGAGGCTGTCCATCCGGGGGACGGGCCCGTCCCGGGGGGCTCGGCGGGGCTCAGCGGGCCACGTACGTCTTGGCCGCCTTGTCGTGCCAGGCCTGGCGGCGCGGGCGGTCCACGAGGCACCAGAGGCAGCCCGGGAGGCCGAGGAGCGCGAACACCAGCCAGCGGCGCAGGGCCGCGCCGAAGGTGGGCGGGCGCAGGGTGGCGGTGGCCAGCACCCGGACGCCGAGCAGCTTCTTGCCCGGGGTGCGGCCCCAACGGGCGGTGGGCAGGGCCTCGTAGAAGACGCCGAAGAGCAGGACCGCGCCGAGGACCAGGCCGATCTGGCCGGCGATGGTGCCGTCGAACAGCCAGACGGTGGTGGTGCGGCCGCTGGTCCGGGCGGCGTCCACCTTGTCCTGGATGTGGGCGGTGGCGGCGGGCAGGAGGGGCCGCGCGGCGGCCGCCGCGACCGCCGCGAGGACCAGGGAGTCCAGGGCGCGGGCCACGGCCCGGCGCACCAACGCGGCGGGGCGTACGGCCCGCTCGGCCATCCGCTCGAACACGGCCCGGGGCGTACGGGTCTCCTCGGACCGGGGCTCGGCCGGGGCGGCCGGCCTGCTCGCCGGAGCCGAGGGACGGGCTCCGCCGGTCCGGGGGTGCCAGGGCTCGGGCCGGGACGCCTCGGCCGGCGGGGCCTCGGCGGGGGCGGCGGCCCTGGCGGGGCCCGGCCGGGACGCGGCCGGGGCCGGAGCCGGGGAGCGTCGTACGGGCGCTTCCCGCCGGGACGGTTCGGCGGGCTCGGCGGGCTCGGGACGCGGCCGCGCCGGACGGACCGACTCGGACGGGGGCGCCGCCGGGGCGGCCGCCGCCTCGGGCCAGGAGGTCGTCAGGCCGGACCCGCCGGAGCCGCTGCCACCGGGGGCGTCGGGCCACGCCTGAACAGGGGCCCGGGTGGAAGCCGGTGCCTGGGTGGAAACCGGTGCCGGAGAGGGAGCCGGTGCCGCCGCCGGGGAGCGGGCCGACAGGATCCCGGCCGCGGCCTGGGCCGGGAACCGCTGGACCGGTGCGCCGTCCGCCGCGGCGGACGGCGTACGGGCCAGGGAGATGCCGGGGCCCGGGGCCGGAGCCGCGGCCGCCGGTTCCGGCGGGCTGCCCCACGAGACGCGGTGGTCGCGCGGGCCGCCGAATCCGGCCTGGTGGACGCGGTCGGCCTGCCACACTGCCTGCTCGGCGACCCGCTCGGCGACCGGCCCAGCGACCGGCCGAATCTCCGGTTCCGCCTCCGGTTCCCGTTCCGGTTCGGGTGCGGGCGCCGCCGGCGCCTCCGTCACCGACGTCCGGTCCAGGAACACCGGCCCCGTCTCCTCGACGGGCGCGGCGGGGGCAGGGGCAGGGGCAGGACGGCTCGTACCCGGAACCCAGGCGGCACCGTTCCAGTACCGGACGTACCCGGGGATGGAGGGATCCGGGTAGTAGCCCTCGCGGGCCGCGTGCTCGCCGTCACCAGGGGAGGCCGTCAATGTCCCCAACTCCGATCGTGGCTTGAGGCATGTGCAGGGCAGGACCATAGCCAAGAACCGCCCCCCGAGAGCCCGGGTAACGGGAGATTGTCAACCTTTGAGCGAACCTCGGGCCATGCGAATGTTTTCGGTCACCCGACAGAATTCGGCCAACCTTCGATTCCCCACCCGAAGTCGCGTCATACCCGGGTACACCAGAGCTCTCTCCGGGTGTGGGGCGCTATCCGGCCCCGGGCACCGAACCGAAGTGAGGCCGTCATGCACCACCCCGTCATCGAGCGCGAGCTGGAACTGAAGCTGGTCCTGTCCCCCGAGCGCAGCATCCCCGTACCCGCCCGGCTCCTCTACCTCACGGACGACCCGTACGCCGTCCACATCACCTTCCACACCGGCTCCAGCGCCCCCGTCAACTGGACGTTCGCCCGCGAGCTGCTGGTCGAGGGCGTGTTCCGCCCGTGCGGGCACGGCGACGTCCGGATCTGGCCCACCAAGATCGACAACAAGGCCGTGCTCTGCATGGCCCTCAGCTCGCCCGACGGCGACGCTCTGCTGGAGGCCCCCGCCACCTCCGTGTCGGCCTGGCTGGAGCGCACCCTGCGCATCGTCCCGCCCGGCACCGAGGCCGAGCGGCTCGGCCTGGACGCGGCCCTGGCCGAACTGCTCACCCCGGCCCCGGCCGACGAGCTGTGGCTGCGCGACCCCTGGCCGTCGGACGAGTCGGCGGACGGGGAGCTGTGATGCCGTCAGAAGAGCTTGCCCGGATTGAGCAGGCCCAGCGGGTCGAAGGCCTGTTTGACGGCGCGGTGCATCTCCAGGCCGACCGGGCCGAGTTCGCGGGCGAGCCACTCCTTCTTCAGGATCCCGACGCCGTGTTCGCCGGTGATCGTCCCGCCAAGCTCCAGTCCGAGCGCCATGATCGCGTCGAAGGACTCGCGCGCCCGTCGCGTCTCGTCCTCGTCGGCCGGGTCGAAGCAGACCACGGGGTGCGTGTTGCCGTCGCCCGCGTGCGCGCAGACCCCGATGAGCAGGTCGTGCGAGCGGGCGATGGCGGCCGTCCCGTCCAGCATCTCGGCGAGCCGGGAGCGCGGTACGCACACGTCGTCGATCATCGTGGCGGGCCGTAGCGTCTCCAGGGCGGTCAGCGACATCCGGCGCGCCTGGAGCAGCAGTTCGGACTCGGCCTCGTCCTCGGCGGGCACCACGGCGGTGGCGCCGGCGGCCGTGCAGAGCTTCCCCACCGCCGCGAGGTCCTCGGGGGCGTGCGGGGTGTCGAAGGCGGCGAGCAGCAGGGCCTCGGTGGTGTCGGGCAGTCCCATCTTGCCGAGCGCGTTGACGGCCCGGACGGTCGTGCGGTCCATCAGCTCCAGCAGGGAGGGTGTCAGCCCCGCTTCCATGACGGCGCAGACGGCCGCGCAGGCGGCCGCGGCGGAGGGGAACTCGGCGGCCAGCGCGAGCTGCCGGGGTGGCGCGGGCCGCAGGGCGAGGACGGCCTGGACGACGACGCCGAGGCTGCCCTCGGAGCCGACGAAGAGCCGGGTGAGGTCGTATCCGGCGACGCCCTTGGCGGTACGCCGGCCCGTGCTCAGCAGCCGTCCGTCGGCCAGGACCACGTCGAGGCCGAGGACGTACTCGGCGGTGACCCCGTACTTGACGCAGCACAGCCCGCCGGAGGCGGTGCCGATGTTGCCGCCGATGGTGCACTGTTCCCAGCTGGAGGGGTCGGGCGGGTAGTACAGGCCCTGTTCGGCGACGGCCCGCGAGAGCACGGCGTTGACGACGCCCGGCTCGACGACGGCGATCCGGTCGACGGCGGAGACCTCCAGGATCCGGTCCATCTTGACGAGCGAGAGCACGATGCAGCCGTCGGAGGCGCTGGCGGCGCCCGACAGGCCCGTGCGGGCGCCCTGCGGGACCACGGGGACCTGTAGGGCGGTGGCGGTGCGCATGACGTGCCGGACCTGTTCGACGGTCCGGGGCAGGACGACGACGGCCGGGGTGCCGGCGGCGCAGAAGCCGGCCATGTCGGTGGCGTAGGAGGCGGTCACCTGGGGATCGGTGAGCAGGGCCTCGGCGGGCAGCCCTGCCAGCAGGCGTGTGCGCAGACGGGCGGAGAGATCGTCATCCATGGGTCCAGCGTGGCACCGGGTGGGGGCACCTTCCCAGTGGTAGCTGGGGGACCATCGGTGTGAACACGGCCGCGACCGGCTTCGGACATCTCGGCGTGCTCTTCATATTGACGCACAGTGAGCGCATGGACCGTATCGACCGTATCGACGAGGAAGCGCAGACCCCGGCGCCGCCCGTGACCTTCACCGGCCGCAAGACGCTCGTGGCGGCCGCGGTCGCGGTGGTCCTGATCGCGGGGGCCCTGCTGATCCGGCCCGCCCGCGGCGGTGACGACGCCCGCCCGCCGGGACCGAGCGAGCGGGCTGCGGCGGCGGTCGGCATGGGCGCGCCCGCGGCCGCGGTGGACCTGGCGGCGCTGGTCGCGGACCGGGAGAAGTGGGTCGCGGCGCACCCGGACGACGAGGCCGCGTGGGCGGTCCTCGGCGCCGCGTACCTGGAACTGGCGCGGCGCTCGGCGGACTCGGGCTGGTTCCCGAAGGCGGAGAAGGCGCTGAAGCGGTCGCTGGAGGCCCGCCCCGCCGAGAAGGGCAACTTCGACGCGATGACGGGCATGGGCGCGCTGGCCAACGCCCGGCGGGACTTCGGGACCGGCAAGAAGTGGGGAGAGCTCGTACGGGCGCAGGCGCCGAAGCGGTGGGCGGCGTACCCGCTGCTCGTGGACGCGTACACCGGTCTGGGCGACTACAAGGCCGCGCAGACGGCGATGGAGCAGCTGATGGAGCTCCGGCCGGGCCTGGCGGCGTACATCAGGGCCTCGCAGGTCTACCGGGACCGGGGCTGGCGCGAGGACGCGGCGATGTCGATGGAGCACGCGGCGGGCGCGGCGAAGGCCCCGGCGGAGAAGGCGTACGCGCTGTTCCGGCTCGGGGAGCTGGCCTGGGAGCGGGGCGACGCGGCGGAGGCACTGGCCCAGTACGAGGGCTCGCTGCGGACGGATCCGGGGCAGGCGGAGGCGCTGGGCGGCCGGGCCAGGGCGCTGGCCGCGCTGGGGCGGCCCGGGGAGGCCGTGCGGGACTACCGGCTGGCGCTGGGGCGGACGCCGGTGCCGCAGCTGGCGCGGGAGCTGGGCGAGCTGCTGGAGTCGCTGGGACGGGAGCAGGAGGCGCGCGTGCCGTACGACATGCTGGGCGCGCTGGCGGCGCGGGACAACACGAACGGCGTGGACGACGACGTGGTACTGGGCCTGTACGAGGCGGACCACGGGGATCCGGCGGCGGCGGTGCGCCGGCTGTCGGAGGAGTGGGAGCGGCACAAGAGCATGCCGGTCGCGGACGCGCTGGGCTGGGCGCTGCACAAGGCGGGCGAGGACGTGGCGGCGCTGGAGTACGCGAAGAAGGCGACGGAACCGGGGCTGCGGAGCGCGGAGTTCGCTTACCACCGGGCGATGATCGAGCGCGGCCTCGGCGACGAGGCCGCGACGCGGCGCCACCTGGAGGAGGCGATGCGCACGAACCCGCACTTCTCGCCGCTGCGGGGGCCGCTGGCGAAGGAGGCCCTGGCGGCGATCGGGCAGCCGCCGCCGGGCGGTCCGGAACACCTGCAGCCGACCGCGCCGTGGGTCGCCCCGGAACTGCCGAAGGCCGCCAAACCGACGCCGACGCCGCCGCCACCGGCGGACCCGACGCCGAAGCCGTCCGCGTCGGCCTCGGCGTCGTCCGCCTGACGATCCGCCGCGCAGGGTCCCGCGGCGCTGCCCGTACCCCGCCTCGATCGCCGGCGCGGCTCGAAGACCTGGGGCTCCGCCCCGGACCCTCCCCCAGACTCCGTCGGGGGGACCCCCGGCGCCTCAAACGCCGGCGGGCTGGATTTGGCTGACGCCGCCTGCCTGGTGCGGGCTGGATTGCCCTCCGGGGACCGCGCCGCACCCAGCGTGGCGGGCGCCCCCGGCCCGCTTCAGCCCCGGCGGCGTTTGAGGCGCGAGGTCCGGGGCGGAGCCCCGGCCACGGCGCCGCACCGGCGCCAGGTGGGCGGCGTCAGGCCATCCCGCCCCCGCCGGCGTTCGGGGCGTGGGGGTTCGGGGGCAGCGCCCCCGGCAACGGCGCTCGACCCGGACCCCCGGCGGAGCCGGAGTGGCGGGAGCCGGGGGCCGGGCTTCGCTGCCTAGAGGTTGCCGCGCTTCGCCTGCTCGCGCTCGATCGCCTCGAACAGGGCCTTGAAGTTGCCCTTGCCGAAGCCCATCGAGCCGTGCCGCTCGATCATCTCGAAGAAGACCGTCGGCCTGTCCTGCACCGGCTTGGTGAAGATCTGCAGCAGGTAGCCGTCCTCGTCGCGGTCGACGAGGATCTTGAGCTCGCGCAGGGTCTCGACGGGGACGCGGGTCTCGCCCGCCCACTCGCCGAGCGTGTCGTAGTACGAGTCGGGGGTGTCGAGGAACTGCACGCCCGCGGCCCGCATGGACCGCACGGTCGCCACGATGTCGTTCGTGGCCAGCGCGATGTGCTGGACGCCCGCGCCGCCGTAGAACTCCAGGTACTCGTCGATCTGCGACTTCTTCTTCGCGATCGCCGGCTCGTTGATCGGGAACTTCACCTTCAGGGTGCCGTCCGCGACCACCTTGGACATCAGCGCCGAGTACTCGGTCGCGATGTCGTCGCCCACGAACTCCTTCATGTTCGTGAAGCCCATGACCTTGTTGTAGAAGGCGACCCACTCGTTCATGCGGCCGAGCTCGACGTTGCCCACGCAGTGGTCGATGGCCTGGAAGGTGCGCTTGGCCGGCGGCTCGACCATCGGGTCGACGGCGACGAAGCCCGGCAGGTACGGGCCGGTGTAGTCCCCGCGCTGGACCAGCGTGTGGCGGGTCTGGCCGTACGTGGCGATCGCGGCCAGCACGACCGTGCCGTGCTCGTCCTTGACCTCGTACGGCTCGTCCAGGCCGCGCGCGCCGTGCTCGACGGCGTACGCGTACGCCGCCCGCACGTCGGGGACCTCGATGGCCAGGTCGATCACGCCGTCGCCGTGGTCGGCGACGTGCTCGGCGAGGAAGCGGCCGCGGTCCGTCGTCGCCTTGATGACGGAGGTCAGCACGAAGCGGGCGCCGCCGTTGGTCAGGACGTAGCTGGCGGTCTCGCGGACGCCGTTCTCCGGTCCGGAGTAGGCGACGAGCTTCATGCCGAAGGCGGTCGAGTAGTAGTGCGCGGCCTGCTTGGCGTTGCCGACGGCGAAGACGACCGCGTCCATGCCCTTCACCGGGAAGGGGTCTGCCTCACGCGCGGTGTGCGGGGTGGTGTCGAGGGTCTCAGTCATGACCGCAGAGTCCCGCCGATCCACAAGCTGCGCAATAGTTTCCTGTTTGGCTGTACAGAGTGCCCAGCTTGAGCGGAGGATGGTTGAAACATCTGTGCACTATGACCACCTCTGAGGACACCGGAGCGTACTCATGGGAATCGACGACCTCGACGGCCGGCTGATCGTCCTGCTCGCCCGCGAGCCCCGCATCGGCGTCCTGGAGGCCTCGCGCCGCCTGGGGGTGGCACGCGGGACCGTGCAGGCCCGTCTCGACCGGCTCCAGTCGAACGGAGTCATCTGCGGCTTCGGCCCGCAGGTCGATCCGACGGCCCTCGGGTACCCGGTGACGGCCTTCGCCACCCTGGAGATCAAGCAGGGGCAAGGGGCCGACGTACGGGCCCACTTGGACGGTGTGCCGGAGGTGCTGGAGCTGCACACCACCACGGGGCACGGGGACATGCTGTGCCGGCTCGTGGCCCGGTCCAACGCGGATCTCCAGCGGGTGATCGACCGCGTTGTCGGTTTTGATGGCATCGTCCGGGCCTCGACGGCGATCGTCATGGAGAATCCCGTGCCCCTGCGGATCATCCCCCTGGTCGAACAGGCCGCCGAGGACGACAGTCGATAGGACGAGGTGACGCGGTGTGAGCTTCGTCAGCAGGACGGAGCCGGCTCTCCCCGGTTCAGTGCGCGAAGGGCGTCCACCGCATCTGTCAGCGAGGTGACGGGGACGAGTTGGAGGCCGTCGGGGAGTTCCGACCGCGCGTCGGAGCACTCGGCCTTCGGTACGAGGAACACGCTCGCCCCGTCGCGCCGCGCGGCCTGGGTCTTCAGGGCCACTCCGCCGACCGCGCCGACCGCGCCGTCCGCGTCGATGGTTCCCGTACCGGCGATGGTGCGTCCGCCGGTGAGGTCGCCGCCGCTGCCGTCGCCGTCGAGCTTGTCGACGATGCCGAGGGAGAAGAGGAGCCCGGCGCTGGGACCGCCGACGTCGGCGAGGTTCAGCTCGACCTTCACGTCCTTGGGGTCCTTGCGGAGGTAGCCGAGGGCCGCCTGCGCGGCCGTCGACTGGGATTTGGCCATTTCCTCCAGATTGTGCTGCTCGATCTCCTTGTCGGTTCCGCCCGAGGAGTAGACGGCCTCCTTGGGCAGGACGGCCCGGGAGGCGTCGAACCAGTTGTCGAGGAGTTCGGGCAGGTTCACCGTCGTGGACGGGCCGGTGGCCTGGATGGTGGTCATGCGGAGCTGCCCCGTGGTCTGCCGGGCCGGGGCGCCGCTGACCGCGATGACGGCCTTGCCGTCCCGCTCGCCCAGCACGTCGGCCGTGAGCCCCGGCTGGGCGACCACGAAGGGCAACGGCGCGAAGACCGCGACGGCGAACAGCCCGAGCACGGGCACGGCGCAGACGGCCAGGGCGGCGGAACGCCGCAGACGAAAGAGACGAGAGAGCACGCCCCCAATCTATCGGCCCGTCCACCCACCCCCCGGCCGGGCACGTCCAGCCCCGCCGGCGCTTGAAGCCGGGGCCCGGGGCGGAGCCCCGATCCCCCAGCCGAGCCACACCCGGCCCGCCGGCGTTCGAGACGCGGGGGCACGGGGGCAGCACCCCCGGCAACGGCGCCGCACCCGGCACCGAACCGGCGGCACCGAACCGGCGGCGGCACCGGGAGACACCGCCGGGCCCGCGGCTAGCGAAGGGCGTCCGCGACCTCACGCGCCGCGTCGACCACCCGCGGCCCGACCCGCTCGGGCACCGCGTCGGCCAGCATCACGACCCCGACACTGCCCTCCAGCCCGGTGATCCCCACGAGCGGCGCGGCAGCGCCACTGGCGCCCGCCTCCAGCTCCCCGTGGGTCAGCGTGTACCCCGGCTCGATCAGCGAGCCCTGACGGGCGGCCAGAATGGCCCGCCCGGCGGCCCCGCGGTCCAGCGGGTGGCGGAAGCCGGCCCGGTAGGCCACGTGGTAGTCCGTCCAGGTCGGCTCCACGACGGCGACGGCGAGCGCCTCGGTGCCGTCGACGAGGGTCAGGTGCGCGGTGGCGCCTATGTCCTCGGCGAGGGACCGCAGCGCGGGCAGGGCGGCCTCGCGTACGAGCGGATGCACCTGCCGGCCGAGCCGCAGCACGCCGAGCCCGACCCGGGCCCGGCCGCCGAGGTCACGACGGACCAGGGCGTGCTGCTCCAGGGTGGCGAGGAGCCGGTAGACCACGGTGCGGTTCACACCGAGGCGGTTGGAGAGCTCGGTGACGGTCAGACCGTGGTCGGTGTCGGCGAGCAGTTTGAGGACTCTGAGCCCTCTGTCGAGAGTCTGGGAGGTTTCCGCGGTCACGACGCCTCTCCCTCTTTCGGTGGGCGGCGGTGACTCTCGGGGTGGCACGCCGCCGGTCCCGCGGCGGCGCACGGAGAGGCCGCCGGTAGCGGCCATTGCACCGGCTGCGCTCCCGCGGCGGCGCTGCCACGGTGCGTTCGATGCGGGGACAGTAGCGAGCAGGTCCGCTCAGCGGAAGGCCTCGTCCAGAATCCGGGCGCGCACTACCCCTTTATGCCGTTTCCTGACCGCCTCCGGAGTCGTTTCGTGACCGCCTCCGGAGTCGTTTCGTGACCGCGGATTTCCACGGGGTCCGTACGAAGCTCCGTACGGACCCCAACTCACTCCTGTGGGAAGCCGCGGGAACGGATCACCGCATCCGGGTGGCCCACTCCTGCACCTTCTTGATCCGCTCGCGCAGCTGACCCGCCGTCGCCTCCGCGCTCGGCGGCCCGCCGCACACGCGGCGCAGCTCCGTGTGGATGACGCCGTGCGGCTTGCCGCTCTGGTGGACGTACGCGCCCACCATCGTGTTCAGCGACTTGCGCAGTTCCAGCAGTTCCTTGTGCGAGACCACGGGCCGCCGGTCGGCCGGCAGCTCCAGCAGGTCCGCCTCCGCGTCCGGCTTGCGCCGGCTGTGCGCGATCTGCCGCGACTGGCGCTTCTGCAGCAGCATCTGCACCTGGTCCGGCTCCAGCAGTCCGGGGATGCCGAGGTAGTCCTGCTCCTCCTCGCTGCCCGGGTGCGCCTGCATGCCGAACTCGGCGCCGTCGTAGAGGACCCGGTCGAAGACCGCGTCGGACTCCAGCGCCTCGAAGGACATCTGCTCGTCCTCGCCGGTGTCCTCGTCCTCCTGCCGGTTCGCCTCGTCCATCTCCTTCTCGGACTCGGCGTACGGGTCGTCCTCACCCTGCTTCTTCGGCTTGTCGAGGACGTGGTCGCGCTCGACCTCCATCTCGTTCGCGAAGCCGAGGAGGTAGGGGATGGTCGGAAGGAACACGGACGCGGTCTCGCCACGTCTGCGCGATCGCACGAAGCGCCCGACGGCCTGCGCGAAGAACAGCGGGGTGGAAATGGTCGTGGCGTACACCCCGACGGCCAGCCGGGGCACGTCGACGCCCTCGGACACCATCCGGACCGCGACCATCCAGCGGCTGCCGTCCGCGCTGAACTCGTCGATCCGCTTGGACGCGCCGGTGTCGTCGGAGAGCACGACGGTCGCCTTGCTGCCGGTGATCTCCCGCAGCAGCTTGGCGTAGGCGCGCGCCGAGTCCTGGTCGGAGGCGATGACCAGGCCGCCCGCGTCCGGGATGCCCTTCCTGACCTCGGTCAGCCGCTGGTCGGCGGCGCGCAGCACGTTCGGCATCCAGTCGCCGCGGGGGTCCAGGGCCGTGCGCCAGGCCTGCGAGATGGCGTCCTTGGTCATCGGCTCGCCGAGCCGGGCGGCGATCTCGTCGCCCGCCTTGGTCCGCCAGCGCATGTTCCCGCTGTACGAGAGGAAGATGACGGGCCGGACGACCCCGTCCCCCAGCGCGTTCCCGTACCCGTAGGTGTAGTCGGCGGAGGACCGCCGGATCCCGTCGTTCCCCTCTTCGTACGTGACGAAGGGGATGGGGTTCGTGTCGGACCGGAAGGGGGTGCCGGTCAGGGCCAGGCGGCGGGTCGCCGGGTCGAAGGCCTCCAGGCAGGCCTCGCCCCAGGACTTCGAGTCGCCGGCGTGGTGGATCTCGTCGAGGATCACCAGGGTCTTGCGCTGCTCGCAGCGGTTGCGGTGCAGCATGGGCCGTACGCCGACACCCGCGTACGTGACCGCGACGCCGTGGTAGTCCTTGCTGAGCGGCCCGGCGGAGTACTCGGGATCCAGCCGGATGCCTATCCGCGCCGCCGCCTCCGCCCACTGCTTCTTCAGGTGCTCGGTCGGCGCGACCACCGTCACCTGCTGCACGACGTGGTGGTGCAGCAGCCAGGACGCGAGGGTCAGCGCGAAGGTGGTCTTTCCGGCGCCGGGCGTGGCGACCGCGAGGAAGTCCCGTGGCTGGGTCTGGATGTAGCGGTCCAGCGCCCCCTGCTGCCAGGCACGCAGCGCGCTGGCGGTACCCCAGGGGGCACGGCCGGGGAAGGCGGGTGAGAGGTGGTGGGAGGCGGTAGTAGTCACGGTCTCCGGTTCGGGCTCTCGGCGTACTCGCGTACTGGTACGGGCAGTCGTACGTAGGACAACCGGGCCACCCTACCGGGACGGGCCCGCCCCTCGCGGAGGGACAGGCCCGTGACCTCGGCGGGTGCGGCGAGCGTCACATCGTTTCGTGCAGGGCCCTCAGTCGGCGCGCGATCTGCGCCACGTCCTCAAGACTGCCGGTGGCCACCTCGATCACCAGTTTGTACGCCTCGTCCTGATCGACGTCGACCATGTCGGTGCCGTTGACGTCGAGGAAGACGACCGTGCACATCCACGCCATGGGCTTGTTGCCGTCCACCAGGGGGTAGTTCACGGCGAGCGACTGGAGTAGTGCGGCAGCCTTCTCGAACAGGTCCGTGTACGCCTCGACACCGAACATCTGGGACTGCGGCCGGTGCACCGCAGAGCTGAGCAGGCCCAGGTCGCGCACCGCGACATGCTGCCCCGCCATGGCAAGCTCAGCCAGGTCCAGGGCTTCCTGGACGGTCAAATACTTCGCTCACTCCCCCAGGCGGCGCAGCAGGTCGGCGTGCGCCTTGGCGTACTTCTCGCCCAGTCGGCGGACCGTCTCGCGGTCCGCCTCCTGCTCGAGGTAGCGGTCGATCGCCTGGAGCACTATCGCGTGCATGCTCCGGCCCTCCTCCTCCGCACGGAGCTTGAGGGCCTCTTGCTGGTCGTCACGCAGACGCAGGTTCATCGCCATACCAAAGCGGTACCGCTGGTGGTAGCACCACTGGTGGTACCAGAGTGGTATCGCTCAGCGCGAGGGCTCCAGCCGCGTCGCCACCCAGGCCCCCGCCAGCGCCACGCAGGCCATCGGCAGGAACACGACGGCGAATGCGGCGGGGTGCGAGGCGCCCGCCCCCTCGGCGGCGGTCACGGCGTGCGCGGCGCCCACCGCGCCCCCGCCGAGCGCGGCGAACGCCGCCCCACCACCGGCCAGCAGCACCACATTGGCCAGCGCGTCCGAGATCTGCAGGGCGGCGGAGTTCGCCCCCGCCTCCTCCGGCGCCGACAGCTTCAGCAGCAGCACGCTCGTGGAGCCGATCACCAGTCCCATGCCGAGGCAGCCCACCGCCCAGGCCAGCGCCAGCGTCCACACCGGCACCGAATCGATCAGCACGGCCGGAGCGGCCGCGATGGCGGCGGCCACCATCACCATCCCGCCCACCATCAGCCGCTCCCGGTACGGCGCCATCCGCCCCTTCGACTGCACCCAGGACCCCGCCGCCCAGGTCAGCCCGCCCAGCGCGAGCGAGAAACCGGCCAGCGTCGGGCTCAGCCCGCGCTGGGTGACCAGCATCAGCGGTACGAAGCTCTCCGCTCCGATGAACGCCCCCGCCGCCAGACCGCGCAGCAGCACCACGGACGGCAGTCCGCGCCGGGCCAGGTAGGTGCCGCGCGGCAGCAGCCCCAGTACGGCGGGCACCAGCAGGGCCACGCCCGCGGCGCCCGGGAGCAGCGACAGCCACCGCAGGTCCTGGGCGGCGTACTGGAGCAGCCCGGCGCCTACGGAGATACCGAACGCCAGCCGGATGCGGCGCCGGTCGAACGCCACCGGTCCGGCCCCTGTGTCCACCGGCCCGGACGCGGTCCGGCGTATCGCCGGCAGCGCGATGACGAGCGGTACGACGACGAGGGCGGGTATCCCGAGGAAGACCCACCGCCACCCGAGGTGCTCGGTGACCGTCCCGGCGGCGAGCGGGCCGACGATGGAGGGGACCACCCAGCTGGCGGCGAAGGCCGCCATGATCGCGGGCCGCAGCCGTTCCTCGTACGCCCTGCTCACCACCACGTACAGGGCGACGATGACCAGCCCGCCGCCGAAGCCCTGTACCGCCCGGCCGAGGACGAACACCCACATGGCTCCGGCGGTCCCGGCGACCACGAGCCCCGTGGCGAACGAGGCGATCCCGACGGTCAGCGGCCGCAACGGCCCCTGCCGGTCGGCCCACTGCCCGGACAGGACCATGCCGAAGAGGCTGGTCGTGAAGTAGGCGGAGAAGGCGAAGGCGTAGAGCCCGATCCCCTCCAGCTCCCGCGCGGCGACGGGCATGGCCGTGCCCACGGCGGTGGCCTCGAAGGCGATCAGGAAGATGACGGAGATGATCCCGATGCTGAGCGTCCGGTACGCGGGCCCGAGGATCCCCGCGCGCGGCGGTGTCGGGGGGACGGGTGCGGTCTTCTCGGGCACGCGGGGTTCGAGGGCGCTCATCGCCCCAGCGTAAGGGGCGTATCCCGGTTTGGTCCCTGTCAATTCGACGGATCCCGCCTCGGCCGTCGGACCTAGGACTGTGAACGCGGCATGGCAGTCACATTGCACCCACCGCGCACCCCTTCCCCGGCCCCCGACCCCGCCCGTACGGTCGTGCACATCACCACCACCCAGCCGTGTGCCCGAGTGGTTGAGGGACTCGCCTGCAAAGCGAGTTACGCCGGTTCGATTCCGGTCACGGCTTCGATCTGGTCTGACCAGGCAGAACGACAGGGCGGCACCCTTCCCAGGGTGCCGCCCATTTCGCTGTCCGTCTCAGTTTCCGTCTCAGTTGGCCGGTACGAGGGCGCCGGCCGATCCGTCGTCGTCATCGGATCGGCCCGTCTCGGCCTTCCAGATCAGACCGTCCACCTGCCGCGCGATATCCGTCCGGACCGCGTCCACCATGTGCTGGTACCGAGCGGCCATAGCGGTGGTCGACCAGCCCATGAGACCCATGACCGCGCGCTCGGGAACCCCGAGGATCAGCAGCACCGTCGCGGCCGTGTGCCGGGCGTCGTGCAGGCGGCCGTCCCGGACGTTCGCCTCCGCCAGCAGAGCCTTCCACTCGGCCCAGTCCCGGCGGTGGGACGGACTGCGGCCGTGTTCGTCGGGGAACACCAGCCGGTTCTCCTGCCACCGCTTGGCCGCCGCCCGCTCCTTCTCCTGCGCCTTCAGATGGTCACGAAGCAGGTCGACGAGTTGGTCGGGCAGACCGACGGCGCGGCGGCCCGCGCGGGACTTCGTGGTCGACAGCTCCGGGTTCGTGCGCCGCCGCTCCGCGCAGTAGCCGGCCGCCTTACGCCCGCACGGTTCCGCGCACCCGTGCGCGTACTGCGGTCGATGGCGGCTACGACGGACCACGAGGAACCCGCCCTCAAGGTCGACGTCGTCCCAGATCAATCCCAGCACCTCCCCCTGGCGCAGCCCGAGGGCGAGAGCAACCGCCCACCGCGCCGAGTTGCGGTGCCTCTCGGCGGCGCTCAGCAAGCGCTGCACTTCCTGCACGCTGTAGGGCTCCACCTCGTAGTCCCCCGTCTTCGGTGCCTTGGCCAGCTGAACCGGGTTCTTACCGAGATGCCCGCGCCGTACGGCTTCGTTGAGGGCGGTGCGGAACGTTCGGTGCACCTGATGCGCGGTGGCCGACTTGCTGCCGTTGGCCTGCATCTTGGCGTAGAACGTCTCGATGTGTTCGGGCTTGAGTCTGTCGAGTCGGTGTGCCCCCAGGCCAGGGATCAGGTGCTTTCGCACGGCGACGCGGTACCCGACCATGGTGTTGTCGTTGACCGTTAAGGGCGCCACGTTCTCCACCCAGTGCGTCAGCCACGTCCTGACCGTCCACGCCTTTCCCGGCTTCCGCACCGTCTTCGCGTCGCGCTGCTTCTCCAACTCCCTGACAGCAGCGGTCACCTCGGCGCGGGTCTTGCGTTCGACGTGGCGTCGGTCCGGCGTGCCGTCATCACGGATGCCGACGGTCACGCGGCCGTGCCATTTGCCGTCGCTGCCCTGGTAGATGGAGCTGCGGCCGTTGGGCTGTCGAGTGCGCTTCTTGTCTTCCGCCACAGGCGGGCTCCTTCAGTTCGGGAAGGGTGGAAACGGCCGGAGCGCTGCCCGTAGTGGGACAGCGCTCCGGTGAAAGATGGGTCAGACGGCCAGCCGCTCAGCACGGCGCCGGGCGAGGTACGCGGCCGGCGCATCGGCGGGAACCCGCCTCAGCCCGCCGACCAGCAGCGACTCCAGCTCTCCGCTGCCGATGAGGGCGAAGCAGGTGGTCCGCCCGACGCGGAGGCAGCGTGCGGCCTCTTCGACCGTCAGGAGAACCGGAGCCAGCTCGTTGCTCTGGGCGGTTCTGGCGTCGTCCAGGTGAGTGATGCTCATGTAGGCAGCCCTCCGGGCCTGTACCGGGTATGGGTGTGTGTCCGAGGCTGGGATTTCTGCGTCACCGTCGTCGTCCGCGTCATTTACGGGTCTGACCAGCGGTTTTTGATGACGTAGCGGTGTGGTGGCTGTGTCACCGGTCTGCGTTACCGTCACCGGGGTGACGCGGTGCGGTGACGTGGGTGACGCGTGATGACACAGCCGTTAGCCGTCTGCGTCACCGGTGTAGCCGCAGGTCACGGGGCATCTGGAGCCCTGCCGTGACGCGGGTGACGCAGCATGTCTTCTCTTAGGAAAAAGAGAAGGGGGGTGTCTGTTGTCGTGCGCTGTGCCTTCGAGCGTGAAGAGGGAGCCGCTGCGCGGCACGTCCCTTGCAGCGGCGGCAAGCCGCCGGAAGAGCAAGAGGAGCACGCCCCCCCGGGCGCGGGTGCTCTTCTTGCTTGCAGGCGAGTGGGCGTGGCGGTGCCGGTTAGAACATCGGGTCCGGCTGGTCGGGCGCCGGGGCAGCGGGGCGGGTCATCTCGATGTAGCGGGCGGTCCTGGTGCGGCCCCAGTCGATGAGGACGCCGCGGGCGGCGAGGGTCGGCTGAAGCCGCTTGAGGCGGTCGGAGAGGACCTTCCCGGTGGTGGGCCAGCCCTTGGGCACGGCACGGAAGTCCTCGCCGGTGTAGAGCTGGGTGAGGGCGTGCAGCCACTCGCTGGAGGTCATCCGGACCTCCTCGCCGGGGTCGAGGCCGGCGGCGTGCTTGAGGACGGTTTGGGCGAGGAGATCGCCTTCGATGACGTCGTCGTTGAGGTCGTCGAGGCTGGCCCGGTAGGCGTTCAGCGCTCCAAGGCCGGTGGCGGTGTCGAGCTGGGCGCAGAGGTGGGCGAAGTCGGCCATGCGCAGATCGGTGGGGATGTCAGCTTCGGTGGCCCGCACCTTCACGGTGAGGTCCAGAAGCGAGCCGAGGATGACGGGCAGCACCTGCGCGAACTCCGCCCACAGCTCGGCCTCCGTCCGCCGCACCCGGGGGCGTTCCAGGCGCAGGGGCAGGAGACGTTCGGCGAGGTCGGGGCGGACCACGCCGACGTCGATCCCGGTGAGCAGGAGGGGGCGGCGGTAGCGGGAGCGGACGACGTCGCCGTCGGTGAACAGGGCGCGTTTGATGCTCTCGGCTCCGGTGACGATGCAGCACATGAGGTCGGAGAGGTCCGGGGGCAGGTGGGAGAGGTTGTCCAGGGCGGTGACCCATCCGGCGGCGACGGCCGTGATCAGGTTCTCCTCGTCCTTCGGGGCGCGCCGCAGGTCACCCGTCATGCCTTCGATGATCCGCACCAGCATCCGCCCGCCGGTCGACTTCCCGGCGCCCTGCGGGCCAGTGAGGAACGGCGCGGGGACGGGTACGGACGGCTCCAGGCAGCCGATCAGCCACGCCACAGCCATGCACTCGCTCTCAGCGTTCGCGAAGTTGCACAGCCGCAGCAGAGCGTCGATGCCCTTGCCGTCGGTGTCTTTCTCGGGGAGGGGGAGTTCCCCGGTGAGCTGGGTGCGCCGCCAGCACACCTCTTCAGGCTCGGGGGTGAGGATGTCCCAGCCGGTGGGGTGGATGCGGACGGACTGTCCGTCGGTGCGGCCGAGGTCGAGCCAGGTCGCACCGTCGAACCCCGGGGCGACGCGGATGTGGGTGGCCTGTACGTCCTGGCTGAGTGCGAGTGCTTCGATCAAGTCCAACGCCTCCTTCAGGGCGGTTCCGTTGAATACGCCGCATCCGTCGTTGTAGAGGCCGACCATGAGTTCCTGGCGGTGGCTGCCCGTGGTGCCCTGGGAGCGGATCGGTCGGGCGACGGGGTGGGCGTTCTTCTGCGCGTACACGGTGCCTTCGGTGGTGCGGAAGTACCGGAAGTGGGCCTGCGCGTAGTCGGTGATGATCTCTCGGGCCGGAATCTTCTCATCCTCGGGCATGGCTACATCCCCAGCGTCGTGCGGGCGTTGGACCAGGCGTCCTCGCAGTGCCGCAGGGATTCGCCCTTCTCCTGCGCGGCGGTGAACAGCCGCTTCACGTGGGCTTCGGTGAGGCAGCCGCACCGGCCGTGCTTGGCCAGGACCGCGAGGAAGACCCGGTACACGCTCGTGTGGATCGCTTCCTGCGCCCCGGAGATGGACTCCTCCGCCATGGCGATACCGCGTTCCAGATAGGCCGGGCTCCGGTGTCGGCATTCCCCGCCACCGGCCCCCGCGGGGACGCTGATCCCCTGTGCGGCGGAGGGGGAAGCGGACTTCTTCCCCACGGCCAGTGCCCGGACGGCGTCCGGCAGGGCGGTGATCGGTCCGTCGCCCGTGCCGCGCCACACGGTGTAGGACATGAGGGATTTGATGTCGACGCCGGGCCGCACCTTGTTGGAGGACTGCATGGCGCCCCGGTAGATCCAGTGCTCGCCCCGGGTAGTGGACACGGTCTTGGTGGCGGGCAGGGTCTGGCGGGCCCATGTGACCGCGTCGGCGTGGTCTAGGTCCACGACGGTGAGGCGGGCTCCGCCGGGGTGGTAGGCGACCGCTCCGGCCTGGCGCCAGGCCCTTGCCCAACCAGGTCCGGCGAGGACGTCAGGGTCGGTGGTGGCGGCGGCCCAGGCGTGGCAGGGGGCGGGGCATTGGCAGGTACCGGCGGCAAGCATGTGCGGTCGGTCCCCGCATGCCGAGCGGGTGCAGCCCAGGCAGTTCCCGAAGGGGAGCTTGCCCTCCCGCAGGGGCAGGGCCGGGATGCCGAGTTCGGCGAGCCACAGCGCGGTTCGCAGGTGCCCGGTGGCGGCGCTCACGCGGCCACCGCCCCGGCTGCTGCGAGGTGGGTGAGGGCCTGGCGGCCGATGTGCTCCGCGTAGGCCGGGGGGATGCATTCGCGGATCCCGTCGCGGTTCATCCACGGCACGCCCATGACCCTGCGGGCCAGGTCGACGCCGGAGAAGTTCCCCACGAACTGCCCGTAGTGCCCAGGCGGGATGGGGCGGCCCATCTTCGCCTGCGGGGCCGTGTGGGCGGGGTGCGGGAGCTGGGGCAGGGTGAAGCCGCCGCCGGTCTCGAAGTACCGGTGCCGGTACGTCTTGAGCCCGAACATGGCCCCGCAGAGCATGACCGGCTGGTGCATCTTATGGGCGGCGCCGCGGACGTTCTCCATCACCCACGGGCGGCCGGTCGCGTTGAGCGCGTCGCGGGTGGGGGCGATCAGGTCGGGGTGGTCGTTGCCCTGGATGCGCTGGCAGTCGGTGTCGTGCTGGCAGGGCGGGGAGGCGTGGATGAAGTCGAAGCCGTCTCCGAACTTGCGGATGAAGGCGACGGCGTCGGCCTGGTGGAAGCCGAGGGGGTAGCGGGTCTGGGCGTCCTTGTCGACGCCGGTCACGTCGAACCCGGCGTAGTGGTAGCCCATGCCGGCTCCGCCCTGGCAGCAGTAGAGGTCCGCGAGACGGCGGCGGCCGTCTCGCCGGATCGGGGTGGGATGGGTCATGCTGGAGTCCTCCAGGTCTTGAGTCGATCGGGAGATCAGGACGGCCCCGGCTTTGGCGAGACGGGGGCCGCCCTTCTGCATGCGTCAGAGATTGGGGATGGCCTGCACGAGGGCGGTGGCCATCTGGTTGATGGGACCGGCGGCGCCGGTGGAGGCGAGGAAGAAGCCGAACCCGGCGGCGGTGAAGGCTCCGCCGTAGCTGAGGGAGCCGTTGCGCAGGAGGAAGTACAGGACAAGTCCGAAGAGCGCGACGAGCGAGACCGTTACGGCCATGCCGGTACTTCCTTTCAGCGGGTGCCGACGCGGTGGATGTCGCGGCTGTGGTTGAGCAGGCGGCGGCCGAGCCGGAGGCGCTTGCCCTGGCCGTGGCAGCGGCGGCAGACGCTGGTGGCCTTCGGTCGGCCGTGGCGGTCGGTGGTGATGCGGGCGCCGAGTCCGTCGCACTTGCGGCATGTGCCGAACGGGCTGATCGCGCACAGCGTGGCGTAGATGCCGAGGGCGAGGATGGCCAGGGAGCTAGCGGTGAGCACGGGGGTTCCTTCCGGTCGGCGGGGCGTTTCCGGGGGTCTGAGCGGGGGTGCTGCTAGGCGCTAAATCGCAGGTCAGAGCGGTCCTGGGGTGCTAGCGGGGGTGCTAGACCTAGCAGTGGTGGCTGCTAGGTCTAGCGGGGGTGCTGGGGGTGTTCAGGCGGCCCGGTCGGCGTCGCGGCGGGTGATCGCGGCGGTCAGGTCGGCGCGGTCGATGCCGCGCCGGTTGGCGCCCTTGCCGTCGTCGGTCTGGCCCCAGACCTGCCCGGTCTTGATCCCCCACGGCTTGAGTGCGGCGGTGACGTTCTCGCCCTTCCACCCGGTGTAGGTGTCGGGGCGAAGTTCGGCGAGGCGGGTGGCGATCCGCTCGCACCACACCGACTTCTCCGAGGCCGGGACCACCTTCAGCACGTCGCCGAGGATGTCCGCGCCGACGCTGTTCTCGGGGCCGGCGCCGGTGGCGTGGCCGGTGATGTTGCCGTACTCCTCACGGGCCGCACGCGCCCGGGCCACGACAGCTTCGGCGGCCACGGCGTCCACGAATGCGGAGGCGACGATGCGGGGGTCGTCTCCCTCACCGGCCATCCAGCAGATGCCGCGGTCGGAGCGGGAGAACATCGTGGCCCGGTATCCGGCCTTGTACATCGAGGTGCCCAGGATCATGTCGTTGGCGGGCTGGCCCATCACCTGGAGCGCGAACCTGAGGACTGCGTTCGCGGAGATGCCGGTGGGCAGGGACTTCGCGTCGGGCCGCTGAGTGCCGAACATGCCGACCATGCCGAGGGCCGGGCCGCGCTTGGTGATGTCGGTGCAGATGTCCTCGATCTCCTGGCCGTACTTCTCGTGCTCGAACGCCACCTGGCACTCGTCCAGCCCGACGACGATCGGGTGCAGGCCGAGCGACTTGTCCGAGGCCAGCGACGGGGTCACCTTCGACTCCGGGCAGCGGGTGCGGGGCAGGGACTTGATGACCTTCGCCCGGCGGCGCAGTTCGTCCTTCAGCTCCCGCAGGGACTGCACGACGTACTCGATGTCCTCGTCCTCCTCGCCGGCGCGGTAGCGGTGGCAGACCGGTTCGAGGGCGGAGAAGTCGCCGGTGCCCTTGAAGTCGAACGCGTGCAGTTCGGCGCGCGGGTCGAGTGCGGCGATCAGGAGCAGGAGCCGCATGAGGAAGGTCTTGCCCATGCGGGGGATGGAGCCGACGACGACGGCGGCGAACATGAGGGTGACGGACACGTCGCGCATGCGCTGGTCGTTGCCGAACACGACCGGCTTGAACAGGTCCACCGTGCCGGACTTGGCGAGCGGCCAGGCGGGTTTGGTGGTCTCGTTCATCGGCTTGTCCCCGACCCACAGCACCAGCCGCCCCTCATGCTCGGACGGGTCCGGGGAGGGCCACACGCAGCCGACCTTCCGCCGCAGACCCGAGGCCAGGGGCTTGCGGGCCTCCATGATGTCCTCGGGGGTGACGCCGTAGGGCAGGTCGAGGTCGGCCCGGTAGCCGGGCCCGTCGCGGACGATTTCCGAGGTGAAGCGGAGCCCGTTCATGTCGCCGCCCTTCTTGATGGCGGCGGAGATCTTCGCATTGCCGATGCTGTCCAGGCCGCGGAGCACGATCGACCCGGTCAGCTTCTGAAGCTCCGTCTTCAGGACGGCGGGGCCGATGACCTTCTCGTCCGGCTGCTGCCCGCCCAGACCGAGGAGCAGGACGCCGCCGGCGGCGAACGCGTACAGGAAGCCGGGAGCCAGCACGTACAGCCACAGGGCGAAGGACAGGCCGAACACGGCCGTGACCAGGGTGACCAGCCCCCGCAGCTTCACCCGTCCCGCCCGCAGGCTGGACAGGCGCATGTACTCCTCGACGTCCTCGTTGCGGACCGCGAACGCCCGCAGCGGGGCCGCCTCGCGGTCCCACACCCACCGGTTCGTGGAGGAGACGAACCGACAGGCGCCGCGCGGCGAGCGGGCCGCCAGGCGGGCGGTGTAGACGGGGATGCGCACCCCGTGGAACAGGGCGGCGTAGCCGAGGTTGGCACCCGCGTGGCGGGCGGTGGCAGTGAAGTCCCGCCGGTTGGTCAGCCACCCGGCCAGCACCGGCTTACGCCGCTCGCTGCGGACCTTCGGATCGGGCAGGTTCGGGTTCTCGACCATCTTCGGTATCACCGGCTCGACGTCCTCGTCGGGGACGGCGCGCAGGTGCGGGGTCGGGCTATCGGTCATGCTGGGAAGCTCCTGCTCTGACTCACTACGGGTTGGGTGGGGCCCGGGGCGGCCGCGATTCTTTGGCGAGAGGGGCGGCCGCCCCGGGGCACAGCTACTTCTTGACGTTCCGGGCGCGGGCCTTGCGTGCGGCCTTGTCGGCGGCGGCCTGATCGGCGGCCTGCTGCTGCTCGCGTTCGCGGGCGCCGTCGATGATCCGGTCGACCTTCTTCTGCAGGTCGCCGAGGTGGACGGTCTGACTGGCGATTCCACGTTTGGCCATCCGGGCGGTGTACCAGCCCATCTGGGCGATCTCGCGGGCGGTGAACTTCGGGTCCTTCGCCATGACGCTCCCTCCAAGGGCCGGGCTGTCCGGCTCCCCTCACCACCCGCACGGGCGGGTGGATCGGGCAGCCGTCAGGCGGGCCGCAGCTGTTCGGGGCGGTAGGCGGGCAAGCCGGTCAGGGCGTCCATGAATCCGCTGCTTAGGCCCTCCACGAGAAGCAGGCCGTCGGTCTGGACGAACACGACGGAGCCCGTCTTGCCCTTCGTCCACCGGTTGTTGCCTTCGTCGACCACGACCACGCGATCGCCCACGTTGAAGCTCATGCCGGACTCCTGTCGTCAGCGGGAAAGGCCGGAGAGGTTCCAGCGGGGGTGCTTGCGGGTCATGTGGACCTTGCGGTCCTGCTCGGCCTTGTCGGGGCTGTTGCGGAGGGGGCCGAGGGCTCCGCAGTCACACTTGAACTTCCACCCGGAGTAGTGCTTTGACGTTGTCACGTACGACGCCACAGGAATCTCCTCATCCGGGCCGGGGCTGTCCCAGCTCCCCTCACCACCCGCACCGGGCGGGTGGATCGGGCAACCGTCAGCCGCGACGGCGGCGGGCCTTGCGCACGTTCTTCACAGCCGCAGCACCCTCGGGACGGCCAATCGACTTCACGACCGTGTGGACACCCCAGCCGAGGACCAGGGCGAGGAAGGCGAGCATCGCGATGTTCGCGGCCATCGCGGTCAGCGCGGCGACCAGCAGCGGGCCGTAGTACACCCCGGCCGCGACCGCGCCGGCGCCCACTCCGGAGCCGAGGGCGATCCGCTGCAGGGTGTGGTCGGGCGGGGCCTGGTGGATGTGCTGGTGCACGACCTGCGGCCCCTGGAACGCAGCGGGCAGCGTGGTGGAGTCGGCGTAGACGTGGGTGCCGTCCGGGAGCTGGACGACGCGGACGGGTTCGGGCAGGTGATTCACGGGCGTATCCCGTCAGGAGGGGTCGGGTAGGCGCAGGGCACGCACATGCCGAGCGAGGCGGGGATGACGTATCCCGCGTCGCTGCGGCACTCGGGGCAGGTGCGGCGGGCCGCGTTCGCTTTGGCGAGCGCGGCAGTCTTGGCCGGGGTCATCGGCCGCACCGGCTTCGCGCGGTCGACGCGGTACAGGAACGCGGTCAGCGGACCGCGCCGAAACCGCGGGCGCAGTAGCTGACCGGCGATGTCCTGACCACCCGGCCGCAGCCCGAGGGCCCGTAACTGGCGTCGGGTGGCCAGACCTTCGGGGGCCAGACGCCACGGGAAGGTGGGCAGGCCGTGGACTTTTCCCGCCGGGTCGAAGCAGTCGGCGAACTTCCTCAGGCTCATCCGGCCACCACCACGGCCGCGGCGTCACGCTCGCGCTCCGCCCTCAGCACTTCCCGCACCACACGGGCCTTCGCCGGAGACGTGCGCAGGGCCTTGCGGATCCCCTCGCCGGTCAGCTTTTCGACCGGCCACGACTCCGTCAGACTCCGCGCCTCAGCGAGCAACTCGACTTCCGTGCGCACCGTCCGGGTCGACCGGGCCGCCTGAGGTACTCGACCAGTCGCCCGACGCGGGCGCGACGACTCAGCCGCCACCGCGAGCTGCGGCCGGGCCTCGATCGCGTCGACCGGAGCCCTGGGGGAAGAGACGACCTCCGCCCCCGGATCCGGTTGCTCCACCCCGGTTTCGTCCTGCTCAGGCATGGACCGGTTTGCCACGATCTGAGTCGATTCATCAGTAATCGACTCGATCGGAGGGTGGTGATGAAGGACCTTGGCAACGAGATCGGATCCGAAATAGATCGACCCGACCGGAAGAGACGTCGCCAGCAGCACGAGCGTGTAGTGCGCCGGATTCCAGTCGGCCAGTCGAGTCCAGTCGACCGACTCGCCATGGAGATCGGGCAGCAGTCCGTGCACGTAGTTCAGGGCCAGCGAAGCGAGCGTGTACGAAGCGAGGACCCGCAGGGCGAACCTGCGGGCCTCGCCGGTCAGCACGAGAGCGGCAACCAGGGCAAGAGCCATCAGCCCGTCGACCACGAACGGGTACAGCGTCGCCGCAGTGCTGTCCGCGCCGATCGCCCGCGCCACGTCCCGCAGTGCATTCCAGGAGACCCGGAACGCCATGCCGACCACGGCCACCAGGGCCAGTACCAGCAGCGTCTTGGCCTGGCGGTTCACCGGTCCTCTCCGTCCCAGGCGAACTCGAACGGCGTGTAGGTGACGGGTTCCTCGGCGGTCCGCTGGCGGATCGCACTCGCCGCCGGCCACGGGTCACGGCGGCCGGACAGCATCACCGCGAGCACGACCCGCAGGTCGCTCACCCGACGCTCCAGCAGCCGGTGGTAGAGCCGCTCGTCCGCGGCGACGAGCGACGGCAGGGGCACGTCGAGCGCGGCCACGATCGCGGTCAGCAGGTCGGTGTGCGCGGCCTGCAGGGTGCGTTCGCTCATGCCGCACCGCCGGGCAGGTGAGCCGCGATGGCCTGGTTGGTCAGCGTCAGGCGGGCGGTGAGGACCTTGCGGCGGGCCCGACGGATCCGCCGCTTGTCCAGCTCGGACGGCGTCCGGTCCAGGACGGTGATCTGCGCGTCGAGCAGGTCGACCTCCGCCAGGATCAGCGGCATCTCCCACTCGATCGCATCCAGCTCCGCGTCCGTCGGCTCCAGACCGACGGGCAGCGCGGTAACGAGGTTCTGAAGTGCAGCGATGGACTTCATTGGGCCGTGCTCCTCTCAGACAGGAACGGGACCCGAACAGCAGCCCCCGGCGTTCCAGCGCCGGGGGCTGCACCTTGTTCGGGGATGAAGCGAGAGCTAGCTGGCCTTCTTGCCGGCGCCACGGCCGTGGGCCGCGTCCAGCTCCGTACGGGCGTCCTTGCACTTACCGGACGTGATCCGGTCGTAGACCTTCTGGCTCTTCGCCACCGACGACGGCGACGACAGGTCAGAGGAGGAGGACTGCGAGGAGGACTTCTTGCCGAACATTGAGAACTCCCTCGAAGTAGGCGATGGAGCAGCCGGACGAACCGACCCCGCTCCCCTCAACCCCGCCCGTACAACCGAAACCGGCTGGACAGGCGGAGGAGGCAACGGGCCGCAGCGCGACACCGAGGGTGTGTTGTTGTGCGTGTCTCCTTCAGGACTACGGCTCCCGTATGAGGTAGAGCCGCCATGCCTGGCGTAGGCGTATGGAGACGTGACCTTTCGGTCTAAGCCCTCCGGAGTGACCAGGGTCCGGCGCGCCCTCGGCCCGCTCTGTCCCGGGCCCCTTGACCTCGAACGACCCATGACTCAGGGCATATCGAGGTCCCGCCCCCTCCGTCCGGCGGACCGCCCGGCGGGGACATCCCTAGGGTTCCCTGCGGTGTCAAGCGGTAAGCTAGGGAACCCCAGGGAAGTCGTCGCGAGGAGCGGACAACATGGCAGGCCAGGCCGACAATCGGGCGCCTTACGCGAGGATTGCCGCCCACTACTCGGAGCTGATCACGTCCGGTCAGCTACAGCCGGGGACCCTCTTGCCGAGCATCAAGAACCTGTCGGAAGAGTGGAAAGTGAGCACGGCGACAGCGGAAAAAGCGCTGCGCAAGCTGCGCAACGAGGGGCTTGTCCGTGGCATCCACGGCATTGGGACCGAAGTGCTGGACCAGCCGGCCCCCATGTCGTCGGGGTCCCAGCGACAGGATCGGGGACGCCGTACCGGGTCCAGCTGGGGGGCAGGCGAGCGGTCCGACTCGCACCAGGCGGCCGTGGTGCCCGCGCCCGAGGATGTGGCGCAGGCGCTGGACATCCCGCCTGGCTCAGACGTGGTTCGGCGTAGCCGCGTGTACCGGGATCGACACGGCATCGTCGCTCACAGCACGTCGTGGATCCCGGCTCGGTACGGGAAGCTGATCCCCCAGCTCGCAGAGAGCGAGCGGCTGACCGGGGGCACGTCGCTTGAGCTCATTGCCCAGGCAACCGGCCACCCGATCAGCCACCGTATCGACACCGCTTCAGCCCGCCCTCTGACGCCGGAGTACGCACAGCTCTTGGAGCTGGACCCCGGCAACCCGCCGACGGACCCGGTAGTCGTGATGACGGCCAAGTTCGTGGACAGCGAGGGCAACGTCGTTGAGTACGGCGTGGACCTCGGAGGTCCGGGCCGGACATGGCGAACAGAATCAGAGGTGACCGCGTGACGGTCTGCGTCCTGATGGCCGGCCTTCCCGGCTCTGGCAAGACAACCCTCTCCCGCACTCTCACCGCTCGCGGCTTCGTACGGATGTGTCCGGACGAAGAGATGTTCCGCCGGCACGGTGTCTACGGGGTGGACTTCCCGCGGGGCGTCTTCCCCACCCTTGAGCGCCCCGTCCTCGAAGACGTGGCCGCCGATCTACGAAAGCAGCTCAAAGCCGGGCACGACGTCGTGGTGGATCACGGTTTCTGGACGCCGGATGACCGGGCGAAGTGGAGCGCGATCGCTGCGGAGGCGGGCGCAAGGCCCGTACTCGTTTACCTTGCCGCCAGCCACGACGAACTGTGGGCGAGGATCAGTAAGCGCAACGAGTTCCACGCCAGCGATCCCAACTCGATCTACTTCTCCGAAAGCGACCTACAGCGGTACCGCACGAGGTTCGTTCCCCCAGCGGCAGACGAACCACATGTGCTGTACGACGGCGATCCGGCAGCTGTGATCGCAGCTCTGGACGACCCTCCCGCCTGACCCCAACCGGGGCGGAAACACAGGTCAGCCTGACGGTACTCCGT
The DNA here is from genome assembly GCF_040652395.1 of Streptomyces sp. NPDC048269. Lineage (NCBI taxonomy): Bacteria > Bacillati > Actinomycetota > Actinomycetes > Kitasatosporales > Streptomycetaceae > Streptomyces > Streptomyces sp. NPDC048269. The sequence continues at coordinate 261,726 of NZ_JBEZLW010000005.1, forward strand.
CTCAGTTTCCGTCTCATTCACCCCCGTCCGGAGCCGTTCACAACGGTCCACACGCCGGACGGGGGTACGGGGATGAACGAGGTTGAACGGCAACGACTCGCCCGCCGACCAGCATGGACAAACCTGCAAAGCGAGTTACGCCGGTTCGATTCCGGTCACGGCTTCGCGGCGGGCCGCTCGGGGGCAGGCGCTCCCCTGAGCGGCCTTCGCCATGTCTACGCTTTCCATCACGGCTATCCCGCCGGGACCTCTCGCACGATCAGGTGATCCTCAAGGCCAGTACAGGGGCTAGACGCCGCAGCCGGTCTGCTGCTTGGCGGCGTCCAGGTACTTCGTCATGAGCGTGGTGAACAGGGGGCGTGATGTGCCGGGCTTCATCTGGTCGATGGAGCCACTGATCGACAGCTCCAGCGCGAAGGAGTCCTGGGACCCCTTGCACGTGAGCGCGACGCGGGCGCCCGTGTTCCAGACGATCCCCTTGTCGCCGAGCGGCAGCGGATCCGGCGCGGGCTGGTTCTGGTCCATGGGCGGCCAGACGATGCTCTGTCCCAAGGGCTTGCGCGTGGCGCTGACCAGGACCCGCCCCTTGCCGTCCACGTCCACGTTGCAGGTCGCCCCACGGCGCTCCGCGGTCAGCCGGAGATCGGTCGGCGCGGTCTCCTTCACCGTCTCACCGGCGCCCAGCAGAGGCTCCAGGTCGGACCGGGTGAAGATGCCGAAGCAGGTCCGCTCCGGCAACTGCGGGGCCGCAGCCTTCTTCTCCTCGGCGCAGCCGGTGAAAACCGCCGCCGCGGCCAGCGTGAGGACGCAGGCGAGAGGGATACGAGCGGTGCGCATCAGGAGCCGCCGTTCGACGTGGCGACCTGCCCGCGACCGACCGCGTGCGCGTTCGCCGTCTCCGTCGAAGCCACACCCGCAAGGGCGTCGATGGTCCTCTGGCTCATGCCCGTTCCCTGCACGGCCTTGCGCACCGATTGCGCCGCGGACTCCCCGGCCTCCATCTGCGCGTTCGTGTAGTCGAGCACCGCTTTGTGATCGGCCTCGCCGGTCTTCTCCGCCTGGTCCTTCTTCGCCCGCTCCACCACGCCCTCCGTGATGTCCTCCTGGAGCCACTCCACGACGTCTCCGGCCAGCGGCACCATCTCCAGGTACTTGCCGCCCGCCGCACTGATGCCTCGGTTGATCCACTTGGCGTTTTCCTCGACGCCCTTGACGTACTCCTCCGCCTTGTGGCCGTTCTCGGCGAACGTGCCCTCGGCCCGGGCCTCGGACAGGATGCCGGCGATCTGACCGCCGGGGTGCACGGCGCTCTTGATCGCCGCGTCCAGGTCTTCGTACTCGGCCCGGTGGGCGACGACGTCGTTGATGAGTGTCGTCGTGAACGCCCGCTGGGAGTTGGTGATCGCCCCGTACGCGTCGGGGTCCTGGCCCACAGCCCCGATGAACGCAGCCATGTCGGCCTTGTGGAACTCGGCCATGACTCCGTTGACCTTGATCATCCGACTGCCGTTCTCGGCTGACGCCTGCATGTCCGGCATGTACTCGGCCGCCATCTGCCCGAAGTGACCGGACAGTCCCTTCAACCGGCCCTCGTTCTCGCCCGGCTCCGCCGCAACCAGTTCCGGCTTGTCGCCGATCTTCTCGACGACCCGTTCCATGACGGCCGCCATCTCCTTGGTGTGCGGCACCGGCTTCGCGTCCTCGTCGCCCGCCGCGCGGCCGCTGACTGCCGTCTCCAGGGCGGAGCCGAGCGCCTCCTGGGCCGGGCCCGCTTCGCCGTAGGGGTGGTCGGGGGTCCGGTCGAAGGCGTCGGCCCACGACTCCTTGTCGAGCATGTAGTCGACCATGCCGCGGGCCTTGCCGTGCTGGCCGTCCACGACCTTGTCGGCCGTGGTGACGATGCCGTCGCCGTTGCTGTCCTGGCGGACCGGCTCGTTGAAGAAGGCCGTCGCCGCGTCCGGGTTGTGGGACATCGCGTCCATCAGGCCCGTCAGCGGGTAGAAGCCCCGGCTGCCGTCCTTGCCCTGGCTGAGCACCGTTTTCGGGTCGTACGGCGACCCGTGCTCCCAGGCTTTCGGGTTCTCGCGGTCGAACGCCACCATGTCCCGGCCGACCGAGGTCAGGAAGTCCTTGTCGTACTTGCCCTCGTGGAGCAGCGCGCCCAACGCCTGGTAACCGTAGATCTTGCTCGTCAGATCGCCGGTGACCTGCATCTCCTTGCGGCCGGCCTTCATCAGGTCGGTCGTCCACGCCGCATCCAGGTAGTTCGGCGCGCTCTTCTGCGTGGCGAGCCCCAGCATCGCGCCCATGTCGTTCTGGATGTTGCCGACCATCGCCAGGCGGTCCTTGCCCGCCTCACCCAGGGTCGACGCGTCGATGGACAGCTTCGCGTACGCCTCGAGCGTGCCTTCGGGGCCGAGCTTGCGGTAGAAGTCCGTCGAGAAGTCGGCGTCGTTGCGGTTGTCGTCGAGCAGGTCCTCCAGCTCGCGCAGCGCTTCGGGGTTGCGGGCGACGCCGCCCGGCTCCTTGCTGAGCTTCTTCATCAGCTCGGCCGCCCGGTCGGCCTGTTCGCCGTCCAGGGTGGTGTACTTCGGCGCGGTGAAGTTGTGGTCGTCCGACACGTTGGCGCGCAGTGCGCGGGCCAGGGAGTCGTCGGCGTCCGCGCAGTCCTCGACGAGCCGGTCCACCCTCGCCTGCCAGGCCTTGCGGTTCTCTTCCTGCTTGCGCAAGAACTCGGGATAGTCCGGGTCGTGCCGGGCCGCGAACTCGGTCTTCGGGTCCATCGGAACGGCCGAGACCTTGCCGGCCGCGTCCACCCGGAACCCGGCGGCGGGGGCCTCCTCGTCGGCGGCCTTCTTCAGGGCGTCCCGAGCCGTCTTGATGGTGGTGTGGCCGTCGCTGAGGAGCTGGTGGACGCCCTTGGCCTCCTTGGCGGCGTCCTCGAACTCCTTCGCCGTCTTGTCGACGAACCCCCGCCCCACGCCGGCGGTGACGCCGCTCCACTCGGCCTTGTCGGCCTTCGCCTTCATGCCGTTACGGGCCGCCTCGGCGAGCTCGTCGAGCTTGTCGACCATCGCCTTCCAGTCCGTGATCGCCGTCTGGACCTTGTCCAACGGCGCGTTCATCACGTTCTCGTACGTCAGCATCCGAGCGCCGCCTACTTCAGGTATTTGTCGATCGCGGAGGCGGTGAGGTCAGCGTGCAACTGCGCCTCGTCCTTCGCGTGGGACTTGAGCGAGTAGTTCAGCCCGTTGGAGATGTTCGCGCAGGCCGCCACGAGGGTCTTCACCTGGCTCTCCCACATGGTGTTGACCTTCAGCAGCGCCGCCCCGCTCGCGAAGCCCTCCTTGCTGAGCGCGCCCGCGGCCTCGGCGGTGGCGGTGGCGGCGTGCTTGCCGTCGCTCTGGAGGCGGGAGTGCAGCTTGAACGCCTCGGAGCCGATGGCACCGATGTGGTCCTGGTTGAGATCGAGGTCACCGCCACCGCCACCGGCGGGTTCCACGGGGACGTGGTTGAGCCGCATGGAAACGTTGGCGGCGGCCGTGGCGCGTGCCGCCGACCATTCCTCGTCGAACGACATCGCGTGAACTCCCGAGTCAGGTCGGACAGATCAGGTCAGGTCAGCGGTTGCGGCGCACCACGACTACGGTCACGGCTCCGCCGATCAGGACGCAGGCTCCCAGACCAAGGGCGATCCAAGGAAGGGAACTGCCGCTCTTCTTCTCCCCCGCCTGGGGCGCGGGCTTGGACGCCGCGGCGTCGGGCGCCTTGCCGTCTGGGGAGGCCGAGGGCTTGCCGGCGGCGGCCGCCAGGTCGGGCAACGGGTAGACGTCGGCCGGGCCGGGGTCGCCGGGGGTGGGGACCGCGATACGGGGGCGGACGACGCCGTAGCCGACGTAGTCGTTGCGCTGCGAGCCGTCGGTGGGCTTGCCGGCGGTGTTCAGGAGGACGCGGAGTACTTGGTTGTTGGTCCAGTCGGGGTGCGCGGACCAGAGCAGGGCGGCGGAGGCGGAGGCGAGGGCGGAGGCGTCACTGGTGCCGTGGGTCTTACACAGCCCCGTCTTGCCCTTGCATGCAGTAACGATGTCGATGCCCGGCGCCGACAGGTCGATCTGCGAGCCGTGCTGCGACTCCTTGGTCGGATTACCATTGACGTCCACCGCGCCCACGCCAACCACTCCGGGCGTCGCAGCAGGGTAGTTGATCTCGTTGGTCGAGTCCCCGGAGTTACCTGCAGCGGCGAAGATCAGTTTGCCCTTCGAGAGCGCATACTTCACTGCGGCTGCCCGCTCTCGATCAGCCTCGGGCTTACCGGACCTACCTTGAGAAATATTGATGATCTTGGCATCTGAGTCTGCCGCGTAGCGGATGGCTGCAACCCAAGCCGGGGTCGTGTCATCCTCCAGCATGTCTGGCACGCGGATCGGGAGGATCTTTGCGCCGGGCGCAAGTCCGAAAGCGCCATCACCACTCGGGTGCTTTCCGGTTCCGGCGATCATTGCAGCCATGCCGGTACCGTGGCCGAAGTAGTCGTTATCCCGGCCTCCCTCGGCATCACCGACAGGGAAGGCTTTGCCGGGGAGGACCTGTCCTTCGAGTTCCGGGATCTGGTTGACTCCGGTGTCGATCACCGCAACGGTGACGCCCTTGCCCGTGCTGGTCTTCCAGATGTCGTCCGCCTTCATGGCGTCGAGATGCCACTGCTGCGATCGAATGGTCTCTGCGTGGGCCGGGGTCGCGGCGACCCCGGCCAGCAAGAGACCCATCAGGGCCGAAGTCGCCTTACGCATGCGCATCCCGTGCAATGTCCGTTCTGCTCAGTCGATCACCGGCGGAACAACACGACGGTTGCCCTGCCAGGTCTCTTCGTCCTCGGCCAGGTAATCGGGACGCTCGCCCGCTTGGTCATCGCGTCGACTGCCAGGAGTACGCGCACCCGCGCCGACGCCACCGGCGTTGTTCCGCACGAGGCCCGAGCCACCCTGGGTGAACGGCGTCGAGCGGCCGCCCGTCGCAGGCTGACGACCGCCGACGATACCTCCCGGCTCCGAGGCCAGCCGACGGCCCACCGGGGAACCACCCTGGGCGCCATGGGAGCCATGGGAGCCACCGGCACCGTGGCCCATGCCGCCGCCCATCATGCCGCGGCCGGCCTGCGCGCCTTCGGTACCGATGACCGTGCCGCGCGGGATGCCCGCGCTGGGGCCGGTGGACGTCACCGGCCGGCCGCCCATGATGCCGGTGTCACGCGGGGACGGCATGCCTGGCATACCGAGCTTGCCGAGGGGACCGCTCGTGCCCGGGACCGGGCCGCCGGGAGGCAACCCGAGGGGGCCGATGCCGGGGATCGTCTTCATCCCGCCGATCGGCGGCAGAGGTACAGGCGGGACAAGGTTGACGGGATTGGGGCCGCTGGGGCCTGTGGGCAGCGGGCCGCCAGGCGTAGTCGTCGGGGGCAGGGTCGGGTTCGGAAGCGTGGTGACCGTGTCCAGGTCCACGTCCACGTCGCCGTCCGGAGTCACCGGCAAGGGCGGCACCGACACCGTCGGGACGGTGTTGTCCAGCTGCGGCGGGTGTCCGGAAACCCAACCCGGTTCGTTCGCAGAGCCACTGCCGACGGGTGCCGACGGTGCGTGCGACGAGCTTCCCGAGTAGTTCCCCTGACCGGAACTGCCGCCCGGGCGGGCCATGTCCACTCCGCCGTAGTAGTCCGACGGCACGAACCGCTGCGGCGGCGGCGGAAACGTCGGGATCTGAGCCTTGTTCATCTGCGTCGAGGACTGCTCGTACGACTCGGCCAGGGCCTTCATCAGCTTCACGGCCTCGGTGTGATCCGCATTCAGCTTCGAGTGCGCCTGCTGGCCCATCTGCTGCGAGTCCGGGTCGTTGTGGTACTTGCGAGCCGCCTCCAGGTTTGCGGCGGCGCCCGTGTCGTAGGCGGGCATCTTCGACGCCTCGACCATCTTCTGGACGGCGTCGGTCATCCACTTGGAGCCCTCGGCGCTGTACTCGCTCAGTCGCAGCGTCGCGTTCCCTGCCCGGCCAACCCACTCCTGGAAGGCGACGGCTGCTTCGCCCTCCCAGCCCTTTACACGGTGGTTTTTGAGCTTCTCCGCGATCTTCGCGATGTCGTCGGAGGCCTTCTTGAGCTGCGCGGCCCTGGTCTTCGCCGTCTCAGGGTCCAGCGAGGCGATCATCGCCTTCAGCTGCTGGTGTGTGTATCCCTCGAAATCCGTTGCCATCAGACCGTACCGCCCGTTCCGTGGGCGTTCTTGCGCTCCTCCAGGTAGGGATCGCGGTCCGGAACGTAGTGTTCCTTCGCCTCCTTGGCGATAGCAGCCATGCGGCGCTTCGTCTCCTCGTCGACCTCCGCGATGCCCTTGCCCGCCGACAGAACGGCGATGCCCAGGGCCTCGATCTGCCCCGCCAAGCCCTTCGAGAGCTTCTCCAGCTCCGTGATGACCGTCGTGTACGACTTGTAGAGGGCGTCGGCCTCCGGGAAACCCTTGCCCAACGAGCCTTCGCGCAGGGTGCCGTGGGCGAGCTTCTTGTGGTCCGCGTCGGAGCCGCTCAGCTCTTCGAGCAGGACATCCACCATGCCCTTGTATTCCTTCAGGGAATCATGCTCGATCGCAAGCGCCGCAGCCTTCGCCTGCGCGTCGGCCTGCGCCCTGATCGCGTCCGCCAAACCCGTCGTAGGGCCTGCTCCGAACAGGCTTGAACCGTTCTCCGCTGCCACGATGGCCTCCCCGACTCCCCGTCTCCCCGTGGTTGCGGCGTGAGTTACCGCCGCTCCCCGTCCCCGTTCGCACCCGTTCTCACGCGCGCGTGCACACTCTCGTCGATCACTCTAGCGACCGGCACCGACAGCCCCAAGTCCGGGGTTGCACGTGCAATGCGGGTCACACGGTCACTAGTTGGACGTCACGACCGCCGCCGATGGCCGGATCGGGAGCCTGTTCACCGGGCGGCCCGTGGCCGACCGTACCGCCGACGCTACTGCCGCGGGTGCCGTCACCACAGGGATCGCGCTCGCCGCCTTCGCGCCGAAGGGGGCCACCACGTCGCGCTCCTCGACCAGTTTGACGATGCGCACCGCCGGGGCGTCCAGCGAAGTCGGCAGGGCGTAGCCCGTCAGGTCGGGGTGGCGGACCAGGCCGGAGACCGTGCGGAGGTTCTCCGTCAGGGCCGCGCCCACGCCCTGCGTGACGCCCGCTTCGATACGGGCCGCCAGCTGGCGGGGGTTGAGGACGCGGCCCACGTCCTGGGCCACGGCCAGTTCGACCACGCGCACCGAGCCCAGCTCGATGTCCACGTCCACCACCGCGCGGATCGCGCAGAACGCGAGGCCCACGAAGGCGTCGCCCTGGCCGTCCGCGTCCAGGGGTTCCGTCGGGTGGGGGCGGCACTGGGCCGTCGCCCAGAGTTCCTTGCCCTCCATCGCCTCCGTCACCGTGGTGGAGAACGCGCCGTCGTACGACGTGATCCGGCCATCCGCGATCTGCAGCAGTTCGGTGGACATGCCGAGCTTGTGCGCCATCGGCTGGAGGAGTTGGGTGCGGACCATCTTCGCCGCGCGCTCCACCGCGCCGCCCGACACCCACGTGTGGCGGCCGTGAGCCGACGGGCCCGCCGGCGGCTGGTCGGTGTCGACCGGAGCGGTCGTCACCTCGTCGACGCCCAGGACCTCCTGGACGATCTGACGGGCCAGCGTGGCGAAGCCCTGGCCGGTGTCGACCGCCGCGCAGATGACCGTCGCCACGCCGTTGACCACCTTCACGGTGGCCGTCGCGACCTCGTCCGTGCCCTCCGCACCCAGCATGTGCACCATGCCGACGCCGTAGCCGACCCCGCGCCGCACCGCGCCCGGCTCGCCGGCGCCCTCCGGGCCGCCCGGCAGCAGCCACTCCTCCTCCGGTGTGTCCTTCGGGAGCGGGGGGAGCTCGTAATCGCGTACCGCGCGCAGGAGTTCCGCCACCGGGGCGGGGCACGTCACCGTCTGGCCCGTCGGGAGCAGGTCACCCGTCGCGAGGACGTTGCGCATGCGGAGTTCCGCGCCGTCGATGCCGAGGGCGGCGGCCAGTTTGTCCATCTGGCCCTCGTACGCCGCGCACACCTGCATGGCGCCCTCGCCCCGTACGTGGCCCGACGGCGGGTTGTTCGTACGGACCGCCCAGCCCTCGACGAAGGCGTGCGGGACGACGTACGGGCCGCAGGCGAACGCCACGGCCGCGGCGAGCGACTCCGAGGACGAGTCCGCGTACGCGCCCGCGTCCATCAGGATCTGGGCCTCGACCTTGACCAGCCGGCCCTCCGCGTCCGCGTGGTGGCGGTAGCGCAGCAGGGTCGGGTGGCGGTGGGTGTGGCCGAGGAAGGACTCCTCGCGGGTGGCGGCCAGCTTGACCGGGCAGCCCGTGCGCAGGGCGAGGAGACCGAGCGGGAGCTGGAAGGCCGCGTCCTCGCGGTCCGCCGTCGCGCCCGGGACTCCGGTGACCACGACACGCACGCGGTCCGGTTCGAGGCCGAAGCAGGCCGCCGCCAGGTCGCGGTCGGTGTGCGGGTCGGTGGAGGCGGTGTACAGCTCCACGCCGCCGTCGGGGCGCGGCACGGCCAGTCCGGCCTCGGCGCCGATGGGTGCGGGGTCCTGGCGGCCGATCCTGTACAGGCCCTCGACGACGACCTCGCCGGTCGCCTCCGGGTCGCCGTAGCGCAGCGGGATGTGCCGGATCAGGTTGCCGTCGGGGTGCAGGGCGGGAGCGCCGAAGGACTGCTCGGGGTCGGTGACCGGGTCCAGGAGCTCGTACTCGACGGCGATGGCGGCCGCGGCGAGCCGCGCCGTGTCCGGGTGGTCGGCGGCGACGGCGGCGATGGGCTCGCCGTGGTGGCGTACGACGTCGTGCGCGAAGACCGGCCGGTCGGCGATGCGGCGGCCGTGGGTGGTGGCGCCGGGGACGTCGGCGTGGGTGACGACGGCGCGAACGCCGGGCATCTCGGCGGCGGCCGAGGTGTCGATGGAGAGGATCCGGGCGTGGGCGTGCGGGGAGCGCAGCACGGCGGCCCACAGGAGGCCCTCGGCCCACAGGTCGGCGGCGTAGGGGAAGGTGCCCTCGGTCTTGGCCCGGGTGTCGGCGGCCGGGACGGAGGCTCCGATTCCGCGTGGTACCTGCTGGTCCGGGACCTCGGGGGCGGCGGAGGCCGTCACCGTGGCGTTCATGGTCGTCGTCGTGGCCGTCGCCGCGTCCTGCGCGCTCACGCCGTGCCTCCGTGGTGGATGCCGCCCTCGCCGGGCGGTGCCTGATGCGGAATGCGCGGCTCAGTAGGACCCTGAGCCGGAGCCTGACCGGCGAACTCGGCCGCCGACGCCGACGCCGAAGCCGACGCCGCCGTCCCCGCAGCCGTCGCCTCGCGCTCGGCCACGACCTCGCGCACGGCGTCGATGACCCCCGCGTAGCCGGAGCAGCGGCACAGGTTGCCGCACAGCGCCTGACGGGTCTCCAGCTCGCTGGGGGCGTGATTGCCCTCCAGCAGGTCGTGGATGGTCATGGCCATGCCGGGCACGCAGAATCCGCACTGCACCGCACCCGACCTGCACAACGCCTGCTGCACGTCGGAGAGTTCCCCGTTCGTCGCGAGACCCTCGACGGTACGGACCTCGCTCCCGGCGGCCGTCGCGGCCGGCACCAGGCAGGAGGCGACGAGCCGGCCGTCGACCTGCACCGCGCAGGCGCCGCATTCGCCCTGCGAGCAGCCGTCCTTGGCGCCGGCGAGACCGAGGCGCTCGCGTAGCACGTAGAGCAGCGATTCGCCGATCCAGGCGCCGGTGACGGGCCGGTCGGCGCCGTTGACGCGCAGGACGTAGGAAGCCTGCGGGTGCTCGTGATGGGCGACGGCCCCGGCTGCCGCCGTTTGTTCTCCGTACGCCGGCACCTCGGTCGGGAAACCTTCGGCGGTGTCCTCGGCCGGCGGTGCCACAGCGATGTCGGCGGTGTCGCCGGTCGGCGTGGGCCCGGTCGGGATCCCGGCCGGGGCAGGGGCGGCTCCGGCGAAGCCGTGCCCGTCCGCGTCTGCCGACTCCGCGTCGGCCGATCCCGCCACTGCGGGCTCCGCCTCGGGCTCGGCCTCCACCTCGGGCTCCGCCTCGGGCCCAGGCTCGCGAGCCGCCTCCGGCGCATGCCCGAACGCCTCGAAGCCGCGCCCGTCACTCTCAGCTTCCGCGGGCACAGCAGACACAGCGGACACAGCAGGCTCGGACGGCGCGGGCTCGGAAGGCGCGGATTCCGCCGCCGCCTCGACCCTCACTCCCCCGAAGAGATCCAGGCCGCCGGCCGCCGCCGGCCGCTCCGCCGCCTCGGCCACCGGGTGCGGCCGCTCCCCCTCGACCGGCATCGCCGCCGCGCCGTGCGCGGCCTCGATGTCGTGCGGGGCCGGGTGCACCGGCTCGCCCGCCTCCGGGAGCGGGGTGCCCACACCGGGGCCGCCCAGCACGCGCGGCCCGCGCGGCGGGGTGCCGACCCCGGGGCCGCCGAGCAGCCGCCCGGCGGCCGCCGCCGTGGCAGCGGCCGCCGATGCCGCGACCGCCTCGTCCGTACCCGGCAGGGTCCCCTGAGCCTGCTGCTGCGCCGCGAAATCGGGGTGGTTCGCCCAGGGTGCCGGGGCCCCGCCCGGCAGCGTCGCCGGGGCCTGGCTCCAGTCGGCGTCCAGCGAGCTCTGCCGGAAGTCGGCGGGCTGTTCGGCGGGTTCCGGCACGGCCCACTGCCCGGTCGCCGAAGCCTCGTCCGTGAACCGCCACTCGGCCGTCGCCCCCGGATCGGGCTCCGGCTCCGCCTCGGCGAACGCCGCGGCCACCGATGCCGGGATCGGGATCGAGGCCGGGATCGGCCCGCCGACCGGCGCCGGGGCGGGAGCCTGGGCGGGCGCGGAAGCCGAGTCCGCCGGGACCTGGGACCCCGCCTCCGGCCACTGCACGGGAATCGTCCACGTACCCGTGGCCGCCGGATCGGTACTGGCCGAGCCGAGCGGCACGATCATCGGCGGCGGCACGTACCCGTGCCCGGGCGCGGCCAGCGGCTCGCCGGTGCCGAGTGCGTCCAGCATGTCCTGCGGCAGCTTGACGAACGCCGTCGCGTCGGAGTCGTACTCGCCGCCCTGCGGGACAGGTTCCCAGCCCCAGCCCGCCGTACCGTTCCCCTGGGTCACGTTCTCGTTCTCGTTCTCGCTCATGAGGTCAGTGCCCTCCCGAGGGCCCTGCGTGCCAGCACGGCCACCGTCCGCCGCAGATGCAGTACACCGGCGGCCACCGGTTCGCCCTGGTCGGGCACGCACGCGGCCGCGACGTACTCGCCGAAGGCCTCCAGGGCTTCGGGAGCCAGGCTCCGCTCCCCGTCCCAGTCGATCAACGAGGCCACCCACTGTTCGGCCTCCAGCGGCCGAAGCGGCATCGGGGCCACCGCGCCGATCGCGCAGCGCACGCCCCGGCGCGCGGGGTCCAGTACGAGCCCCACGGACGCCACCGCGCGCCCCGGGCCGGTTCGCCCGGTGGCCTTGAGGAACACCTGGGGCGCGTGCAGCAGCGGCACGCGGACGAAGCCGATCAGCTCGCCCGGGCTCAGCATCTCGCGGCCGGCCAGCAGGTGGGACACGGGGATCTCGCGCGATCCGCCCGGACCGACGATGACGAGTACGGCCTCCAGCGCGGCCAGCACGGGCAGGGCGTCACCGGTGGGCGCGGCGGTGGCGATGTTCCCGCCGAGGGTGCCCGCATTGCGGATCTGCGGGGGTCCGGCGGCGCGCGCGGCGGCCGCCAGCGCGGGGATCAGAGCGGCGAAATCCGGCCGCCCCATCCGCGCGTGGGTCAGACCGGCGCCGAGCAGCGCGTGACCGTCCTGGTACTGCCAGCCCCGGATCTCGTTGATGCGCCCCAGGCCCACCAGCGCGGCGGGCCGCAGCAGTCCGGAGTTGACCGCGGCCATGAGGTCGGTGCCGCCCGCCACGGGCACGGCGGCGGGCATGGCGGTGAGCGCCGCCACGGCCTCGTCGAGCGAGACCGGCAACGTCACGGACTGCGCCGCCGGCGGCCCCTGAACTGAATGCGGTGCGTGCGTGGTCAACCCAGCTGCCCCTTCCCGATGTCCCGGTCACGGCGCTCACGCCTGTCCGCCGTACGGTACGTGCTCACCGCCGGGACGTGGCAACTCTGGCACATCTTCCCGGCCGCCCGGCGCGAGGGTCGGCCGCTTGCCCCAGGGCCGCCCCGCTGTCGGATTCCCTCCCCCGGGCAGGGTCCGGGCCACCGCCCCCAACTGCCCGGTTTTCCCCGTATCGGCAGAAATCCAGCCAGAGTTCCCGATCCCGTTGTCACACGTTCGGGGGTGCTCCCTCCTTCGGCCGCCCGAGCACCCCCGGACGCCGCTGCCACGGCAGCGGGCCGGCCGGCGGCCGGTAACCGACCCCCAGCGCGTCCAGCCGCGCGTAGTGGGCCGCCGCCATCCGGTCCTCGAACCGGGCGAAGTCCCGCTCCTGCGGCTCCGCCAGCGGCGACCACACCACCTCCGCGAAGGCCGCCAGCCGCGGGAACACCTGGTAGTCGACGCGGCCCTGGTCCTCCATCACCTCGGTCCATACGTTGGCCTGCGCGCCGAGCACGTGGGCGGCCGCCGCCTCCGACAACTTCGGCGGAACCGGCTCGAACCGGTACACGTCCTCCAGCGTGCGCACGTACGCGATGGGCATCGGCTCCTCGGCGCCGCCCGCCTGCCGGTAGTCCAGGTAGACGTGCTGCTCCGGGCACATCACGACGTCGTGCGCGGCCTCGGCGGCGGCGATGCCGCCCCCGTACCCCCGCCACGAGGAGACGGCCGCCCCGGGTGCGAGCCCGCCCTCCAGGATCTCGTCCCACCCGATCAGCCGCCGCCCGCGCTCGGCGAGCCAGGCGTCGAAATGCCGGATGAACCAGGACTGCAGCCCGTCCTCCCCGTCCACGCCCAGCTCGCGGATCCGCTCCTGCGCCGCCGCGGAGGCCTTCCACTGCGCCTTGGGGCATTCGTCGCCGCCCACGTGGACGAAGGGCGAGACCTCGGCGGGGAACAGCTCCAGCAGCTCCTCGAAGACCCCCTCGTAGAACCGCAGCACGGCCTCGGTCGGCGCGAGCACGTTCTCGCTGATCCCCCAGTCGTCCCACACCTCCAGCGCCCCGGTGTCGACCACGTCCGTGTTCCCCAGCTCGGGGTACGCGGCGATCGCGGCCTGCGAGTGCCCCGGTACGTCGATCTCCGGGACCAGCCGGACGTGCCGCTCGGCGGCGTACGCGACGATCTCGCGGATGTTGTCCTGGGTGTAGTAGCCGCCGTGGGGGGTCTCGTTCCACAGCGGGGAGGCCCGGTGGCCCCACCGGCTGCGGGCCCGCCACGCGCCGACGCCGGTCAGCCGCGGATAGCGCTTGATCTCGACCCGCCAGCCCTGGTCGTCGGTCAGGTGCAGGTGCAGCACGTTCAGCTTGTGTGCGGCGAGCAGGTCGATGTACCGCAGCACCCCGTCCTTGGGCGTGAAGTGCCGGGCCACGTCGAGCATCATCCCGCGCCACCCGAACCGGGGACCGTCCTCGATCGCGGCGTACGGCAGGGACCACGCGCGCCCGGGCAGCGGGGCCTTGCGGCAGGCGTCGGGCCCGAGCAGCTGACGCAGTGTCTGGGCGGCCCAGAACAGCCCGGCCCCGCTCGCGCCGGCCAGCTCGACCCCCGCGGCGCCGACGGTGATCCCGTACGACTCGGGCCCCGCGCCCGCCCCCGTGCCCCCGCCCGCCCCCGCGTCCGTCCCCGTCCCGTTTCCCCGCCCCCGCTCCGCGTCGACGCGCAGGCGGATGTCCGCGGCCGCGCCGGGCCGGGCGGCCGGCAGGCTCCAGCCGGTGGCCGCGCCGAGCTCGCGGCGCAGCCAGCGTGCGACGCCCTCGCCGCCCGGCCCGGCGGCGAGCGTCGGCTCGGGTCCGAACTCGAAGCGGAGCCCGTCCTGGTGGAAGACGGCGAGCCGGGGTGCGGGAATCAGGTCCATGCGTCAGCCCTTCGCAGCAGCCTGTTGCGCCCTGCGCAACGCCCGTTCCGCAGGGTGCTCGTCACGCCGACCCTAGTACGCCGAAGGCCCCCTGGGTACGCCGATGCGTACCCAGGGGGCCTTCGGTCCTGCGCGGGTGGAGCCGGACTACTTGTCCTTGCCGCCCTTGTCCTTGTCCCCGCCGGGGCCCATGGACTCGTAGATCTCCTTGCACATGGGGCAGACCGGGTACTTCTTCGGGTCCCGGCCCGGTACCCAGACCTTGCCGCAGAGCGCGACGACGGGGGTCCCGTCGAGGGCGCTCGCCATGATCTTGTCCTTCTGGACGTAGTGGGCGAAGCGCTCGTGGTCGCCGTCACCGTGCGACACCTGCGGCGTCGGCTCTACGAGGGTCCCCGTGCCAGTCCCGCGCTCGGGCTCAAGAGTGCTCATGCCACCAGGGTACCGATCCCCGTGCGCGTCAGTTCAGCGACGGGTCGTCCGGATAGGTGGCGACCATCGCGAGGTCGCTGCGCTGGCGGCGCAGCACCGCCCGCCAGAGCCGCTCGGGGTCCGGGAAGGACACGTCGCCGGGCTCCGACTCCACCACGTACCAGGCGCCGTCGCCCAGCTCGTCCTCCAGTTGGCCGGGACCCCAGCCCGAGTAGCCGGCGAAGATCCGCAGGCTGCCCAGCGCCGCGGCCAGCAGCTCCGGCGGCGCCTCCAGGTCGACCAGGCCGATCGCCCCGTGCACCCGGCGCCAGCCGAGGGGGCCCTCCTCACCCGGGATGACCGCCACCCCCAGGGCCGAGTCCAGTGCGACGGGGCCGCCCTGGAAGACCACGCCCGGGTCGCCCGCCAGGGCCGCCCAGGGCAGCAGGACGTCGCCGACGCCCACCGGGGTCGGCCGGTTGAGGACAACGCCGAGCGAGCCCTGCTCGTCGTGGTCGAGCAGCAGCACCACCGCGCGGTCGAAGTTCGGGTCCGCGAGGGCGGGGGTGGCCACGAGCAGCCGCCCTGTGAGGGAGGACACCTCGGTCATGCCGCCATGATCCCCCACATTCGCCTCCCGCGGGGAGCGGGCGACGGGATTCGGTCTCGCGCAGCTCAGGGCGCACGGCAGCAGGAGGGAGGGCGCGCGGGCCAAGTGAACGGAATGCGACACTCCGCCATGAGGTGGATACGGAGGGTGTTGTGCCGAATTCATGACAGTCCTACGGCCGCGTCAGCCATACGAACAAAGGGGTGGTGGCCCTTACTCTTTTCTCTGGCCCCCTGCCCACCCCACTCCGGAACGCGAGATTCATGACCGGCATCAGTGACGATGTACTGCTTGTCCACGGCGGCACCCCGCTTGAGGGCGAGATCCGAGTCCGCGGTGCGAAGAACCTCGTGCCCAAGGCCATGGTCGCCGCGCTGCTCGGCAGCGAACCCAGCCGGCTGCGCAACGTTCCCGACATCCGTGACGTGCGCGTCGTGCGCGGGCTGCTCCAGCTGCACGGGGTGACGGTCCGTCCCGGCGAGGAGCCGGGCGAGCTGGTGCTCGACCCGACCCACGTCGAGAGCGCGAACGTCGCCGACATCGACGCCCACGCGGGCTCGTCGCGCATCCCGATCCTGTTCTGCGGCCCGCTGCTGCACCGCCTCGGCCACGCCTTCATCCCGGGCCTGGGCGGCTGCGACATCGGCGGCCGGCCGATCGACTTCCACTTCGACGTGCTCCGCCAGTTCGGCGCGACCATCGAGAAGCGCGAGGGCGGCCAGTACCTGGAGGCCCCGCAGCGCCTCCGCGGCTGCAAGATCCGCCTCCCGTACCCGTCGGTCGGCTCGACCGAGCAGGTGCTGCTGACGGCCGTCCTGGCCGAAGGCGTCACCGAGCTCAGCAACGCCGCGGTGGAGCCGGAGATCGAGGACCTCATCTGCGTCCTGCAGAAGATGGGCGCGATCATCTCCGTCGACACCGACCGGACGATCCGCATCACGGGTGTCGACCGCCTCGGCGGCTACAACCACAAGGCGCTCCCGGACCGTCTGGAGGCCGCCTCGTGGGCTTCCGCGGCCCTGGCGACCGGCGGCAACATCTACGTGCGCGGCGCCCAGCAGCGCTCGATGATGACCTTCCTGAACACCTTCCGCCGGGTCGGCGGGGCGTTCGAGATCGACGACGAGGGCATCCGCTTCTGGCACCCCGGCGGCCCGCTCAAGGCCATCGCGCTGGAGACGGACGTGCACCCCGGCTTCCAGACCGACTGGCAGCAGCCGCTCGTCGTGGCCCTCACGCAGGCCTCCGGTCTCTCGATCGTGCACGAGACGGTCTACGAGTCCCGGCTCGGCTTCACCTCGGCGCTCAACCAGATGGGTGCTCACATCCAGCTGTACCGCGAGTGCCTGGGCGGCTCGGCCTGCCGCTTCGGCCAGCGCAACTTCCTGCACTCGGCGGTCGTCTCCGGCCCCACGAAGCTGCAGGGCGCCGACCTGGTCATCCCCGACCTGCGCGGCGGGTTCTCGTACTTGATCGCGGCGCTGGCGGCCGAGGGCACCTCGCGGGTCCACGGCATCGACCTGATCAACCGCGGCTACGAGAACTTCATGGAGAAGCTCGTCGAGCTCGGCGCGAAGGTCGAACTGCCGGGCGGCGACCTCGTCTGAGCATGACCGGCCGTCAGAAAGCCCCCCGGGGCCCGCAAGGGCCCCGGGGGGCTTTCCCGTGGTCTCCGGGGGGCGCACAACGGCGCCCCAGCGGCCCATGTCGGCCCCGTACGGCCCCGTACGGCCCACTGCGGTCCAGTACCGGCAACGCGGCCCAGTACGGCCCAACGCGGTCCAGTACGGCCCCGTATGGCCCATGACGACCCGTCGGCGGTCACGACGGCCGCAACAGCCCGCAACGGCCCGGGCAGGCCGAAGGGCGGCCGCCCCACCCGGGGGTGACCGCCCTTCGGCGTTCTACGCTTCTGCGCGACTGTCTGTGCGACCGGCACGCGCACTGCTCACCGTTCCAAAGGCCTGTGCGGCCTTCGGCGCCGGGGGCAGGACTACTTGCCCTTGGCGGCTTCCTTGAGCTTGGAGCCCGCGGAGACCTTCACGCTGTAGCCGGCCGGGATCTGGATGGGGTCGCCGGTCTGCGGGTTGCGCGCGGTGCGAGCGGCACGGTGGGTGCGCTCGAAGGTCAGGAAGCCGGGGATGGTGACCTTCTCGTCGCCCTTGGCGACAATCTCGCCAACGGTCTCGGCGAGCGCGGCCAGAACGGCGTCGGCGTCCTTGCGGGTCACCTCGGCGCGCTCGGACAGAGCGGCCACCAGCTCACTGCGGTTCATGTTGTACTCCCGTGTTCAACTTGCCTTAGAGGCGTGAGATCGAAGCCGATGCTGCCAGGGCCCTCGGACAGTCCCCGGACCCGGGTCTGAACGTCAGACCCTCTCGCCCGGTTACGCATCCTGCCCCCACCAGCGGCGGGAAAGCCAATCCGGCACCCGCCGGGGTCACACGAAAAGCGCCACAGTCACGCCGCGGTGACCCTCCGTCCACGTCCTCGCTCAGACTCTGCTGAGGACCGCGGACCTCGCGGGCATCCCCGCAACCCTAGAGGCGGCCCGCCGGGCCCGCATCTCGCGACGCGCCGGGATCAGGAGTCCGTGAGGGCGGTCACAGCGCGGGCACAACGGCGTCGCGGCGCCCTCACGGCGGTGGTCTCCGGCGCCGTCAGACCGCCGAGGCGGCCTTGCGGACGGCGCCCGCGACCGCACCCGCGACCTTGTCGTTGAACACCGACGGGATGATGTAGTTCGCGTTCAGCTCGTCCTCGCCGACGACGTCCGCCAGGGCGGCCGCGGCGGCCAGCATCATGTCCGTGTTCACCGTCCGCGACTGGGCGTCCAGCAGGCCGCGGAAGACGCCCGGGAAGACGAGCACGTTGTTGATCTGGTTCGGGAAGTCGGAGCGGCCCGTGGCCACCACGGCGGCGGTCTGGCGGGCGACGGCCGGGTCCACCTCGGGGTCCGGGTTCGCGAGCGCGAACACGATCGCGCCCTCCGCCATGGCGGCGACGTCCTCACCGGACAGCACGTTCGGGGCCGAGACGCCGATGAAGACGTCGGCGCCGACCACGGCCTCCTTCAGAGTGCCCGTGTAACCCTCGGGGTTGGTGTTGTCGGCGATCCAGCGCAGCGGGGAGTCGGGGGCCGCGTCGACGAGGTCGGGGCGGTCCGCGTGCACCACGCCGTGGATGTCGGCGCTGACGGCGTTCTTGACGCCGGCCGCGAGGAGCAGCTTCAGGATCGCCGTACCGGCCGCGCCGGCGCCCGACATGACCACCTTGACGTCCCCAACTGCCTTGCCCACGACGCGAAGTGCGTTGGTGAGCGCGGCGAGCACGACGATCGCGGTGCCGTGCTGGTCGTCGTGGAAGACGGGGATGTCGAGGGCCTCGCGCAGCCGGGCCTCGATCTCGAAGCAGCGCGGCGCGGAGATGTCCTCCAGGTTGATGCCGGCGAAGCCCGGGGCGATCGCCTTGACGATGGCCACGATCTCGTCGGAGTCCTGGGTGTCGAGGCAGATCGGCCACGCGTCGATGCCGGCGAACCGCTTGAAGAGGGCCGCCTTGCCCTCCATGACGGGCAGGGCGGCCATCGGGCCGATGTTGCCCAGGCCCAGCACGGCGGAGCCGTCCGTCACGACTGCGACGGAGTTGCGCTTGATGGTGAGGCGGCGGGCGTCCTCGGGGTTCTCGGCGATCGCCATGCACACGCGGGCCACGCCCGGGGTGTAGATCATCGACAGGTCGTCACGGTTGCGGATGGGGTGCTTGGACGCCATCTCGATCTTGCCGCCGAGGTGCATGAGGAAGGTTCGGTCGGAGACCTTGCCGAGGCTGACGCCCTCGATCCCGCGCAGCTTCTCGACGATCTCGTCCGCGTGCGCGGTGGAGGTCGCGGCGATGGTGACGTCGATCCGGAGCTTCTCGTGGCCGGAGGCGGTCACGTCGAGGCCGGTGACCGAGCCGCCGGAGGACTCCACGGCGGTGGTGAGCTGGGAGACCGCGGTTCCGCTCGCGGGCACTTCCAGACGGACCGTCATCGAATACGAGACGCTGGGCGCCGTTGCCATGGCCGTGTTCCTCTTCTGTCCCTGGTTTTCGCTGTACACACAGGGCCCGGCACACCGCTGGTGTGGCAGGACCTGTTGTCCGATCGTCCCACCTACCCGCCGGTACAAGGTAACCAGCTACAAATTTCGGAAGAACACTTCCACCATACGAGATAACCATGGCCGTCGGAATGGTGGGTCCATACAAAACAGGTCCGCGCCCCCCACGGAGTGGAGGGCGCGGACCTGTTGTCACCTACGTTTATGACACCGACCCGCCATGCTCGCCTCGCGGCAAGTGGTCGCTCTAAGCGACGAAGGTTGGGCCCGGGGGCTTGGATCGAGTCGGTGCCTTCACCAGGCTAACAAAGGATCGCCGGATACGGTCCCCCTCCCGCCCGCCGGTTCCGTGCACCACGCTCCTGGCCGCGGACCATACGGCCGAACGGCCCGGGCGCCCTACGGAAGCAGCAGCTCCGGCACCCCGTCCGCGTCGGGCTTGTCCCGGTCGCCCGAGACCACCGTGAGCTGCTGCGTGGCGCGCGTCAGCGCCACGTACAGCACCCGCAGGCCCGCCGGCGACTCGTCCGCGATCTCCGCCGGGGAGACGACCACTGTGGCGTCGTACTCCAGGCCCTTGGCCTCCAAGCTGCCCAGTGCCACCGCCCGCTCGCCGAGATCGGCGAGCCAGCCCACCGCCTCCGCGCGCCGGTCCATGGCGACGACCACGCCAACGGTGCCGTCGACCTGCTCCAGCAGCCTGCGGGTCTCCTCGCGGACCGCCGTGCCCAGATCGCCCGGCGCGGCCGTGAAACGGGGCTCCAGGCCCGTGGAACGCACCGCGGACGGCGGTTCCATGCCGGGCATCGCCAGGCGCAGCACCCGGGAGGCGACCTCGGCGACCTCGGCCGGGTTGCGGTAGTTCACGGTCAGGGTGAACCGCCGGCGCGGCCGGGACCCCAGGGCCTCGTCGCGGGCCGCGGCCGCCTCGTCCGGGTCGGTCCAGGAGGACTGCGCCGGGTCGCCGACCACCGTCCAGGTGCCCATCCGGCCCCGGCGGCCCACCATCCGCCACTGCATCGGCGTCAGGTCCTGGGCCTCATCGACGATGACGTGCGCGTACTCGGTGCGTTCCGCCGCGAGCCGCTCGGCCCGCTCCCACTGGGTCTCCTCGCGGGTCGGCATCAGTTCCTCCAGCCCGCTGAGCTGGTCCAGCGGGTCGAACTCCCGCCTCCGCTTCGGCCGTGCGGGGGCGCCGAGCAGCTGCTGGAGCTCGTCCAGCAACGCCACGTCGTGCACGGACAGGGCGCCCTTGCCGTCGGGGCCGACCCGGCGCAGCGACCGGGCCAGCTGTCGGGTCTCGCGCGGGTTCAGGTCCCGGCGCGACCAGCGGCCGAGCTTGCGCTCGTCGGCCATCGCGGCGAGCACCTTGCGCGGGGTCAGCTCAGGCCACCAGGCGTTCAGGAACTCGATGAAGGCGTCCTCGGTGGAGATGTCCTCGTCGAAGGCGGAGCGCAGCTCGGCGGCCAGCTCCGGGTCGCTGTGCCGGCCGGCGCCGCCGGACTTCGCGTACAGCGCGTCGAGCAGCAGCTTGCGGGCCCGCGGGCGCAGCAGGTTGACGGGGGCGGTGCCGCTGAGCACGTTCTGCCGGATCCGGTTCAGCTCGTCGGCCTCCAGCTCCTGGCGGCGGCCGAAGGCCACGACCCGGAGCCGGTCGGGGGCGTTCCCGAGCTCGAGTGCGCCCCGTACGGCCTTGCGCAGGACCTTCAGCATCCGCGAGGAGCCCTTGATCCGGGCCACGGCCGGGTCGTCGTACGTGGTCGCCTCGGCGCCGTCGACCAGCGAGCCGAGCGCGCGGATGGCGACCTGGCCCTCCTCGCCGAGGGAGGGCAGCACGCCCTCGGTGTAAGCGACGAGCAGCGGGGTCGGGGAGACGATCAGGATGCCGCCGGAGTAGCGGCGCCGGTCCTGGTAGAGCAGGTAGGCGGCGCGGTGGAGGGCGACGGCGGTCTTGCCGGTGCCGGGCCCGCCCGCGACCTCGGCGACCGAGGCGGCGGGCGCCCGGATCACCAGGTCCTGCTCGGCCTGGATGGAGGAGACGATGTCCCGCATGGAGTGCGTACGGGCCCGCCCGAGCGCGGCCATGAGGGCGCCGTCGCCGAGGGCGGGGAGCTCCTGGCCGTCGAGGAAGGCGGTGACCTCGGGGCGCATCAGGTCGTCCTCGACGCCGAGCACCTTGCGGCCCTTGGAGCGGATGACGCGGCGGCGCACGACGCGGCCGGGTTCCTTGGGCGTGGAGCGGTAGAACGGCGCGGCGGCCGGCGCGCGCCAGTCGATGACCAGCGGCGCGTAGTCGGAGTCCAGGACTCCGATGCGGCCGATGTGCAGCGTCTCGGCGATGTCGGCCGTGAGGTCTTCGCGGATCGCGTCGTCGGCCGGCTCGACCGACGTGTAGGCGCCGTCCGGCCCCTTCTCCCCGTCCTTGCCCAGCACCAGGTCGATGCGGCCGAAGAGGAAGTCCTCGAACTCGTTGTTGAGCCGGTTCAGGTGGATGCCTGCCCGGAAGACCTGCGCGTCTCGCTCGGCGAGGGCCCCGGGGGTGCCCACCTGCCCGCGTTTGGCGGCGTCGTTCATCAGGAACTCGGCCTCGTGGATCTTCTCCTCGAGGCGTCTGTACACCTGGTCGAGATGCGTCTGCTCGACCGCGATCTCCCGATCGCGGACGGAATCCGCCGTGCTGTCGACAGCGGCATTCTGCGCGGCCACCAAGGCCCCCTTCTGACGTGCATGGGCGACCGTCAACCGTACGCGAATCGGCACCCTGTCCGCACGCCCGTTCCGGAACCGGCGGGGCGGTGCCTACACCGGCCCCGCGGCCAGGGCCCGGCGGCGGTGCCGGGCGACGCGCTCCCGGTTGCCGCACAGCTCGCTGGAGCACCAGCGGCGCCGGTGCCCGCGGGAAGTGTCCAGGTAGACCCGGGTGCAGCCGTCGCCCTCACAGGCCCGCAGCAGTGCCAGGTCTCCGGGGTCGGTCAGCAGCTCGACGGCGTCGCGGGCGACGGCCGCGAGCAGCGCGCCGCACTCCACGCCGCCGCACAGCTCCCGTACGAGGTGGCCCTCCTGGTCCCTTACGGCACACAGGCCCGGGGGTGGTCCGGCGGCCAGCGCGTTGACCCGGGCGAGTGCCTGTTCGTCGGGGCCGGTGGCGTCCAGCTCCGCGCGTACGAGGCTCTCCACATCGGCGCGCAGGTCCCGGAAGGCGGCGGCCCAGTCGGGGCCGACCCTGGTGAGCGGCGTCCGGTCGGGCACCAGCCCGGCCCCGGCGAGCCACTGCCGCAGCTCGTCGCCGTCCCGGATCTCCTCGGCCACCAGGTCCAGGCAGACCCGCCCGGCGTCGAACCGCATGCCCGTCACCGCCTCGCGTCTTGGGGGCGCCCCACCAGAGTGCCCCTCGCCGCCGCGCAGCGGAACCCCCCGTGCGGGTGCGGCCTCCGCCTCGCGGAGCCTTCCCCGCCCCGCCCTTCGCCGCTCCCCGGGCTCCCCCGGACCCTCGTCGCCGGTGAGGCTCAAAGACCTGGGGCTCCGCCCCGGACACTCCCCAGACTCCGTCCGGGGGCGGAGCCCCCGGCGACGGCTCCGCACCCACCTGACGGCTAGCGGCCCGGGGGGTCGTCGTGCAGCAGTCGCTGGAAGAGGCGGTGGTCCCGCCAGGCACCGTTGATGTGGAGGTACCGCGGCGCGACGCCGTACGGCTCGAAGCCCGCCTTCGCCAGCACCCGCTGCGAGGCCACGTTGTCGAGCAGGGTCCCGGCCTCCACCCGGTGCAGGCCCAGGTCGTCGCGGGCGGCCCGGCACACCTCTTCCAGGGCCGCCGTGGCCACGCCCTTGCCGTGCCAGGCCCGGTCCACCCAGTAGCCGACGCCTCCGCTGCACAGCGGCCCGAGCGCGATCGAGCCCAGGTTGATCGCGCCGACCGGCGCACCCGTGGCCGCGTCGGCCAGCACGTACGGGACCATCCGCCCCGCGTCGCGCTCGGCGAGCATTCCCTCGATCCGGGCGCGCTGCCCCTTCTCGGTGTAGAAGTCCTCCGGCCGGACCGGCTCGAAGGGCGTCATGTACGCACGGTTCCGCGCGAACGCCTCGGCCAGCCCGGCGGCGTCGCCGAGCCCGAGGCCCCTCATCTCCACCCCGTCAATGATCATTCGGGCACGCTAACCCGGGCCACGCCCGCCGGTCACCCCGCGGGAGCGTCCCCGTACTTGGCCTCCCCGCCCGCGTCCAGCGACAGCCGGTACCCCCGCTTGACCACGGTCTGGATCATCTTCGGCTCCCCGAGCGCCGCCCTCAGCCGGGCCATCGCCGTCTCCACGGCGTGCTCGTCGCGCCCCGCCCCCGGAAGGGCCCGCAGCAGCTCACCGCGGGCCACGACCCATCCCGGCCGCCGGGCCAGCGCCCGCAGCAGGGCCATCCCGGCCGGCGGCACGGGCCGCAGTTCCGCGTCCACCAGGACCGCGTGCCCGCGGATCTCCAGCCGGTGCCCGGCCACCGGCAGCACCCGTGCCCGGCCCGGCAGCTCCCGGCAGAGCAGCTGCACCAGCGGGCCCAGCCGGAAGCGCTCCGGCTGCACGGTCTCCACCCCGTGCGCCTGCAACGGCACCGCGGTCACCGGTCCCACGCACGCCGACACCACCCCGCCCCGCAGAGCCGCCAGCACTGCCTCCTGTACGCCCCGCTCCTCGGCCCGGGACAGCAGCGAGGCCGCCGCCGGGGCCGAGGTGAAGCTGACCGCGTCCACCCCGCCGCCGACCACCGCGTCCAGGAGCCGGTCCAGCGGCGCGAGGTCCTCCGGTGCCATCCACCGGTACACGGGGACCACCACCACCTCGGCCCCGCCGGCCCGCAGCGCCTCCACGAATCCGGGCAGCGGCTCCCCGTGCAGCTGGAGCGCGATCCGCCGCCCGGCCACCCCGGCCGACAGCAGCCGTTCCAGGACCTCGGCGAGCGATTCCGAGTCCGGCGACCAGGTCTCCACGAGTCCGGCGGCCCGGATGGCGCCCTTCACCTTCGGTCCGCGCGCCAGCAGTTCGGTGGTGCGCAGCCGCGCCAGCAACTCCTCACCGATCCCCCAGCCGTCGGCGGCCTCGATCCATCCGCGGAACCCGATGGCGGTGGTGGCGACCACCGCGTCCGGAGCGCAGCTGATCAGCTCCTTGGTGGCGGCGAGCAGTTCACTGTCGTCGGCGAGCGGCACGATCCGCAGCGCGGGCGCGTGCAGCACGGCGGCTCCGCGCCGGCGCAGCAGGGCGATCAGTTCGTCCGCCCGGCGGGCGGCGGTGACCCCGACGGTGAAACCTGCGAGCGGCCCGGTGTGCGTGTCGTCGTTCATGCTGACCTGCCTTGCCCAGTGGGTCGGTGTCGCGTGGCTGGAACCGAGCCTGCCAAGTCGGCGTGTCAGGCTCGGTTCCCCCGCATTTCGCCCCCGTTAACGGCCATTACACCGACGTGAGCTGCGGCTTCGCCGCGACCTCGGCGCCCGGGGCGATCACCGCGGCCGGCCGGCGAAGGTATACCGCCCACGTCACGGCGCAGCACACCGCGTAGAAACCGAGGAAGGTCACGAAGGCGGCCGTCCCCGACCCGGAGTTCAGGAACGCCCCCCGGAAGACCAGGTTGATGCCGAGGCCCCCGAGCGCGCCGACCGCGCCGATCAGCCCCATCGAGGCCCCGGACAGCCGCCGCCCGTACGCGGCCGCGCCCTCGCCGCTCATGCCGCGGGCAAGCGCCTTGGCCTGGAAGATCCCGGGGATCATCTTGTACGTCGACCCGTTGCCCAGCCCGCTCAGCACGAACAGGGCCACGAACCCGACCAGGAACACCGGCAGCGACTCCCGTACCGAGGCCAGGACGACGACCCCGGTCGCGGCGGCCATCGCCACGAAGGTGGCGAGGGTGATCCGCGCCCCGCCGAACCGGTCCGCCAGCGCGCCGCCCACCGGCCTGATCAGGGAGCCGAGCAGCGGTCCGATGAAGGTCAGCGAGGCCGCCTGGAGCGGGGTCCGGCCGAACTGCGTCTGGAGTACGAGTCCGAAGGCGAAGCTGTAGCCGATGAAGGACCCGAAGGTGCCGATGT
This sequence comes from Streptomyces sp. NPDC048269, assembly GCF_040652395.1. NCBI lineage: Bacteria > Bacillati > Actinomycetota > Actinomycetes > Kitasatosporales > Streptomycetaceae > Streptomyces > Streptomyces sp. NPDC048269. Next base: position 286,963 of record NZ_JBEZLW010000005.1, read on the forward strand.
AGAGGAAGGCCATGATCCAGGTGTGCGGTTCACGGACCGCCTCGCGCACCGCGCCGGTGTCGTTGCGCACGGGCGCCAGGTTGTCCATCCGCAGCGCCGCGAGCGCCGCCGCGGCCACGATCAGCGGGAGGTACGCGCAGAGCAACAGCCGCGGGTGCCCGGCCCCGGCGGTGGCGATGACCAGCAGCGCGGCGAGCTGCACCACGGGGACGCCGATGTTCCCGCCGCCCGCGTTCAGCCCGAGCGCCCAGCCCTTCTTGCGCAGCGGGAAGAAGGCGTTGATGTTCGTCATCGACGAGGCGAAGTTCCCGCCGCCGACGCCGGTCAGGGCGGCCACGGCCAGGAAGGTGCCGTACGAGGTCCCGGGCTCCATGACCACCACCGCGGCCACGGTCGGCGCGAGCAGCAACAGGGCGCTGACGACGGTCCAGTTTCGGCCGCCGAAGCGGGCTACGGCGAAGGTGTACGGCACCCGCACGAACGCGCCCACGACGGTCGCCGTCGCGATCAGGGAGAACTTCCCGGCCGGGTCGATCCCGTACTGCGGACCCATGAAGAGGACCATCACGGACCACAGTGACCAGATGGAGAACCCGATGTGCTCGGAGAGCACGGAGTAGAGCAGGTTGCGGCGGGCGATCCGCTCCCCCGTCTCGTTCCAGAACGTCTCGTCCTCGGGTTCCCACCGCTCGATCCAGCGGCCCCCCTTGCGCGGTGCGGTCGTACTGGTCATCACGCCTCCACAGCTGTCGCGTCCGTGGTGACGAGCGTAGGAACGGCGCGTTTCGGCCCCGGTCCCCGCCGGATGACCTCCGGGAAACCTTGCTCTCACCCGCCGCCGGGACCGTGTGTGAGCCGTACCGGGCTCCAGCTTCCGGGCGGCGGTACGAGCCACCCCCGGTCGGCGGCCAGACCCGCAGCCGCGGCGCGCAGTGCGTCCAGCCCGGGATGGCCGAATCCCTTGCGCCACACCATCGACAGCGGGGACAGCGGCACGGGGTCGGTGAGCGGCCGCTTCACGCAGCCGGGCATGTCGAGGAAGTCCACCGTCGCCAGTACCGGATGGCCGGTCTTCACCATCACCCGGCGGAACTCCTCCTTCCCCACGGCCACGGGGGCGGGCGGCGCCACCTCGATCCCGCGCCCCGCGAACAGCTCCCGCGCGAGCCCCGTCCACTCCACGGTCCGCGGGTTCCCGGCGCCCGCGTACACGGTCTCCCCGGCCAGCTCGTCCAGGCGTACGGCGGCCCGCGCGGCCAGGGCGTGCCCCTCGGGCAGCAGCACGGCGAGCGGCTCGTACCGTACGGGTGCCTGCGCGAGGCGTGCCCGCAGCGCCGGGGCCAGGCCGTCGGCGTATCCGAAGGCGACGTCGAGCCGGCCGGCCGCGATCTCGGCGGCGGCGTGGGTGAGCCCGCTCTCGAAGCGGGCCATCAGCTCGCAGTCCGGGGCGAGTTCGCGGGCCCGTTCCAGCACCGCGCGCCCGGTGCTGGGACCGTCGGTGTTCAGGTCGACGAGCAGCGCCCTGGGGGAGGTGAAGGCGGCGGCCAGGTCCTCGTGCGCGCGCAGGACCCGCCGGGCCAGGGGCAGCAGCCGCTCCCCGTCGGGGGTCAGCTCGACCGCGCGGGTGGTCCGCACGAACAGGCCGGCGCCCAGGGCCTGTTCGAGGCGCCGGACGTCCCGGCTGAGGGCCTGCTGGGCGACATAGAGCCGGGCGGCGGCGCGGGTGAAGTGCAACTCCTCGGCGGCGGCGACGAACCCGCGCAGGAGCCGGGGGTCCACATCACGGGGCATCATCCCCGGAGACTAACAACAGAAGGGCGTGAATGGGCCCCGAACAGGTGTTGGACGGTGGACGGGGTCCCGGCCGAGGGTGGTGGTCATGCCCCTCATGACCGTCACCGGCACCACGCTCGTCCTCGCCGCACCGCCCGCACCGCCCGCACCGGCCACCCCCGCCACTCCGGCCCCGCGGCCTCCCGGCCCGTACCGCCGCCTGTTCGCCCTGCCGGGCACCCGGGCCTTCACCGCCGGGAACCTCCTCGCGCGGCTCCCCATGGGCATGTTCGGGATCAGCGCGGTCATGATGATCGCCGGCCAGCGCGGCTCGTACGCCCTCGCCGGCGCGGTCACCGCGACCGGGCTTGCCGCCACGGCGCTGGTGGCGCCCTGGACGGCTCGGCTCGTCGACCGCCACGGCCAGGCCAGGATCGCCCTCCCGGCCACCCTGATCGCGGTCCTCGGCTCCCTCTCCCTGATCGTGTGCGTCCGTACGGAGGCGCCCGCCTGGACCCTCTTCGCCTCGTACGCCGCGACCGCCACCACCCCCAACATCGGCGGCATGTCCCGCGCCCGCTGGACGCACCTGCTGCGCGGCGCCCCGGCCTCGCACCACACGGCGATGTCCTTCGAACAGGCCGCCGACGAGCTGTGCTACATGCTCGGCCCGGCGCTGGCGGCCTTCCTCTGCACGGCCGTCTTCCCCGAGGCCGGCACCCTCACCGGCGCGGCCCTGTTCCTCACGGGGATGCTGCTCTTCACCGCCCAGCGCGCCATGGAGCCCCCGGTGACCGGGGTGGCGGCGGCCCGGCGGGGCTCGCCGCTGCGCGCCCTGGGCCCGCTGCTGGTCCTCTTCCTCTGCCTGGGCCTGGTCTTCGGCTCGATGGAGGTCGCCTCGATCGCCTACCTCGACTCCGCCGGCCTGGGCGCCACGTCCGGCCTGGTCCTGGCCCTCCAGGCGGCGGGCTCCTGCGCCGCCGGCCTGCTCTACGGCACCCTGCGCCCGCGCGGCCTGGGCGCCTGCCTGGCCGTCCTGGCCCCGGCGATGGCCCTGCCGGCCGCGGCCGCGGCCACCGGCTCCGTCCTCCTGCTGGCCCTGGCCCTGCTCCTGGCGGGCATGGCCACGGCCCCGACGATGGTCACCGCGATGTCCCGGGTCCACGCCCGCACTCCGCAGGGCCGCCTCAACGAGGGCATGACCCTCGCGGTCACCGCCATCCTCACGGGCATCGCGGCCGGCTCGGCCACGGCAGGCCTGACCGTCGACCACCTCGGCCCGTCGGCGGCCTACGTCCTCCCGGCCGTCGCCACCCTCCTGGCCCTCCTGATCGGCATGCGGGTCACTCCACTCAGAGCCGTACAGCATTCCGGTACCAATCCTGTACCGTAAACTCGTACAAGCCAGAAAGGGAGTGTGGACCGTGTCCATAAGTGCCAGCGAAGCGCGGGCGAGCCTCTTCCCGCTCATCGAGCGCGTCAACACCGATCACGCCCCGGTGCGCATCACCTCTCGCAACGGCGACGCCGTCCTCATGTCCGCCGACGACTACGACTCCTGGCAGGAGACCGTCTACCTGCTGCGCTCCCCCGCCAACGCCCAGCGCCTGATGGAGGCCGTCGCCCGCGATCGGGCAGGCGCGCCCACCGTCACCAAAACCATGGATGAGCTGCGGGAGCTGGCGGGGGGTGAGGGGTGAGGAGCGTCCACTTCGACTCCGACGCCTGGGAGGACTTCCTTTTCTGGCTCGCCTCGGACCGCAAGATGGCCCGCAGGATCACCCGCCTGATCGGCGAGATCCAGCGCGACCCGTTCGGCGGGATCGGCAAGCCCGAGCCCCTGAAGGGCGAGCTGTCGGGTTATTGGTCCCGCCGGATCGATGACGAACACCGGCTCGTCTACCGGGCGGACGAGAAGGAAGTGAAGATCCTCAAGGCCCGCTACCACTACTGATACGGCACGACGAAGGCCCCGCAGCCGAGAGGCTGCGGGGCCTTTGCCCACATGGGATGAGTGGAGATGGCGGGAATCGAACCCGCGTCCAACGGTGCAGAAGCAGGGCTTCTCCGAGCGCAGTCCGCTGCGCTTTTCTCGGCCCCGGAGATCACACGGACAAGTCTCCGACGGGCTCAGTCACTGTTTGATTTCCCTCCAACCCCCGTGACCGGGGCTAGAGGTTTAGATCCCTAGTTGACGCCAGGATCCGGACCGGGACCACTTCCGGGCTGACGCTCCTCACAGAGGCTTCAGCTCACTGTTATTAGGCAGCGAGGGTGAAGCGGGAGTTATCGCTCTTGGAGTTGGCGATTATTGTTTGCGACATATGGTTAGCGAGATCATTGCCGCTTCCTCGGCTCGCTTCCCCTGCATCGACATCCGCTGTCGAAACCGATCATCCCCATGTTTTTTTAACAAAGTGCTCCACCCGCAAGCGGGGGGTGCTGACGCCATGGTACGCGAAGTGGACCACTGCGTGCCAGAAGATTAAACCGTGCCCCGCTGCTTGCGGCGGATCGCCGAGATCGCCCGGTTCGTCTCGCGGGTGTCCTGCTTCTCCCGCAGCGTCTGCCGCTTGTCGTACTCCTTCTTGCCCTTCGCCAGCGCGATCTCGACCTTCGCGCGGCCGTCCTTGAAGTACAGGGACAGGGGCACGATCGTGTGACCCGACTCGTCCGCCTTCCGCTCCAGCTTGTCGATCTCCTCGCGGTGCATGAGGAGCTTGCGCTTGCGGCGGGCGCTGTGGTTCGTCCAGGTGCCCTGGCTGTACTCCGGCACGTGCACGTTGTACAGCCAGGCCTCGCGGCCCTCCACCGACACGAAGCCGTCGACCAGCGAGGCCCGGCCCTGGCGCATCGACTTGACCTCGGTGCCCGTGAGCACGAGACCGCACTCGTAGGTGTCGAGGATCGTGTAGTCGTGCCGCGCCTTCTTGTTCTGGGCGATCAGCTTGCGCCCTTTTTCCTTAGCCATAGTGAGGTCATTTTCGCACTACGGACCCACCCCGAGGCCACCCAATACCTTGGCGGCCCGTTCCTCGACCCGCTCGCCCACCGCCAGGTCCGGGGTGATGCCGCTGCCGTCCAGACTGCGGCCCCCCGGCGTGCGGTACGTGCCCACCGTCAGCTCGGCCACCGAACCGTCCGGGAGCTCCGTGGGCATCTGCACCGAGCCCTTGCCGAAGGTCCGGCTGCCGACCGCCACGGCCCGGCCCCGGTCCTGGAGGGCTCCCGTCACCAGCTCGGCCGCGCTCATCGTGCCGCCGTCGACCAGCGCCACCAGCGGCCGGGCCGTGTCCCCGCCCGGCGCCGCGTACAGGGCGCGCTGGTCGCCCCGTACGTCGTACGTCGCCACGAGCCCCCCGTCCAGGAAGGCGGAGGCGGCCGTCACCGCCTCGGCGACCAGCCCGCCCGGGTTGCCGCGCAGGTCGAGCATGACCCCGGCGCCGGGCGGGGCCTCGCGGACCGCGGCCTTGACCCGTTCGCCCGAGCCGCGGGTGAAGGAGGCGACCTTGATGACGGTGATCCCGCCCGTGAGCTGCCGTACCGTCACCGGCTCGGTGCGCAGCTGCTCGCGGCGGACGGTCTCGGTGAGGTCGACGCCGTCGCGGCTCAGGTTCAGTACGACGGGGGTGCCGGCCTCGCCGCGCAGTAAGCCCACCACCTCGGTGAGGGGCAGGCCGGTGACGGCGTGCCCGTCGACGCTCAGCAGCCGGTCCCCGCCGCGCAGGCCGGCCCGCGCGGCGGGACCGCCGGGCTGGACCTTGTCGACCTTGATCAGGCCGTCCCGGCCGCGTTCGGCCCAGAGCCCGACGCCGGTCCAGCGGCCGTCGAGGCCCTCGGCGAAGGCGGCGTACTCACCCTGGTCGTAGACGGTGCCCCAGCGGTCGCCGCTGCGGCTGACCACCTCCTGGGCGGCCTTCTTGCCGGACTTCCCCTCGGCGACGGCCTCGGCGGCGGCGCGGGCCACTGCCTCGCGGTCGGCGGTGCCCGTCGCACGGGGCTCCTCGGGCGCCGCGGCCCCCGTACGGGCGGCGAGGGCTGCGGTGGGGTCCTCGCGGTCCCAGCAGCCGGTGCTCGCGGCGGTGCCGACGGCCGCCAGGAAGGCCAACGTCAAAACGGCCCCGCGACGCAAGTCGCGGGGCCGGAGACAGAAGGCGGGAAGACCCGGCATGGCGCCGAGTCTAGGACAAGCCCCGCGCCGGTACGGATGGTTGACCGGACCGCTCGCGGGGCGCTTGTCACACCTTCAGGTACTTGCGCAACGCCAGGAAGGCCGCCAAGGAGGGCATCAGGAGCCCGATGAAGAGCACGTACGGCAGCTTGCCGATCATCGCTCCCCAGCCCAGGAAGTCGATGAGTTCCATCCTGTCCCGCAGCGCGAAGCCGTGGTCGATCACGAAGTACTGGCCGGAGACGAGCATGCCGCAGGCGAGGACCGCGCCGATGAGGCCGGCGACGGCCGCCTCCATGATGAAGGGGAACTGGATGTAGAAGCTGGAGGCACCCACCAGCCGCATGATCCCCGTCTCCCGCCTGCGGCTGAACGCCGAGACGCGCACGGTGTTGACGATCAGCAGCAGCGCCACGATCAGCATGATCAGCATGATGCCGAGCGCGGCGATGTTGACGGAGTTGAGGAGCCCGAAGAGGGCCTCCAGCGACTGACGTTGGTCGTCGACGGTGTGGATGCCGTCCCGGCCGACGAAGGCGGAGGTGACGACCTTGTACTTCTCCGGGTCGTTGAGCTTGACCCGGAAGGACTCCTGCATCTGGTCGGGCGTGATGGAGGAGGCCAGCGCCGTGTGCCCGTACTGCTCCTGGTAGTGCTTGTACGCCTCGTCCGCCGACTCGTGGGCGACGGACTTCACCAGGGACATCTGCTTGAGCTCGGACTCGATCTGCTTCTTCTGCTCGTCGGTCACCGCGCCCTTGCGGCAGGTGGCGACCCCCAGGTCGCCCGCCGACCCGGCCGCCTTGTTGGCGGCCTCGGTGGCCTGCTCGGCGTCCTGCTTGTTGCAGAGGTAGATCGAGACGTTGGCCTTGTCGTACCAGTAGCCCTTCATGCTGCTGACCTGCTCGCGCATGAGCAGGGAGCCACCGAACAGGGCCAGCGACAGGGCCACGGAGATGATGACCGCGAAGGTCATGGTGAGATTGCGGCGGAGACCGACGCCGATCTCCGACATGACGAACTGGGCGCGCATTGCGTCTCAGGGACCTTTCAGTGCTGGTAGCCGTAGACGCCGCGCGACTGGTCGCGCACGAGTCGGCCCTGTTCGAGTTCGATGACGCGCTTGCGCATCTGGTCGACGATCTGCTGGTCGTGTGTCGCCATGATCACGGTGGTCCCGGTCCGGTTGATCCGGTCCAGCAGCTTCATGATCCCGACGGAGGTCTGCGGGTCGAGGTTGCCGGTGGGCTCGTCCGCGATCAGCAGGGCGGGGCGGTTGACGAAGGCGCGGGCGATGGCCACGCGCTGCTGCTCACCACCGGAGAGCTCGCCGGGCATCCGCTCCTCCTTGCCGCCCAGGCCGACCAGTTCCAGGACCTGCGGGACGGCCTTGCGGATCTCGCCCCTCGGTTTGCCGATGACCTCCTGCGCGAAGGCGACGTTCTCGGCCACCGTCTTGTTGGGGAGCAGGCGGAAGTCCTGGAACACGGTCCCCAGCTGGCGCCGCATCTGCGGGACCTTCCAGTTGGAGAGCTTGGCGAGGTCCTTCCCCAGGACGTGCACCTGGCCGTGGCTCGCCCGCTCCTCGCGCAGGATGAGCCGCAGGAAGGTGGACTTGCCGGAGCCGGAGGAGCCGACCAGGAAGACGAACTCGCCCTTCGCGATGTCGAGGGAGACATCTCTGAGTGCGGGACGGCTCTGCTTCGGGTAGGACTTGGAGACGCTGTCGAATCGGATCACGGGTGCACCACGGTCGCCGGGAGTAGGTGTGCGTGACCATACGCGAACGGGCGCGGGGTGTGGACCCGGCACCCGGACTTGCCCCTTTTATCCCCTGGTCCGGGAGGGTCGGGACGGCGATTGCCCGGACGGGCCGCGCCGAACGCCGGCGAAGCTGGCACAGTGGGAGGGGGAACGGTCTCGTTCCCCACGGCGTTATGTCTAATGGAGTACAGCTGAGGGGACGAGAGGAGGAGCGCATGACATATGACCGGCTCGTGTGCGCGAACTGCGCCGCACCCGTCAGCCAGGGCCGCTGCCCTGTGTGCCGGGCGAACCGGGAGCGCCTCCAGCAGGAGGGCCCCTTCTCCGGACTGAACCCCGTGGCGCTCATCGTCCTCATGGTGGTCCTCGTGGCCGCTCTGGTGCTGGTGGCCCAGCAGACCGCGTAGACGTACCGATCACACAGACGTCCGGTCATGCAGACGTCCGATCATGACGGAGCGTGCCGGACACGCGGACATGACGAAAGGGCCCGGACACCACTGGTGTCCGGGCCCTGCGCGTGTGTGCGGGTGCGCTTACGCGGTCTGTTCCTGCTGCTTGCGCCAGCGGATTCCGGCCTCCAGGAAGCCGTCGATCTCGCCGTCGAGCACCGCCTGCGGGTTGCCGACCTCGAACTCCGTCCGCAGGTCCTTGACCATCTGGTACGGGTGCAGGACGTAGGACCGCATCTGGTTGCCCCAGGAGCTGCCACCGTCCTTGAGGGCGTCCATCTTGGCCTGCTCCTCCTGGCGGCGCCGCTCCAGCAGCTTGGCCTGGAGGACGTTCATGGCGCTGGCCTTGTTCTGGATCTGCGAGCGCTCGTTCTGGCAGGAGACCACGATGCCGGTCGGCAGGTGCGTGATGCGCACGGCCGAGTCGGTCGTGTTGACGCCCTGGCCGCCGGGGCCGGAAGCGCGGTACACGTCGATGCGCAGCTCGCCCTCGTCGATCTCGACGTGGTCGCTGGACTCGACGACCGGCAGCACCTCGACGCCCGCGAAGGAGGTCTGGCGGCGGCCCTGGTTGTCGAAGGGCGAGATCCGCACGAGGCGGTGGGTGCCCTGCTCGACGGAGAGGGTGCCGTAGGCGTACGGGGCCTTGACGACGAAGGTGGTCGACTTGATGCCGGCCTCTTCCGCGTACGAGGTCTCGTAGACCTCGGTCGGGTAGCCGTGGCGCTCGGCCCAGCGCAGGTACATGCGCTGGAGGCGCTCGGCGAAGTCGGAGGCGTCCACGCCGCCGGCCTCGGCACGGATGTTGACCAGGGCCTCGCGCTCGGCGTACTCGCCGGAGAGCAGGGTCCGGACCTCCATCTCGTCCAGCGCCTTGCGGACGGCGACCAGCTCGGTCTCCGCCTCGGCGAGGGTGTCCGCGTCCTCCATCTCCTGGGCGAGCTCGAAGAGGACCGCGAGGTCGTCGATGCGGCCGCGCAGACTCTCGGTCTTGCGGACCTCGGCCTGGAGGTGCGAAAGCTTGCTCGTGATCTTCTGAGCGGCGTCCGGGTCGTCCCACAGGGACGGCGCGGCGGCCTGCTCCTCGAGCACGGCGATTTCTGCCCTCAGCTTGTCGAGGTCCAGGACGGCCTCGATCGACCCCATGGTCGAGGAGAGGGACTTCAGCTCTTCGGAAACATCGACGACTGCCACGGGTCCAGCGTAGCCGGTCATCGGAGGGTGCCGTCCGGGCAGGCCGGATCACCCGTACTGATGAACACGGGTACGGGCGTACGCTCACCGTATGACTGTTCTTCTCGTCAAGCGCCGCCATGTGGACCACATGCGTGTCACGACGACGAGCTGTCTGCCGCCGGAGCATCCCCAAGCCTGATCCACCCCGATCCGACTTGGTCCTGTTCGCGGCCCAGCGGCCCCGGCGCCATCCCTGCCGGCGGCCCTCCCCCTCCCGCGACCCCCGCCACCTGAAGGGGAACAGGACCCCGTGACATCCGAAACGGAGCCGTCATGCCGTCCGCGCACACCTCCCTCCCCGTCCTGGACCTCTCCCAGGCGGACGACCCGGCCCAGCGGGCCGACTTCCTGAAGAACCTGCACGCGGCTGCCAGGGACACCGGGTTCCTGCACCTCACCGGCCACGGCATCACGGAGGCCGAGACCGCCCGGATCCTGGAGCTGACCAGGGCCTTCTTCGCCCTCCCGGAGGCCGACCGGCTCGCCGTGAGCAATCTGAGGTCCCCGCACTTCCGCGGCTACACCCGGATCGGCCACGAGCTGACCGGCGGAGCCTCCGACTGGCGCGACCAGCTGGACGTCGGGGCCGAGAGGCCCGCGCCGGTGGTCGGGCCGGACGACCCGCCGTTCCTGTGGCTGGAGGGCCCGAACCTGTGGCCGGAGGCCCTCCCGGAGCTCCGTACGGTGGTGCTGGAGTGGCAGTCCCGACTGGCCGCGGTGGCCCACCGGCTCCTCCAGGAGCTGCTGGTCTCGATCGGCGCCCCGGCGGACTTCTTCGACGAGGCCTTCGCCGACCGCCCCCACCTGCACACCAAGCTGATCCGCTACCCGGGATCGGCCCCGACGGGCACGGACCAGGGCGTGGGGGCCCACAAGGACTACGGCTTTCTGACCCTCCTCCTCCAGGACTCGGTGGGCGGTCTCCAGGTGGTCCGCGACGGGGGTTACCTGGACGTGCCGCCGCTGCCGGGGGCGTTCGTGGTCAATCTGGGCGAGCTGCTGGAGATCGCGACGGAGGGCTACCTCACGGCCACCGACCACCGGGTGGTGAGCCCGCCGGGCGCGGTGGAGCGGTATTCGGTGCCCTTCTTCTACAACCCGCGGCTGGACGCGGTCATCGAGACGGTCCCCGGCGATTACCTGCGGTCGGCCCCCGGCATCGCGCACGACGCGTCGAACCCGCTGCACGCGGAGTACGGCCGCAACGAGCTGAAGGGCTGGGTCCGCGCCCACCCGGCCGTCGCGCGGCGCTGGCACCCGGAGCTGGTCGGGGCGTAGCCCCCGCCCCGCCCTCGGGCGCCGCTGCCGCGGTACCGGTCGGGGCCTGGCCCCCGCCGCCGTGCCGTGTGCGGCGCCGCTGCCGGGGGCTCTGCCCGCGGAACCCCCGCGCCTCAAACGCCGGCGGGGCTGAATATGCCCGGCGGCATCCCAGACGTGCGCGCAGCGCAACCCGGCGGGGCTGGATTGCCCGGAGGGCGATTTCAGCCTCGCCGGCGTTTGAGGTGCGGGGTTGCGGGGCGGAGCCCCGGTCTTCGAGCCCAGCCGGACACAACCGGCCCAGGCGGGCACCATCCAGCCCCGCCGGCGTTTGAGGCGCGGGGTTGCGGGGCGGAGCCCCGGCAGCGGCGCCGCAGGGGGCTACGGGGTGCGCGGGCCCGACTGTTTGGTGTCCTGGGGGGCGGCCTGGTCGTCGGGGCCCGAGAAGGCGAGCCAGGCGCCGAGCCCCACCGCCGCGGCCAGCGCGACGGCCGCCGCCGACATGACCAGCCGCCGCTTGCGCGCCACCTCGGCCCGGTGCCGCGCCGCGCCCGGCCGGTGCCCGCCGGCCGGGCGCGGCACCCGCGCGGTGCCCAGCGCCCCGCCCGCCAGCTCGTCCGGACCCGGCACCCGCATCGAGGTGTGGGTGTCCCGGTTGGAGTCCGTCGCGGAGCCCGGCACCAGCGGGACCACGCCCCGGCGGCGTACCGGATCGGCGGCGACCGCGGCCGGTTCCTCCGACGGGCCCGCCTCCGGCTCCGCGTCGTCCGGCTCGTCCACGTCCAGCGGCGGCATTCCGGTCAGCAGGGGCAGCAGGTCCCGGAGGCGTGCGGACAGCTCCGAGGCCCGCAAGCGCGACGCCGGCGCCTTGGCCAGGCACTGCACGATCAGCTGCCACAGCTCGTCGGGGATCCCCGGCAGCGGGACGACCGTCTCCGTCACGTGCCGCCGCAGCACCGCGCCCGGGTGGCCCCCGCCGAAGGGGGTGAAACCGGCCAGCAGCTCGTACAGGACGGTGGCCAGGGCGTATATGTCCACCGCGGCCCGCGGCGGCAGACCCTCGACGATCTCGGGCGCCAGGTAGTCCGGGGTCCCGATGATCCGGGTGGTCGGGGCCGAGGCCCTGCCCGCGGAGGCCCGCCGCGGGGTGTCGATCAGCTTGGCCACGCCGAAGTCGGTCAGCAGCGCCGGGTGCGCGCCGCCCGGTCCGAGCGGCCCCTGCATGTCCAGCAGGACGTTCTCGGGCTTGACGTCCCGGTGGACGACCCCGGCCGCGTGCGCGGCCGCCAGCGCGTCGGCGACGTCCGCGACGATCGCCACGGCCGCCTCGGGGGCGAGCCGCCGCTCGCGGTCGAGGCGCGTGCGCAGGTCCGTACCGCGTACGAGGTCCATGACGAGGGCGAGGTCGTTGCCGTCGACGACGAGGTCGCGGACGGACACGACGTGCGGATGTTCCAGGCCGAGCAGCGCGCTGCGCTCCTGGACGAACCGCCCGACCAGCTCCTGGTCGGACGCGAGGTCCTCGCGCAGCAGTTTGACGGCGACGGGGCCGTCAGGCCCCTCGCCCAGCCACACCGTGCCCGCGCTGCCGCGCCCCAGGATCTGGTGCGCGGTGTACCGGCTGCCGATCTTCCGTGCCACGACTGCTCCCTCAGCGGCTGGCGTACGCACCAAAGCTACGCGGCCGGGTGGGCGTTGGAGGCCAGCAGGGGCCCGGATTCGCGGCGACCTTCACTTCTGCGGGCGAAATCACGTCCCAGAAGTCGACAAATCCACGAACTCAGCGCTACGGGGGTCCTTTTCAGGGCGTGGAGGACCCCGAGGCGTCCCCGATGGCGCCGATCCAGTCGGCGATGCCGGTGCCCCAGCTCCACACCTGGTCCCACCATCCCTTGCCGGTGCCGACCCACTCCTGGAGCGGGGTCAGCTCCCAGATCAGCCACCCGCCCACGAAGAGCAGCAGGATCATGACCAGGCAGCCCTTGAGACAGCCGAGACCGGGGATCCGCACGGGGTTGGCGCTGCGACGCCGCGGCTCGCGCGGGGCCTGCTGCCGGGGCGGCGGGCTCTGTGGGGGCTGCTGCTGGGGCGGCTGGGGCTGCGGCTGGCGGTACTGGGGCTGCTGTGGCTGCTGGTACTGCTGAGGCTGGCGCTGCTGCTGCGGCTGGTAGTGCTGCGGAGGCGGCGGCGGCGCGTACTGCTGCTGTGGCGGCTGCTGCTGGTACTGCTGCGGCGGCGGCCCCTGCCGGTACGGCTGCTGCGGCTGGTGCTGCGGCGGCGGGGGCGCCTGCCGCTGCGGGCGGCGCCGCAGGGGGTCCTCGGCCGGGTCGAGGTACTGCATCTGCGTCTGCTCGTTGCGGTCGCGGACGGCGCGCATCTGCGACTCCCACGGGTGCGGCTGGTCCGGCCGCTGCACCGGCGGCATGACCGAGGTGGCGTCGGCCGCGCCGGCCGCGCCGGCCGCACCGACCGGCGGCATGACGCTGGTCATCGCGTTCGGGTCGTAGGCACCGACCGGCGCCGCCCCGACACCGCCGGGCAGCACCTGGGTGGGGTCCGCGGCACCCGGCGTCTCGGGGACCGGTGCCGGTGAGGGGTCGGGGGCGAGCAGCGCGCCGACGCCGAGCGCGGCCTCCACCTCGGCGGCCGTGGAGTGCACGCCGATGCCCGAGGCGACCACCCGCAGCCCGCGGGCCAGGCTCTCGGCGCTGGGGCGCTCGTTCGGCTCCTTGCGCAGGCAGCGCTCGATGACGGTCCACAGCGGCTCGGGCACGCTCGCGGGGCGCTGCGGGTCCTCGCTGAGGTGCCGGTGGAGCACTTCGAGCGCCGTGCCGCCCGCGAACGGCGGACGGCCGGTGAGGAGCTCGTAGAGCAGGATGCCGGCGCCGTAGATGTCGACGGCGGAGGTCTGCGGGCGGCCCTCGGCGGACTCGGGGGCGACGTAGGCGGGGGTGCCGACGAACTCGTGCGTACGGGTCAGGCCCGGGGAGTCCGCGAGGCGGGCGATGCCGAAGTCGGTGAGCATCGGCTTCATCTGTCCGCCGCGCTCGTCGAGCAGCACGTTGGCGGGCTTCAGGTCGCGGTGGACCACGCCGTCGGCATGGCTGGCCGCGAGCGCGTCCGCGATCTGCGCGGTCAGCAGGCTCGCCGCGACGGGGGTGAAGGGGCCGTTCTGGCGGAGGTACTTGTGCAGGTCCGGGCCGTCGATCAGGTCCATGACCAGGGCGAGCAGGTCGCCCTCGACGACGAGGTCGCGGGTGCGCACGATGTTGGGGTGCGTCAGGCGCAGCAGGACGGAGCGCTCGCGCAGGAAGCGCATGACGATGTCCGCGTCCTGGGCCAGCTCCTCCTTGAGGACCTTGATGGCCACGGTCTCGCCGGGCTGCCCGGCGACGGCCGCCTCGGCGCCCGCGGTCTCTCGCTGGCGGGCACGCCAGACAGTGCCCGTGGCGCCGCGCCCGAGCGGCTCCTCGAGCAGGTATTTGCTGCCGACTGGCCGCACGTCTCGCGCTCCCCTGCTGTCGTCTGCTGTGGTCGATCCGCTGATCGGTTTTCCGGCCCACTCTAGGGGGTGTCCCCGTGGAAGACGCCGGACGTCGGAGGTTGGTTGCCGCACATATGTACGAAGGGTGATGTTTGCGGGGTATGCCGGAGGCGATTTTCCCCTGCTTGCTGTCCGATCCGCGTGAGGTCGGCACCGCGCCGCGACCGATCAAGATCACTTGTCGGCGGGTGCCGGGCGTGTTGTCGGCGACAGGTGCGAGGATGCACACGTACGGACGGCACGGGACGGGAGCCCCGCCTTCCGGCAGACCTGACCGGACGACGCGTCCGTGCCGGGTGGGGGGCGATCGGGCAGCCATGTCCCGACATCCCCCTGCCGGGCGCACACACCGCGCACCGCGCAGAAGGGACCGCTGACGGCGATGCAGATCCGGCTGACCGTCCTTGGGTCGCGCAGCGGCCACCAGCCCGCGACCGCCCCCGTGAGCTGTGACGTGCTCGTCACAGCGCCCGCCGGCACCGCGCTGGCCGCGGTCGCCTCCGGGCTCGCGGCGACCGTCGGCGGGCCCGACACGGGGGGCACCGTGGTCCTCTACGCCGGCGCCGAGCGGCTCGACCTGCAGCGGCGGGTGCTGGGCGAACCGCCGCTGGTGGACGGGGCGGTGGTGGCGCTGCAGGGCCCGGTCCCGGACGTCCTGCCCGAGGAGAGCCTCGGCGCGCCGCAGCTGCACGTGGTGGCCGGACCCGACGCGGGCGGGGTGCACCTGCTGCACAGCGGGCAGATCCGGGTGGGCCGGTCCGCCGACGCCGACGTCCCGCTGGACGACCCGGACGTGTCCCGGCTGCACTGCGCGGTCACGGTGATGCCCGACGGGCGGGTTTCGGTGGCCGATCTGGACTCGACCAACGGCACCACGCTCGACGGTTCCCCGGTGGGACCGCAGCCGGTGGCCCTGCCGCCGGGCGCGCTGCTGCGGGTGGGCGAATCCACCCTGCGGCTGGCACCCGCGGGTGCGGCCGACGCCGCCTCCCTGCCGGTGGTACCGGACCTGGAGGGCCACCTCTCGCTCCCCGGCCGCGCCGCGCCGGCCTCCGGCGCGGGGTACGGGGCGGGCGCGGGCCCGGCCGGGCCCGCCGCGCGGGGGCCGCGCGGCACCTTCTCCGACCCGGCCCCGGCCGCCTCCGGAGCGGCGGGCCCGGCCACCGGCCCCGGCGGGGCCCTGGGCGGCCACCCCGGACCCGGCACGGCCCAGTGGACGGCGACCGACGGGCGGGCCGTCGGCCCCGGCGGGCTCCCCGGGGGCAACCCCGAACCTGACGCAGCCGGTTGGACGGCGACCGGCGGGTCTCCGGGCGCCGCCGGCACCAGCACCGGCACCGGCACCGGCACCGGCAGGACCGCCGCGCACCCGCAGCCGGTTCCCTCGGGCCGAGGTCCCGCCAGGCCCGGCGCCCCCGGCTCGGCGGACGCCTCCGGCGCGGGACCGGGCGAGGCCGGCAGCTCCTCCGCCGGGGGACCGGGGGCCTTCCCCCACCCCGCCCCTTCCCACGCCGCCGATCAGCGGCTCCGTCGCGCCGCGGGCTCCGCCGCCGGCCCCGCCGGAGCCGGCACGGGACCTGGAGGCGCCCCGGCGACGTCCGGCGCAGCCGGGGCCGCAACCCCCGGCCTCGTGCCGGACCGCCCCGGGTCGCGCGCGGCCACCGGCGCCCACGGCCCGGGCGGTGACACGGCGGCGGCTTCGAACGCCTCCGGCGCGGCCGGGCCCGGTGCGCCCGTCGGCCGCCGCAGGGGGCTCGGGGCCTGGGCCCGCAAGTGGGTACGGGGCGAGGAGGCCGCCGAGGCCCCCGCCGAGCCCGCTGTGGCGGCCGAGGCCGCTCCCGATCCCGACGACCCGGCCGCGCTGCTGCTGGCCGCGCTGGGGCCCACCGAACGGTTGTGGTCGCGGGGTCCCGGGCATCCCGGAGTACTGGACGTGGGGCTCGGCGCCGGGAGCCGGGTGTCGCTGCGCACCGTCGGCGCGCTCGGCATCGCCGGTCCGCGCGCCCGGCTGGCCGGGGTCGCCCGCTGCGTGATCGCCCAGGTCGCGGGCCTGCACGCGCCCGGGCAGCTGGAGATCGTGCTCCTCTCCACCGACCGGGCGCGCCCCCTCGCCGAGCGCCGCCGCGACTGGTCCTGGCTCGGCTGGCTGCCCCACGTACGGCCCGCGCACGGCCAGCACTGCCGGCTGCTGCTCGCGTACGACCGCGACCAGGCCGCAGCCCGCACCGGTGAACTGACCCGGCGCCTCGACGACGGTCCGCTCGGCACGCACTGGGCCGCCGCCGATCCCGAGCAGGTCCGGCAGGCTGCCGACGCCTACGAGGGCCCGTACACGCTCGTGGTCCTCGACGGCGATCCCGGCGCAGGCCCCCTGCGCGACATCACCGGGCGGCTCGCCTCGCACGGCCCGGCCGCCGGGATCCATGTGCTGGCGCTGGCCGAGGCCCCGGCCGCGACGCCCGCCTCCCCGGTCGCCGAGACGTACGAGGCGGCCTGCGCGAGCGCCCCGGCCTTCCGGGACTGCGGCGCGATCGCCCTGCTCAGCGGTGATGTGGCCACGGCCGTACGGACCTTCGCGGTCAGCGGCGGCCGCCCGGTCCCGAGCGGCGCCACCGCCACCGCCGACGCCGTCTCCGCGGCCTGGGCCGAGCGGTTCGCCCGGGCGCTGGCGCCGCTGCGCGGCGACAGCGGGACCGTCGAGCCGTACCGGCCGGCCGCAGCCACCCTGCCGGCCACCGCCCGGCTGCTGGACGAGCTGGGGCTGGCGCGGGCCACCCCGGCCTCCCTGATGGCCCGTTGGGCCGCAGCCACCGATCAGGGGCAGGGGGTGGGCGGCCTCGCCGAGATCGTGCTGGGCAGCGGGCGGCGCGGCGTCGTGGGCGCCGAGCTGGTCCACGACGGACCGCACCTGCTCGTCGAAGGGCCCGCCGGCAGCGGGCGGACCGAGCTGCTGCGGTCGGTGGCCGCGTCGCTGTCGGCGGCCGCCCGGCCCGACCGGCTGGGGCTGGTGCTCCTCGACGGGTCGGGCGGCGAGCGCGGCGACGGGCTGCTGCCCTGCACCGAACTCCCGCACGTCGCGGCCCATCTGGTGGCCTCCGATCCGCTGCGGATGCGGGAGTTCGCCCAGGCCCTGGGCGCGGAGCTCAAACGCCGCGACGAGCTGCTGGGCGGGCTGGCGTTCGCCGAGTGGCACGCGCGCCGCGAGGTCTCCGACCGGATGGTCTCGCCGCGCCAGCCCACCCCCGGTGAGCAGCGCGGCGACGTGGACAGCCAGCGCACGGGCACGCTCCGGCTGCGTGCCTCGGCCACCCGTACCGATCCCGCGGGGCCGAGCCCGCTGCCCCGGCTGGTCGTACTGGTCGACGACTTCGACGCGCTGGTCGCGCCGGGGCTCGGCGCCACGGGCCGGCCCGCCGCCGGTTCGGTGGTCCGGGTGCTGGAGGCGGTGGCCCGCGAGGGCGCCCGGCTCGGCGTCCACCTGGTGGCGACCAGCGCCCGTCCGGACCGCACGGCCGAGACCGGGCTGGCCCGGCTGACGACCCTGCGGGTGGAGCTGGACGCCCCCGACCAGCCCGGCCCCGGCCGCGGCCTGCTCCGGTACGCGGACGGCCGGACGGTCCCGTTCCAGGCGGGCCGGGTCACCGGCCGGATCCCCCGGACGGCGACGCTGCGGCCGACCGTGGTGCCTCTGGAGTGGGAGCGGATGGGTGATCCGCCGGCCCGCCGTCCGGTACGTGAGCTGGGCAACGGACCGACCGACCTCGCACTGCTTGCAAGTGCCCTGGACCGGGCCTCGCACCTGGTCTCGGCGATACCCGTGCTGTTCCCGGCGGCCCCCTGACGGCTCCTCGACACCCCCGGAGGCGGCCCCTGTATGCCGGGAGGCGGTATTGCGGGGGCGCGCGGCTCGGCGTAGACCTGTGGTCCGGGACACATCATGAACCTCGGGGGCAGAACCATGCGCAAGCACGGAACCAGCCGTACGACTTACCGCTGGGCGGTCCTGGCCGCGGCGGGCGCGCTCGCGCTCACCGCGTGCGGGGGCGACCCGGACGCGAAGGCGGATCCGCCACAGGGCGGGACCTCGGCCGGGCCGAAGGTCGAATTACCTCAACTGACGGGTGAGAAGCTCTCGGTCGCCGCCGTCTGGACGGGGCCGGAGCAGGAGAACTTCACCAAGGTCCTCAAGGAGTTCGAGAAGCGGACCGGCGCCTCCGTCACCTTCGTCCCGGCCCAGGACCCGATCGTCACCTTCCTCGGTTCGAAGATCGCCGGCGGTGCCCCGCCGGACGTGGCGCTGCTCCCGCAGGTCGGGGCGCTGGTGTCCGCGGTGCAGAACAAGTGGGCGCAACCGGTGGGCCCGGAGACCCAGGCGCAGCTCGACAAGAACTACTCGGCGGGCTGGAAGACGCTCGGCGCCGTCGACGGCACCCAGTACGGCGTGTACTACAAGGCTGCCAACAAGTCGCTGATCTGGTACAACGCGAAGGCCTTCGAGGCAGCGGGCGTGAAGCCCCCGACGACCTGGAAGGAGCTGATCACCGCGGCCGACACGCTGTCCGCCTCCGGTACGCCGGCGGTCTCGGTGGCGGGCGCGGACGGCTGGACCCTCACGGACTGGTTCGAGAACGTCTACCTCTCCCAGGCCGGCCCGCAGAAGTACGACCAGCTGGCCAAGCATCAGATCAAGTGGACGGACGACAGCGTCAAGCAGGCGCTGACCACGCTGGGCGAGCTGTTCGGGCGCAAGGACTTCCTGGCGGGCGGGGCGAGCGGGGCCCTGTCCACCGAGTTCCCGAAGTCGGTGACGCAGACCTTCACGGGCGGCGACCGGCCGGCGGCCGCGATGGTCTTCGAGGGCGACTTCGTGGCGGTGAACATCGCGCAGACCGAGGCGAAGGTGGGCACGGACGCCCTCGTCTTCCCGTTCCCGGCGGTCGGGGGGAAGGCGCCGGTGGTGTCGGGCGGTGACGTGGCGGTCGCGCTGAAGCCGTCGAAGGGCGCGCAGGCGCTGCTGACGTTCCTGGCCTCGCCGGACGCGGCGGAGATCCAGGCCCGCGAGGGCGGTTTCGTCTCCCCGAACAAGGGGGTCGATCCGGCCGCCTACCCCAACGACATCCAGCGGGGCATCGCGAAGGCACTGATCGCGGCGGGCGACGACTTCCGCTTCGACATGTCGGACCAGGCTCCGGCGGCCTTCGGCGGGACGCCGGGCGCGGGTGAGTGGAAAGCGCTCCAGGACTTCCTGGCGAACCCTTCGGACGTGGCGGGTGCCCAGGCGAAACTGGAGGCGGACGCGGCCAAGGCCTACGGGAACTAGTCCGGTGACGGCCACGGTCACCAAAACCGCGAAGAGCACCGCCCGCGACGCCGAGGCCAGGCGCCGCCGCCTGGTCGCGGCGGCGTTCCTCCTGCCGGCCCTGGTGCTGCTGGGGGCGCTGGTCGTGCACCCGATCGGCTACTCGGTCTACCGCAGCTTCTTCGACCGCTCCGGGTCCGCCTTCGTCGGCGGCGACAACTACCGGGAGATCCTGAGCGACCACACGATCCGCACCGCCCTGCAGAACACGGCGCTGTGGGTGGTGCTCGCCCCCACCACGGCGACCGCCCTCGGCCTGATCTTCGCGGTGCTCACCGAACGGGTCCGCTGGGGAACGGCGTTCAAGCTGCTGGTCTTCATGCCGATGGCGATCTCGATGCTGGCGGCGGGCATCATCTTCCGCCTCGTCTACGACCACGACCCCGACCGGGGCGTGGCGAACGCGCTCTGGGTCGGGGTCCACGACACCTTCGCGGAGTCCTCGGCCTTCCCCAAGGCCCGCCCGGGCCGGGATTCCCCGCTGGCGGACGCCGGCGGGGGCGCCTTCGTGACCCGTGATCCCGTGCGGGCGGGCACCCCGGTGCTCCTCCCGCTGGTCGGTGTGGCCCCGGAGGCGCTGCCCGAGGGAACCCGTACGGCCGAGGCGGCTCCCGCCGAGCCCGGCAAGGTCACCGGGACGGCCTGGCAGGACTTCACCCGCGGCGGGGGCGGCCGTACGAACGCGGTCGACCCCACGGAGCAGGCCTTCGCCGGGATGCGGATCGAGGCGGTCAAGGACGGCAAGGTGGTCGACAGGGCGACGGCCCGCGCCGACGGCACCTTCACCCTGTCCGCGAAGGCCGACGGGGCGCGGCTGCGCCTGCCGGCGGTGAACTTCCAGGAGGCGTACGGGGGAGTCCAGTGGCTCGGCCCGACGCTCGTGACCCCGGCGGTCATCGGGGCGTACGTGTGGATGTGGGCCGGGTTCGCGATGGTGCTGATCGGGGCCGGACTGGCCGCCGTACCGCGGGAGCTGCTGGAGGCGGCGCGGGTGGACGGGGCGAACGAGTGGCAGGTGTTCCGCCGGATCACCGTCCCGCTGCTGGCGCCCGTCCTGGCGGTCGTGCTCGTCACCCTCGTCATCAACGTCATGAAGATCTTCGACCTGGTCTTCGTGATCGCGCCGGGAGCGGTGCAGGACGACGCGAACGTGCTCGCGCTCCAGCTGTACCGGACCTCCTTCGGCACGGACGCCGATCCGGGCCTGGGCAGCGCGATCGCCGTCCTCCTTCTGGTGCTGGTGGTCCCGGTGATGCTGGTGAACATCCGTAGGCTGCGCAAGGAGGGGTCCCGATGAGCGGTTCCGACCGGACGCCGGAACCGATGGCGGTGGCCGAACCGGCGGTGGCGATACCGGCGGGAGCCGCGCCCTCCGCCGGCCGGGGGACGGCCGGGCGGCGGACGGCGGGCCGGGCCGCTTACGCAAAGCTCGCCGCGAGCGGCCTGTTACGCGTCTTCCTGGTCGCGGCCGCGCTGTTCTGGCTGCTGCCCACCCTCGGTCTGCTGATCTCCTCCTTCCTCTCCCCCACCGACCTCAACAAGGGCGGCTGGTGGCAGGTGCTGTCCGCGCCGTCGCGGCTGACGGCCGGCAATTACGAGCGGCTGCTGGCCAACGACACGATCACCGGCTCGCTGCTGAGCACGGTCGCGATCGCCGTCCCGGCGACCCTGCTCGTCCTCGTGCTGGGTGCGTTCGCCGGATACGCCTTCGCCTGGCTGGAGTTCCCGGGCCGGGACTGGCTCTTCCTGGTCGTCGTCGGGCTGCTGGTCGTCCCCGTTCAGGTGGCGCTGATCCCGGTCTCCGAACTCTTCGGTGTCATCGGGCTGTTCGAGACCACCGCGGGCGTGGTGCTGTTCCACACCGCCTTCGGGCTGCCCTTCGCCGTGTTCCTGCTGCGGAACTTCTTCGCGGAGATCCCGCGCGAGCTGCTGGAGGCGGCCCGCCTCGACGGCGCGGGCGAACTGCGGCTGTTCGCACGGGTGGTGCTGCCGCTGGGCGGCCCGGCGATCGCGTCGCTCGGCATCTTCCAGTTCCTGTGGGTGTGGAACGACATGCTGGTCGCACTGGTCTTCGCGGACTCGGCGAACCCGCCGGTGACGGTCGCGCTCCAGCAGCAGGTACGGCAGTTCGGGAACAACATCGACGTGCTGGCGCCCGGGGCGTTCCTGTCGATGGTGGTGCCGCTCGTCGTCTTCTTCGCCTTCCAGCGGCAGTTCGTCTCGGGGGTGATGGCGGGCGCGATCAAGTGATGCCTCCGGTCGGCGCGCCCCGGGTGACATGCGGTGTTGACGCTGCGTAACTCGAATGCCACACGCTGCGTAACCCGATCGCCACGCCGGGGGTTGCTGGGCAATATGCCCGCCCGCCGACCCCTGGATGTGCCGTGCCCCGGTTCAGCGTCATCGTGCCCGCGTACAAGGTCCAGGCGTACCTCCAGGAGAGTCTGGACTCGGTCCTGACGCAGTCGTACCCGGATCTGGAACTGATCGCGGTCGACGACGCCTCCCCGGACGCCTGCGGATCGATCATCGACGAGTACGCGGCCCGGGACCCCCGGGTCACCGCGGTGCACCTGGCGCACAACCTCGGGCTGGGCCCGGCCCGCAACGCGGGCCTCGCCCGGGCCACCGGCGACTACCTGGTCTTCCTCGACGGCGACGACACCCTGGCCCCCGGCGCCCTGCAGGCCATCACCGACCGGCTGAAGGCCACCGGCTCCCCCGACGTCCTGGTCTACGACTACGCGCGCACCTTCTGGACCGGCGGCCTCGTGCGCAACCGCCTCTCCCACCGGCTCTCCGAGGAGGGCCCGGCCAGCTTCCGCCTCGCCGACCGACCGACGCTGCTCGGCATGCTGATGGTGGTGTGGAACAAGGCGTACCGGCGCGAGTACGTGGAGCGCGAGGGCTTCGCCTTCCCGCCCGGCTTCTACGAGGACACCCCCTGGACCTACCCGGCGCTGCTGGCCGCGGAGTCGGTCGCCGTCCTGGACCGGGTCTGCGTGCACTACCGCCAGCGGCGGACCGGATCGATCCTGACCACCTCCAGCCGCCGCCACCTCGACATCTTCGACCAGTACGACCGGGTCTTCGGCTACCTCGCGGGGCGCCCCGAGCTGGAGCGCTGGCGCCCCACCGTGCACCGGCGGATGGCCGAACACTTCTGCGCCCTGTACGCCGATCCGCGCCGGCTCCCGCGCGGCAGCCGGTCCGAGTTCTTCCGCCGGGCCTCCGCGCTGCTGCGCCGCTACCGGGCGCCGGGCGGCGCGGGCGCGCTGCCGCTGTCCCTGTCCCGGACCGACCGGGTCCGGCACACCCTGATGCGGCTGGGGACCCGGCGCACGTACCGGCTCCTGTCGGTCGTGCGCTCGGCCGCGCTGACGGCGGGGCGCGGCGGCTCGGCCCTCTCGCGGGGGCTGCGCGAGACCGCGCTGCGCCTCCACTACCGGATCCAGCGCCTCCTTCCCCTCCGCTCCGAGCTGGCGGTCTTCTCCGCGTACTGGCACGGCGGTTATGCCTGCAACCCGGCGGCGATCGAGGCGAAGCTGCGGGAGCTGGCGCCCCGGATGCGGACGGCGTGGATCTGCGACCCGGCGCACGCGGCGACCCTGCCCCGGGAGACGGCGGCGCTGCGCCCGGGCTCGGCGGCGTACTGGACCGCCCTCGCCAGGGCCACGTACCTGGTCACGAACGTCAACTTCGAGCGGGGCCTGGTCAAGCGTCCGGGCCAGATCCTGGTCCAGACCCAGCACGGGACCCCGCTCAAGCGGGTCGGCCTCGACCTCCAGGACCGCCCGGCGGCCACGCCGACCACGGACTTCGCGGGCCTGCTGCGGGGCGCCGACCAGTGGGACTACCTGCTCTCCGCGAACCGGCACTCCACCCTGGTCTGGGAGAGGGCCGTCCCGTCCTCGTACACGACGCTGGAGTACGGCTACCCGCGCAACGACGCCTTCCACCGTGCCACCCAGGCGGACGTCCTGGACCTCCGCGAACGGCTCGGCATCGCGCCGGGCACGACGGCGGTCCTGTACGCGCCCACGCACCGCGACTACCGGCGCAGCCGGCCGGACCACCTGGACTTCGAGCGGGTGCTGCGCGATCTCGGGCCGCGGTTCACGCTGCTGGTCCGCACGCACCTGACGTACGCGGACTCCCCGGCGGCCGGGCTCGACCCGCACCCCCGGCTGATCGACGTCTCCTCCCATCCCTCGGTGGAGGAACTCTGCCTGGCCTCGGACGCGTTGGTGACGGACTACTCGTCCCTGATGTTCGACTACGCGGCGCTGGACCGGCCGATCGTGATCCACGCGGATGACTGGGAGGCGTACGAAGCCGCCCGCGGCACCTACTTCGACCTGCGCTCCTGCCCGCCGGGGGCGATCGCCCGCACGGAGGACGAGCTGGTGGACATCTTCGCCACGGGCCACTGGCAGGGCTCGCGCTCCGCGCAGCTGCGGTCCGCCTTCCGCGCCAGGTTCTGCTCGTACGACGACGGCCACGCGGCCGAGCGCGTCGTACGCCGTGTCTTCCTGGGCCAGTCCGGCGCCCCGACCCCGCCGGTCGTCCCCCTGGAGGAGCGCCGCCCCGCCCCCGCGGCCCCCGCCCCGGCCCCGGCCCTGACTCCGGTCTGGCCGTAACGCCGCCGGGGCTCCGCCGGGAACAGTGCGGCGCCGATGCCGGGGGCTCCGCCGCGGGGTCTGGGGTCGGAGCCCCGGGAAGGCTGCCCGCAGGGGTCAGGAAGCCCGCAGGCCCGCGACGACCGAGCGGGCCAGATCGTCCAGATAGGCGGTGGGAACGGCTTCACGGACGACCACCTGCCGCCAGTACAACGGGCCGATCGCCAGATCGAGCGCCCGCCCCGGGTCGACACCCTCCGGCAGCTCGCCCCGCGACACCGCTCCGGAGACGATCCCTTCCGCCATGCGCCGCTGCCCGTCCAGCAGAGCGCCCCGCACCGCGTCCGCGATCTCCGGATTGCGCGCCGCCTCGACCAGCAGGTCGGGGATCACAGCCGAGGCCACCGGATGCCGCAGTACGTGTGACATGACCTCCAACAGGGCCCGTACGTCCCCGTACAGCGATCCGGTCTCGGGCACCGGGAGGCCGTCCGCCGCGAAGGCGCCCACCAGGTCAAGGACCAGGTGCAGCTTCGACTTCCAACGGCGGTAGACCGCGGTCTTCCCGACCCCCGCCCGCCGCGCGATCCCCTCGATGGACATCCGGGAGAAGCCGACCGCGGCCAGTTCCTCGACCACCGCCTCCCGGATCGCCTCGGTCACGTCCTCGCGCAGGACGGCGGCTCCGGCGGGGGCACGGCGGGCGGGGGCGGGGGCGGCAGGCTCCGAGGTCATGCACACAGCATAGCTTCGCGCGTCACGACGATACGGTTGCGTTCCGACGAGCGGCACCCTAACCTCGCCGTAGCGACGATACGGGCCCGTCCCGTCCTCGTCGCCAGCGCAGCGCACCCGCCCCGACCCCGGCGAAAGCGACCCCCGTGACCACCGCGACCGCAACCAAGACCGCATCCGCATCCGCGACCCCCGCGGAGCTGGCCGCCGCCCACGGCCTGACCCTCAGCGGCGCCCGCCCCACGCTCCCCCGCTACATCGCGGAGCTCTGGGGCCGCCGCCACTTCGTCACCGCCTACGCGACCGCCCGCATGCAGGCCACGTACAGCACGGCGAAGCTCGGCCAGGTCTGGCACCTGGTGACCCCGCTGCTCAACGCGGCGGTCTACTACTTCATCTTCGGCGTCGTCATGCGGGCCAGCCAGGACGTGCCCGACTACGTGCCGTTCCTGATCACCGGCGTCTTCGTCTGGGACTTCATCGGCAGCTCCCTCAACGCCGGGACCCGCGCCGTCCACAGCAACCTCGGCCTGGTCCGCGCCCTGCACTTCCCCCGCGCGAGCCTGCCCCTCTCCACCGTCATCCAGCTCTTCCAGCAGCTGCTCGTCACCATGGGCGCCCTGGCCATCCTGCTGCTCGCCTTCGGCCAGACGCCCGCCCCGTCGTGGCTCCTTGCCGTACCGACCCTCCTGCTGATGGCCTGCTTCGCCGCCGGCTGCGCGATGGTGCTGGCCCGCATCGGCAGCAAGAGCCCGGACATCAGCCAGCTGATGCCGTTCGTCCTGCGCACCTGGATGTACTCCTCGGGCGTCATGTGGTCCATCGACTCGATCCTCAGGACGGACCACCTGCCGCACTGGGTGTCGATGGTGCTCAAGCTCAACCCGGCGGCCGTCTACATCGACCTGATGCGGTTCGCGCTGATCGACAGCTTCGAGGCGCACTCGCTCCCGCACCACGTGTGGGCGATCGCCACCGGCTGGGCCCTGCTCGCCGGCGTCGGCGGATTCATCTACTTCTGGAAGGCTGAGGAGGAGTACGGCCGTGGCTGACACCGCAACGAAGGCCCGCGTCCCCACCGTGATCGCGGACGAGGTCCACGTCGTCTACAAGGTCCACGCGGGCGGCGGCCGCAAGGGCGGCGCCACCGCCGCCCTCAGCCGGATCTTCTCCGGCAAGCCGGCCCCCGGCGTCCGCGAGGTGCACGCCGTCAAGGGCGTCACCTTCACCGCGTACAAGGGCGAGGCCATCGGCCTCATCGGCTCCAACGGCTCGGGCAAGTCCACCCTGCTCAAAGCGATCGCCGGCCTCCAGCCGGTGGCCCGCGGCGCGGTCTACTCGCACGGCCAGCCCTCGCTCCTCGGCGTGAACGCCGCCCTGATGAACGACCTGACCGGGGAGCGCAACGTCATCCTCGGCGGCCTCGCGATGGGCATGTCCAGGCAGCAGGTCCAGGAGCGCTACCAGGACATCGTCGACTTCTCCGGCATCAACGAGAAGGGCGACTTCATCTCCCTGCCCATGCGTACGTACTCCTCCGGCATGGGCGCCCGGCTGCGGTTCTCCATCGCCGCCGCCAAGGACCACGACGTGCTCATGATCGACGAGGCCCTGGCCACGGGCGACGCCGCCTTCCAGCGGCGCAGCCAGGCCCGCATCGAGGAGCTCCGCGAGCGCGCGGGCACCGTCTTCCTCGTCAGCCACGGCATCAACACGGTCCGCGAGACCTGCGACCGCGCGATCTGGCTGGAGTCTGGCGTCCTGCGCATGGACGGCCCCTCCGCGGAGGTCTGCGACGCGTACGAGGCCTTCACCGCGGGCCGCTGACCCGCCGGCCCCATTCCCAGCCTCGGCGGGGCAATCCCAGCCTCGCCGGCGGACCAACCCCAGCCTCGCCAGCGTCTGAGGCGCGGGGGCCCGGGAGCAGAGCACCCGCAACGGCGCCGCACCCGCACGCAAACGGGCCGGGCCCGGGACCACGAGGTCCCGGGCCCGGCCCGTCTCCGTACACCCAGCGGTCAGCTATGGGTGCGCAGCAGGCTGCGCATCGTCCGCATCGCCACCGACAGGTTCGCCAGGTCGAAGTCGTCCGAGCCGCGGATCTCGTCCAGCGTCGTCCGGGCCCGCCCGATGATCGCCGCGTTCTTCTCCTCCCACGCCCGGAAGCGCTCCTCGGGAGTCGAGCTGCCGTTGCCCACCGACAGGACGTCGGCGGTCAGGGCGGCGTGCGCCGCGAACAGGTCCTCGCGGATGGAGGCGCGGGCCATGGACTGCCAGCGGTCGGCCCGCGGCAGCTCGATGATCCGGTCCATGAGCTGGGTGATGTCCAGACGGTCGGCGAGGTCGTAGTAGACCTCGGCGACGTCCAGCGGAGCCACCCCGGTGCGGTCCGCGATCGCGACGACGTCGAGCGTCGGGAAGGCAGAGGAGAAGCCGGCGACCTTGGCCGCCAGTTCCTCCGGGACGCCCTCGCCCGTCAGCTCGTCCATGATCGACTGGTACCACTCCAGGTCGGCTCCCCGCACCAGCTTCGGCAGCTCGGCCCAGACGTGACCGACCCGCTCCGCGAAGAAGTCGATGGTCTCGGTGATCTGGAGCGGCTGCGGCCGGTTGTTCAGCAGCCAGCGCGTACCGCGCTCGACCAGGCGCCGCGAGTGCAGCCGGATCCGGGTCTGGACGTCGGCCGCGACCTTGTTGTCGAGTGCCTCGACCGAGTCCCACACCTCGGCCAGGCCGAAGATCTCACGGGCCGCCAGCTGCGCCCGGACGATCTCCTCCGTGGAGGCGCCGGTCTCCTCGCGCAGACGGTGCAGGAACGTCGAACCACCCGTGTTGACGGTGTCGTTGACCAGGAGCGTGGTGGTGATCTCCCGGCGCAGCGCGTGCCCCTCGATCTGCTCGGGGAACTTCTCGCGCAGGGCGGCCGGGAAGTAGGCGTAGAGCAGGCGGCGCAGGTACGGGTCGTCCGGCAGGTCGGTGGCGATGAGCTCGTCCGCCACCGTGATCTTCGTGTAGGCGAACAGGACGGCGAGCTCCGGCTGGGTCAGGCCCCTGCCGTTGCTCAGCAGCTCACGGACCTGCCGGTCGGCGGGCAGGAACTCCAGCTGGCGGTTGAGCAGTCCTTCGCGCTCCAGGCGGCGCATGAAGCGCTGCTGCGCGTGGAGCAGGCTCGGGGCCTGCGCCGCACCGTTGGCGAGCGCCGTGTTCTGCGCGTAGTTGTTGCGCAGCACCAGCCTGCCGACCTCGTCGGTCATCTCGGCGAGCAGCTTGTTGCGCTGCTTGACGGTCATGTCGCCGTCCGCGACGACCGCGTTGAGCAGGATCTTGATGTTCACCTCGTGGTCGGAGGTGTCCACACCGGCGCTGTTGTCGATGGCGTCGGTGTTGATCTTGCCGCCCTCGCCGCCGGCGCCGGAGCGGGCGAACTCGATCCGGCCGAGCTGGGTCAGACCCAGGTTGCCGCCCTCGCCGATGACCTTGGCGCGCACGTCGGAGCCGTTGACGCGGATGGCGTCGTTGGCCTTGTCGCCGACGTCGGCGTGGGTCTCGGCCGTGGCCTTGACGTACGTGCCGATGCCGCCGTTCCACACCAGGTCCACGGGGGCCTTGAGGATCGCCTGCATCAGCTCGGCCGGGGTCATCTTGGTGACGGTCGCCTCGATGCCGAGGGCCGCGCGGACCTGCGCGGTGACCGGGACGGCCTTCGCGGAACGCGGGTGGATGCCGCCGCCCGCCGAGATCAGCGAGGTGTCGTAGTCGGCCCACGAGGAGCGCGGCAGCTCGAACAGGCGCCGGCGCTCGGCGTACGAGGTGGCCGCGTCCGGGTTCGGGTCGATGAAGATGTGCCGGTGGTCGAAGGCCGCGACCAGCCGGATGTGCTCGGAGAGCAGCATGCCGTTGCCGAACACGTCGCCGGACATGTCGCCGACGCCGACGACCGTGAAGTCCTCGGTCTGGGTGTCGTGGCCGAGCTCGCGGAAGTGCCGCTTGACGGACTCCCACGCGCCGCGGGCGGTGATGCCCATGCCCTTGTGGTCGTAACCGGCGGAGCCGCCCGACGCGAAGGCGTCGCCGAGCCAGAAGTTGTACGAGACGGCGACCTCGTTGGCGATGTCGGAGAACGTCGCGGTGCCCTTGTCGGCGGCGACGACGAGGTACGTGTCGTCCTCGTCGTGGCGGACCACGTCCTGCGGCGGGACGACCTCGCCGGCCACCAGGTTGTCGGTGATGTCGAGCAGCGCCGAGATGAAGGTGCGGTAGCAGGCGATGCCCTCGGCGAGCCAGGCGTCACGGTCCACGGACGGGTCCGGGAGCTGCTTGGCGACGAAGCCGCCCTTGGCGCCGACCGGCACGATCACCGTGTTCTTCACCATCTGCGCCTTGACCAGGCCGAGGATCTCCGTACGGAAGTCCTCACGCCGGTCCGACCAGCGCAGACCACCGCGCGCGACCTTGCCGAAGCGCAGGTGCACGCCCTCGACGCGCGGCGAGTACACCCAGATCTCGAACGCCGGGCGGGGTGCCGGCAGGTCCGGGATGGCCTGCGGGTCGAACTTCATCGACACGTAGTCGTGCCACTCGAAGCCCCGCGCCTCCTGGAAGAAGTTGGTGCGCAGGGTGGCCTTGATGAGGGTGAGGAAGGCCCGCAGGATGCGGTCCTCGTCGAGCGAGGCGACCTGGTCCAGGGCCCCGTCCAGCTCCTCCAGCATGGCGTCGACGAGCTCGGTGCCGGCCGTCTGCCGCGCGGGCGACAGCCGGGCCTCGAACAGCGAGACCAGCAGCCGGGTGGTGTGGACGTTGTTGCGGAGGGTGTCCTCCATGTAGTCCTGGCTGAAGGTGGAGCCGGCCTGGCGCAGGTACTTGGCGTACGCGCGCAGGACGACCGCCTGCCGCCAGGTGAGCCCGGCGCTCAGCACCAGGGTGTTGAAGTTGTCGTTCTCCGCCTCGCCGTTCCAGACGGCCGCGAAGGCCTCCTGGAAGCGCTCGCGGGCGTCGTCGCCGAGGTACGAGTCGCCGTTCGCGCCGACGGCGGGCATCCGCAGGCCGAAGTCGTAGATCCAGGCGCTGACCCGGTCGGTGCGGCGCAGCTCGTACGGGCGCTCGTCGGTGACCTCGACGCCCAGGCGCTGCAGCACCGGCAGGACCGCGGAGAGCGAGACCTGCTCGCCGGTGCGGTAGATCTTGAAGCGGCGCTCGCCGGGGGCCGCGCCGACCGGCTCGTACAGCGAGAGCGCGAACGGGAGGTCGCTGGCGGAGAGCTTCTCCAGGTGGCACAGGTCGGCCACGGCCGCGCGCGGCGAGTGGTCGGCCTTGTAGCCCTCGGGGAAGGAGGTGCCGTACTTGCGCAGCAGCTCGGCGGCGCGCTCCTCACCGAGTTCGGCGACCAGGGCCTCGGCGAAGCCGTCGGCCCAGGAGCGGGCGGCGTCGACGAGCCGGCTCTCGATGCGCTCGACGTCGGTGTCGGTCAGGACGGGCAGTTCCTTGCCCTGCGGGACGCGGACGACGAAGTGGATGCGGGAGAGGATCGACTCGGTGTTCCAGGCGGTGAAGTCGACGCTGATGCCGTCGAGCTCCTCCTTCAGGATGTCCATCAGGCGCAGCCGGACGCCGGTGGTGAACCGGTCGCGCGGCAGGTAGACGAGCGCCGAGTAGTAGCGGCCGTACTCGTCCTGACGCAGGTACAGCCGCAGCCGGCGGCGTTCCTGGAGGTAGAGCACCGAGGTGACGATCGACTGGAGCTGGTCGACGGGCGTCTGGAAGAGCTCGTCGCGCGGGTAGGTCTCCAGGATCTGCAGGAGGTCGCGGCCGTCGTGGCTGGACGGCGCGAACCCGGCGCGCTCGAGGACCTCGGCGACCTTGCGGCGCACGACCGGGACGCGGCGCACGGACTCGGTGTACGCGGCGGAGGAGAACAGGCCGAGGAAGCGGCGCTCGCCGACGACGTTGCCATCGGCGTCGAACTTCTTGACGCCCACGTAGTCGAGGTACGAAGGACGGTGCACCGTGGAGCGGCTGTTGGCCTTGGTCAGCACCAGCAGGCGGTGCTCGCGGGCCTTGGCGCGGGCGTCGGCGGGCAGCCGGTTGAAGGACGGCGAGACGGGGTGGCCGTCGTCCTTGCCGCTGTGGTGCGGGTCGGAGCGCAGGATGCCGAGGCCGGTGCCGGGGACGGCCGAGAGGGCGTCGCCGTCGACGAGGTTGTACTCGCGGTAGCCGAGGAAGGTGAAGTGGTCGTCGGCGAGCCAGCGCAGCAGTTCGCGGGCCTCTTCGAGCTCGTACTCGCGCAGGTCCGGGGCGGTCGGCTCGTCGGGCAGGCCTTCGGCGATGCGCAGCGCCGCGTCGCGCATCTTCTCCCAGTCCTCGACGGACTCGCGTACGTCGGACAGGACGCGCAGCAGGTCGCCGTTGATCTGCTTGAGGTCGGCGCGGTCGGTCTCGCGGTCGATCTCGACGTGGATCCAGGACTCCACGAGGGAGTCGTGGGGGCGCTTGGTGAGCGGGCCGTGCGCGTCGCAGTCGGGGCCGAGGATCTCGATCAGCTTGCCGGCGATGTCACGGCGGACGACGACCTGAGGGTGGATCACGACGTGGATGCCGCGGCCCTGGCGGGACAGCTCGTTGGTCACGGAGTCCACGAGGAACGGCATGTCGTCCGTGACGACCTCGACGACGGAGTGGCTGGACGTCCAGCCGTTCTCCTCGACGGTGGGCGTGTGCACGCGCACGCTCGCGGTGCCCTGCGGCCGGTTCTCCGCGAGCCGGTAGTGCGAGAGCGCTGCCCCGAACACGTCGACCGGGTCGCGGTCCAGCAGGTCTTCGGGGGCGGTGTGCAGGTAGTAGCGCTGGAGGTATGCGAGCACTGTGTCCCGGTCGGGACGCTCCCCCTGCTCGGACCCAGTCGGAAGTAGCCCCCCGGCCGGGCTGTTCTCAGCTACCCGTGCCGCCCGCGCGAGCAGCTCGGCCTTTGCTTCGTCCAGCTTGGTCTGCATGTCCTCTGGCTCCTGTCGCGCGCCATTGCGTGACGTAGGTGAAGGAAGGAAGGGCGTAGCGCCGCGAGGCGGGGTATCCGTCCGGGATCGACGCTATGCCGTCGAGAAGGCCTGCCGGGAGGGAATCGGCCATGATCGGCGAGAGGTCCCGGCGGCGGAAATCAGCGAAGGCCCGGGCACGGTTGTGCGCCGGGCGCAGGCCGGAGGCTCCAGTGCCCCCGATGACTATCGCGCTGATCACGGGTACAAGGCTATCTCGCCCCACCCCCAGGTCGTCATGCACTGCTTCTGTACAAATCTTGGGGTGGAACTTTGACACTCTGGCCAGCGACGTGAAGAGCAGTCCGTGCACTGGCCTGTCCAGTGTCTATTCGGACAGCTCGCGAGCTGTCCGTACGGCGTCGGCCAGGGTGTCGACGACGGGCACACCGGCCGATTCGAGACTGCCGCGGCTGTGTGAACCGCCCGTGTAGAGGACGGCCCGGGCGCCGACGTGGGCCGCGGCGAGCGCATCGTCGACGGCGTCTCCGATGAGGACCGTACGTTCTGCGGTCACGCCCGTCCCGTCCAGGGCGGACAGGTGGCGTACGAGATGTCCTGCCTTGCTGGTGTGGGAGGGACCGATGCGCCCGTCGACGCGCAGGAAGTGCCGCTCGATGCCGTGGAACCGTACCAGCGGCACCAGCTTCTCGTGGGGCGCGAGCGACAGCAGCGACTGGGTGAGCCCGTCTCGCTGCCAGCCCTGGAGCAGCTCCCGGGCGCCCTCGGCGAGCCCGGCGTCCTCGGCGGCGGCCCAGTAGTGCCGGTGGAACGTGTCGTCCATGACCAGCCACTCCTCATCGGTGGGCAGCCGGCCCATGAGGCGCTCGTAGAACTTGGGCACCGGTACGACGTACAGGTCGCGGTAGGTCTCCAAGGTGATCGGCGCGAAGCCGAGCTCGGCGAAGCTGGCGTTGGTCGCGGCCATCACGGCGTCGATGTCGTGGAGCAGCGTGCCGTTCCAGTCCCAGACGAGGTGCGTCGCGTGTACGGACGTCACGTGAGCAGCCCTGGAATCTCCTGCACGCCGAACCACAGCAGCTCGTGGTCCTCGGCGGCGTCGACGGTGAACTGCGCGTCGTCGTCCCCGGCGTCGGCGGCGTCGACGGCCGCCGCGGCGGCGGCCACGTCCTGCTCGGCGTCGTCGGCGTCGACGTGCACGGCGGCGGCCACGGTGAGCCGTACGGCGTCGGCGAGGGCGACCTGGCCGAGGGTGGCCTCGTCGAGCCCGGGGGTGGCCGTGGCGGCCTTGTCGGCGACGTCCAGGGCGACGACGACCCGCCTGCGCGGGGCCGCCGGGTCGGCGGCGATCAGCCGCAGGGAGGCGGCCGCGGCGCGGCTCAGGGCCGCGTACTCCAACTCCTCGATGTCGTCCGACACGTACCACTCGCGCAGCCCGGGCGTGACGGCGTACGCACGCAGCGGGCCGGGGCCCAGCTCACCCGCCTTGTGCGCCTCGGCGAGCCCGGGGAGGGTCAGGGGGACGTACACGCGCATGGCCGGCTGCTTTCGGTAGTCGGAAACGCCCTCAGGATACGACCGCCCCCGCCTTCACCGGGAGACGGCCGCCCGCCCACGGGCTCCGCGACGGCGTCGGTTCCCGCGCCCCTCCGGGTGACGGCCTCGTCCCCCTTCGGGGTGCGGGAGCGGGACCCGCGTCCGTCCACCCCGGTCCCCTCGGGCACGCCGCCGAGGCGCTGGGCAGCGCGCCGCGCACTCGGATAGGTGAACCGGGCGGGGGCCCGGGCCCGAGGGGGCCGACGGTTGCGGAGCGTGTTCGGGCGGCCGTAGAAGATCCCCATCAAGTTACCGCCCGGTACCGCTCCGGGCCCGGCCTGTTCGGGGGCAGATCGCGATGGACACCACGATGCGCGGCACGATCGGCGGCGAGGCGGCCCGGCGCCGGACCGGCGGCCAGTCCCGGACCCGGCCCGCCGGGCGGCGCGATGGGAGGCGTCCGGCGGCCCCGCCGCGGGCCCTGCGGCTCGGCCCGCACCACTGGTTCGCCGAACGCCTCCTGGCGGTCGTCAGCGGCCTGCGGCCGGTCCACTCGCTCCTGGGCCACACCGTCGGCCCCGCCTACCAGCAGCTGGTGAGTCTGGCCCCCTCCCACCCTTCCCCTCGCCCTTCTGGCGGGGCGGACGCCGAGCGCGAGCGCCTGCGCCCGGTGGTCCGTCAGTGCGGCCGCTTCACCCCGGGCCCGGGCGTCATCGAGGCCTTCGCCCGCATCGCCACGGGCGACCGCATGACAGCGATGGCCTTCCGCCTGGAACAGGGCCCGGACCTCCGCTGGCGCTGCGCGGCAATCGAAATCCAGGGCCGCCGCCCCTGACCCCCACCGGCCCCAACCCGTCCCCGCCGGCGCTCGAGGCGCGGGGACCGGGGCGGAGCCCCGATCGTTCCGCCCCACCGGGCCCACCCCGCCCGAACGGGCACAACCCAGCCCCACCGGCGTTTGAGGCGCGGGGCCCGGGGCGGAGCCCCGATCCTTCTGCCCCACCGGGCCCACCCCGCCCCACCGGCGGAGCCCCGGCCCCGGCACACAACGCGGCCGGGGCCGGACACCCCACGGTGTCCGGCCCCGGCCGGCGGATCAGCCCCGGGCGGCGGGGCTACTTCTTACGGCGACGCCCGCCGGAAGCCTTCTGCGCCTTGCGCCGCTCCGCCCGCGTCATCCCGTCACCGTCGCCACCGGCGCCCTCGGACTCGAAGTCGCCCTCGACGACCCCGCCCTCACCGTCGACCGTCGGCGCCGAGAAGTGCAGCCGGTCCGGCCGCTGCGGAGCGTCCAGCCCCTTCGCCCGGATCTCCGGACGCCCGGCCGGCACCGGCTCCTTCGTCAGCGACGGCGCCGTGTCCTGCACCGGAACCTCCTCGACCTGCTGCTCGACCTGCACCTCCAGGTTGAACAGGTAGCCGACGGACTCTTCCTTGATGCCGTCCTGCATCGCGTTGAACATGTCGAAGCCCTCGCGCTGGTACTCGACCAGCGGGTCCTTCTGGGCCATCGCCCGCAGGCCGATGCCCTCCTGCAGGTAGTCCATCTCGTACAGGTGCTCGCGCCACTTGCGGTCCAGCACGGACAGCACCACGCGCCGCTCCAGCTCGCGCATGATGTCGGAGCCGAGCGTCTTCTCGCGCGCCGCGTACTGCTCGTGGATGTCGTCCTTGATGGACTCCGCGATGAACTCGGCGGTGATGCCCGCCCGGTCACCCGCGGCCTCCTCCAGCTCCTCGATGGTGACCTTCACCGGGTAGAGCTGCTTGAAGGCGCCCCACAGGCGCTCAAGGTCCCACTCCTCGGCGAAGCCCTCGACCGTCTCGGCCGCGATGTACGCGTCGATCGTGTCGTCCATCATGAAGCGGACCTGCTCCTGGAGGTCCTCGCCTTCCAGGACGCGGCGGCGCTCGCTGTAGATGACCTCACGCTGGCTGTTGAGGACCTCGTCGTACTTCAGGACGTTCTTGCGCGTCTCGAAGTTCTGGGTCTCGACCTGCGACTGGGCCGACGCGATCGCGCGCGTCACCATCTTGTTCTCGATCGGCACGTCGTCCGGCACGTTGGCCATCGCCATGACGCGCTCGACCATCTGCGCCTTGAACAGGCGCATCAGGTCGTCGCCAAGCGACAGGTAGAAGCGGGACTCGCCCGGGTCCCCCTGTCGGCCGGAGCGGCCGCGCAGCTGGTTGTCGATACGGCGCGACTCGTGGCGCTCGGTGCCCAGCACGTACAGCCCGCCGAGCTCCTTGACGTCCTCGAACTCGGCCTTCACCGCCGCCTCGGCCCTGGTGAGCGCCTCGGGCAGGGCGTGCGCCCACTCCTCGATGTGCTCCTCCGGGTCCAGGCCGCGCTGGCGCAGCTCGGCCTCGGCGAGGTCGTCCGGGTTGCCGCCGAGCTTGATGTCGGTACCGCGGCCGGCCATGTTCGTGGCGACGGTGACGGCGCCGCGGCGGCCGGCCTGGGCGACGATCGTCGCCTCACGGTCGTGCTGCTTGGCGTTGAGCACCTCGTGCGGGATGCCGCGCTTGGAGAGCTGCTGGGAGAGGTACTCGGACTTCTCGACCGACGTCGTACCGACGAGGATCGGCTGGCCCTTCTCGTGCTTCTCCGCGATGTCGTCGACGACCGCCGCGAACTTCGCGACCTCGGTCCGGTAGATCAGGTCCGGCTGGTCCTTGCGGACCATGTCGCGGTTGGTCGGGATCGGCACGACGCCGAGCTTGTAGATCTGGTGGAACTCGGCGGCCTCGGTCATGGCCGTACCGGTCATGCCCGACAGCTTCGAGTAGAGGCGGAAGAAGTTCTGCAGGGTGATCGTGGCGAGGGTCTGGTTCTCGTCCTTGATGTCCACCCCTTCCTTCGCCTCGATCGCCTGGTGCATGCCCTCGTTGTAGCGGCGGCCGGCGAGGATACGGCCGGTGTGCTCGTCGACGATCATGACTTCGCCGTCGAGGACGACGTAGTCCTTGTCCTTCTTGAACAGTTCCTTCGCCTTGATGGCGTTGTTCAGGTAGCCCACGAGCGGGGTGTTCACCGACTCGTAGAGGTTCTCGATGCCGAGCCAGTCCTCGACCTTGGCGACACCGGACTCGTGGATGGCGACGGTGCGCTTCTTCTCGTCGACCTCGTAGTCGCCGGTCTCCTCGATGCCCTTCAGCGGCTGGCCGGGCTCGCCCTTCTTCAGGCGGGTCACCAGCTTCGCGAAGTCCCCGTACCACTTCGTGGCCTGGTCGGCCGGGCCGGAGATGATCAGCGGGGTGCGGGCCTCGTCGACGAGGATCGAGTCGACCTCGTCGACCACGGCGAAGTTGTGGCCGCGCTGGACGAGCTCGTCCTGGGACCACGCCATGTTGTCGCGCAGGTAGTCGAAGCCGAACTCGTTGTTCGTGCCGTACGTGATGTCGCAGCTGTACTGCTCTCGGCGCTGCGCCGGCGACATGTTCGCCAGGATGCAGCCGACCTCCAGGCCGAGGAACTTGTGCACCCGGCCCATCAGCTCGGAGTCGCGCTCGGCGAGGTAGTCGTTCACCGTGATCAGGTGGACGCCCTTGCCGGACAGCGCGTTCAGGTACGCGGGCAGGGTGCCGACGAGGGTCTTGCCCTCACCGGTCTTCATCTCGGCCACGTAGCCGAGGTGCAGCGCCGCGCCGCCCATGATCTGGACGTCGTAGTGCCGCTGGCCGAGGACGCGCTTGGCGGCCTCGCGTACGGTCGCGAAGGCCTCCGGCAGCAGGTCGTCCAGGCTCTCGCCGTCCTGGAAACGCTGCTTGTACTCGTCCGTGAGCGCCCGCAACTCGGCGTCGGAGAGGTTGACGAAGTCCTCTTCGATGGAGTTGACCTGGTCCGCGATGCGGTGCAGTTTGCGCAGGATCTTGCCTTCGCCTGCACGCATGAGCTTGTTGAAGACGGACACCGAGGTTTGTCTCCTTGCCGGTCGGGCCTGGGCACTGTACGTACACGGGCACGGCAGGTGGGCCCCACCGCAACGGCCATCGTAAGCGAGGACGTGGTCGCGTCGGGAGGTCCGCCGTGGCCCTAAGGGCGTGGGTGCCCTGATTGAGAACGTACGGGGGACACCGAAGGTGCCGCTGTCCCGGAGCTCCTTTACGAAAAAAGTGTTCGCACGGTGCATCGCGGCACCACCACAATCACGTCATGGAACCCATCTCACTGACCACCGCCCGGCTGGACTTGCGGCCTTTCGGCCCCGCCGACGAGGACGAGGTGTACGCCGCCGCGCAGGATCCCGACATCCAGCGCTGGACCATGGTCCCCTCCCCCTACGAGCGCGCCCACGCGCACGTCTTCGTCAACGAGATCGTGCCGAACGGCTGGCGGGAGGACACGGCGTACCCGTTCGCCGTACGCCTGGGGGCCGGCGGCCCGCTGGTCGCGGCCGTCGGCGTCCACGTGCACGAGGCCTTCGGCACGAACTCGTACGAGATCGGCTACTGGGCCGCCAAGGAACACCGCGGGCAGGGCTTCATGACCGAGGCCGTGACCGCCGTCGCCCGCTGGGCCTTCACCGAGCTGGGCGCCGTACGCCTGGAATGGCGCGCCGAGGCCGGCAACACCGCCTCGCGGGCGGTCGCCGAGAAGGCCGGCTTCCGCTTCGAGGGCCTCCTGCGGGCCGGCCTGATCAGGAACGACACCGCGCGCGACTGCTGGGTCGGCGCCCTGCTCCCCTCCGACCTCGGCCTGACCCCGGCGCTGCCGTACCTGACGTCAGGCGCCGAATAGGGGCCGGGCAGAACCGCGATCATGGAGCCGATCACGCTGACCACCGAGCGTCCCGTGCTGCGCCCTCACACCCCCGAGGACGCCGCCGAGGTGCATGCCGCCTGCCGGGATCCCGAGATCGGCGCTGGATATCGGTGCCCGTCCCGTACGAACCCGCCCACGCGGAGGACTACGTGACGCAGAGCGTCCCGGCCGGGTGGTGCGAGGACATCGCGTACGAACTGCTGGGCCGGCGCGCTGCTCCCGTCCGACCTGGGCCTGTCCTCCCGGATCCCGTACGCGCCCGCTGTCAGTGGCGCCGCCTAGGCTTCGGCGCATGAGCAGCCTGCCGCCGCCGACCGTGTCCCTGTCCGCCGACGAGGCCCGCCGGATCGCCCTGCGCGCGCAGGGCTTCCTCGGAGCGCCCGACCGCCGCGGCGGGGTCCGCGGCGTCCTGCGCCACCTGGGCGCCGTGCAACTGGACACGATCTCGGTGCTGGCCCGCTCGCACGAGCTGATCCCGTACGCCCGCCTGGGCGCCGTCGGCCGGAACACGGTGGAGCGGGCCTACTGGTCGGAGCGCCACGCCTTCGAGTACTGGTCGCACGCGGCCTGCATCCTCCCCATCGAGGAATGGCCGCATTTCGCCTTCCGGCGCCGCGCCCGCCGGGCGCGCGGCCACCGCTGGCACGTCCTCCAGGACAAGGAGCGCTCGACGAAGGCGGTCCTCGACCGGCTGCGGGCCGACGGCCCGCTGACCTCGACCGAGCTGGGCGGCGCCAAGAACGGCGGCGAGTGGTTCGAGTGGTCCGAGACGAAGATCGCGGTGGAGTGGCTGCTCGACACCGGCGAGGTGGTGTGCAGCGAGCGCCGCGGCTGGAAGCGGGTGTACGACCTCCCCGAGCGCGCCGTCCCCGACGAGCTGCTCCACGACGACCTGGACGACCGCGAGTGCGTGCGCCGCCTGGTCGCCCTGGCCGGCCAGTCGCTGGGCGTGGGCACCCGCGCCGACATCGCCGACTACCACCGCCTCAAGGGGGACCAGGTCGACGCGGTGATCTCGGACTCCGGGCTGGTGCCGGTCACGGTGGAGGGCTGGGCGAAGCAGGCGTGGGCGGACCCCGCGGCGCTCGCGTCGGCCCCCCGGGGCCGCCACCGCACGACGCTGCTCTCCCCCTTCGACTCGCTGGTCTGGGACCGCCCCCGCACGGAGCGGATCTTCGGCTTCACGCACCGCCTGGAGGCGTACGTGCCCAAGCCGAAGCGGATACACGGGTACTTCGCGATGCCGCTGCTCGCGGGCGGCCGCCTCCAGGGCCGCGTCGACCCGGGCCGCGAGGGGAGCACCCTGGTCGCCCGCCAGCTCTCCCTGACGTCCCCGAAGGCGGCCCGCCCGATGGCGGAGGCCCTGCGGGAGGCGGCGGAATGGGTCGGCTGCGACGCCGTCCGCGTCGACCGCGCCCAGAACCCCCAGGAGGCCGCTGCCGTCGTGGCGGAACTGGCCGCGCTGTAGGCGTGTCCGCCCCCCCGGGCTCCTCTCCCCGGGCCCCGGGACCCCGCGGCACCCGTAGCCGGGCCCCTGGCCCCCTGCCCCCGAGGCCGGCGGGCGGCTAGCGGATTTCGAGGATCTTCTCGCGCATCGCGTAGACCACGGCCTCCATCCGGGAGTGCAGCTGCAGCTTCTCCAGGATGTTGCGGACGTGGTTCTTCACGGTGTTCTCGGAGATGAACAACTGCTTGGCGATGTCCCGGTTGTTCATGCCGGTGGCCACCAGCTTCAGGACCTCCAGCTCCCGGTCCGTCAGCCTCGGCGCCGGCACCAGCCGCCGCTCGTCGGTCCGCTGGATCATCGACTTGAACTCGGTGAGCAGCTTCGACGCCATCGAGGGGCTGATCTGCGACTGTCCGTCCGCCACCGCCCTGATCGCCGTGGCCACCTCGTCCGTCGAGATCTCCTTCAGGAGGTACCCGGTCGCACCCGCCTTGATCGCGTCGTAGAGGTCGGCCTCCTCGTCGCTGATCGTCAGCATGATGATCTTCGCGGAGGGGGCCACCTCCTTGATCGAGGTGCATGCCTCGATCCCGCCGCGCCTGGGCATCCGTACGTCCATCAGCACGATGTCCGGCAGCAGGTCGGCCGCCTTGTCCACGGCCTCCGCGCCGTCCCCGGCCTCACCGACGACCTGGATGTCCTCCTCCTGCGCGAGGACGATTTCCAGCCCGCGCCGGAACAGCGCGTGGTCGTCGACCACGAGTACCCGGATGGGCTCCCCGGCGGGCTCCGCCGCCGCGTCCGCCGCACGGCAGCCCGCACCGTCGTCACCGCGCACCGGCCCGAAGCTGTCCGCCATGTTCCTCCCCCTGCCCCTGCATGTGCCGAGCTGCCGGGCCAACCGGACGGGCATCCCCGCCGGTTGACTGCCCGCCATGATTCCATGCCCGCGGCACGGCGCGGGGGGCCGGCGACGGCTGCCTGGCGCATACGCGCCACACGAGAGGCCGCACAAGAGCCCCCCGCGGGACGCCGGAGCGTCCCGCGGGGGGACGGCGAATGTGTGCTCAGCCGCCGAGCGCGCCCCCGGCACCACCACGCGGCTGCTCCGAACTGGAGGCCCCGTCGGGGTTCACGTGGATCACGCCGTAGTCGTACGCGTGACGTCGGTAGACGACGCTGGGCAGCTTCGTCTCGGAGTCGACGAACAGGTAGAAGTCGTGACCGACCAGTTCCATCTCGTAGAGAGCCTGGTCGAGCGACATGGGTGCGGCCGAGTGGGTCTTCTCGCGGACGATGAGCGGGCCTTCGCCCTGCACTTCCAGCGATCCGATCCGGGTGGTCGGGATCGCGTCCGCCTTCTCGTCGGTGACCGGCTGGCCGTTCCCGTTCAGGGTGGCGGCGTCCGGCACCACGTCGGCGACCTCCGCCGCCGAGAGCCGGCCGTTGCCGCGGCGGGTGTGGCGCTTGTCGTGCTGCTTGCGCAGCCGGGCCTCCAGCTTGTCCTGAGCCAGGTCCAGCGCCGCGTACGGGTCTGCGGCGGCGGCCTCGGCACGGATCACCGGGCCCCGCGAATGCAGGGTGATCTCCACGCGGTCGGAACGGTCGGCCTGGCGCGGGTTGTGCTCCTTGGACACCTCGACGTCCAAGCTGATCACCTTGGCGTCGAGCTTCTGGATCCGCTCCGGATTCAGCTTCTCGGCCACGTGCTTGCGGAACCGGTCGGGCACCTCGGTCTTGCGGCCCTTGACGACGATGTCCACGCAGAACTCCGTTCCCGGATAGCTCCGCCCGACGGGGCGAAGCGTCTCCCTTTCGCACCAGACTCCGGTGAAGGCCGGAGCCTCGGACTTGGCGACTTTCACCTCCTCCTCCCCCATCGGCAAGATCAACACCCCACCGACGTCGGAGTCGAGAGACAGCGATGCGGGGGGCCTCAAGGCTCGCCAGTCCTCACAACCGAACATATCCCTCAATGACGGTTGTCGGCACCCGCTACCGGAACGTACTTCCGTTCAGATAGCCGTTCCCTCTTACTACCTGCAACGATGGGCCTTCCCCCGCAGTTCCAAATCTATTCACGGGATTTTTTGCTCTGTGCGAGTTGCGGCCACGACCGCCGCCCGCAGACCCGCCACGTGCGCAAGCCGCCCAGCGCGCACCGCCCGCGCGGCCTCGGCCAGCGTCGCCCCCGTGGTGATCAGATCGTCCACGAGCACGATCGTGGCCCCGCCGGTCAGCCGCGCCCCGCCCCGGCACACCTCCAGGGCTCCCGACAGGTTCTCCCGCCGCTGCCGGGCCCCCAGCCCCGCCTGGTCCGCCACCGCCCGCCGCAGCCGCAGTACGGGCGCCACACGCGCGGGCACACCGGCCCGCCGCAGCCGGCCCGCCGCGGCAAGGGCGATCCTGCGCGCCGGATCGTGCCCGCGCGCCCGGACCTGCCGCCGCGCCGACGGGACCGGCACCAGTGCCACCTCCCGCTCCCCTACCGCCACTCCGCCCGCCCACACCGCCGACGCCAGGGCGGCACCGAGCGCACCGGCCAGCGGCAGCGCCCCGCGCTCCTTGTGGGCCAGCAGGACCGCCCGTACGGGCCCTTCGTACGCGGCGGCCGCATGGACCGCCGGCAGCCCCTCGGGCCGCGGAGACGGCCGCGCCACCGCCGCCCCGGCCCCGCTCAGCGCCTCCCGGCAGCCGGCACACAGCAGCACCCGGGCGGACCCGCAGCCCGCGCAGTCGACCGGCAGGACCAGCCCGGCCAGCTCCTGCCACCACCCCCGCATGCATCCAGTCTGCCGGGCACCACGAGCGCCCGCCACCCCTGTGGACAACGGACGCAAGAGGACGTAAGAGCAGGTCAGCCCGGGTACACCGGAGCCCGGCCGCCCGCCATCACGGTGCGCCACTGCGCCCCCGGGGGCAGCCACACGATCCCGTCCCCGTCGGAGAAGGCCACCACCGGCTTCGGCTTCGACTCGTCCTCCGAGGCGGCCACCGCGACCGCGGTCAGCCCCGTGGCACCGGGCAGACCCGCCGCGACCATCGAGCCGTCCGCCAGCATGTAGCGGGCCTGCACGATCCCGCCGCTCTCCCGGCCCACCACCAGCAGCCGGCCCCGTGGCGCCCAGCTCATCGTCGTCACGTCCGCCATCTGCGGGGCCGCCGGGCGCAGCTCGCGCACCGACACCGCCGAGACGTCACCCTTGCCGTCGGGCCGTTCGATCCGCCCCACCAACAGCTTCTTGCGGGCGCCGTCCTGCTGCACGAGCAGCGCGATGCGCACTCCGTCGGGGGAGGCCCTCAGCGAGATGATCCGGCCGCCGTCGAGCCCGGCCACCTGGACCTTCTCCGGGGCCCCGGTCCCGCCGGGCACCCGCCACAGCCCCAGGTGCTGCGGATCCTGGTCGGCGAACCACAGGTCGCCCGCCGCGTCCCAGCTGGGCGCGGTCAGCGAGTTCGGCTTGTTCCCCTTGCCGACGAACACCGGCTGCGGCATGGGCCCGGACCCGGTCATCGACACGACGTACAGCCCGTGCCCGTCCTCCGAGACCACGGCCGCGCGCCGCTCGTCGTACGACACGGCCGCCGAGCCGACCTTGAACCCCGGCGGGCCGGCCAGCGGCCCCGGCACCGGATCGGGCCGGTACTGCTGGTCCTCGCTCGAGATGTCGAGCTTCATCCGGACCAGCCGGTCCTCGTTGTCGACGAAGTACTGGTACTCGGGGATCTTGGGCCGGTTGGCGATCGCGGCCGCGCTCACCTCGGTCACCGAACACAGCGAGGACGACTTGCCGTCGGAGCGCAGCAGTTCGACCTGGTCCAGCCGGGAACCCGTCAGGTCCTTGACGGTGTACAGGAGTTGGGTGGCCATCTTCCGGCACTGCGGCTGCGCGACGTTGTCGGCCTTGTCGTTGAGCGGCACCCGCAGCGTGTTCTGACCGTCGTACGAAAGGGACTTGGTGCCCGGCCGCAGTTCCGTACCGGTCGGGAAGCTGGACTCGACGACCGGGCTGAGCCACCGGGACGGCCCTGCCAGCAGCGACTGCACCGTCTGCGTGGTCGGGTCCATCCGCGAGTCGGGGTCGCTGCGCTGCCGCACGTACACGGGGTCGGCGACCAGGGTGCCGCCCGCGAAGTAGTACTTGTTGACCGGCATGTAGATGCGCTGGAAGTCCGACTCGCTCAGCACGAGGCTCTTCGGCGGGCTCGCGATCCGCCATTGCTTGTCCTCCTGGACCAGCTGGAGGAACTCCTCGTACGCCGGCCCGCCGGTCTCCGGCTGGTACGCGCTGCGCTCGTCCACCGTCGCGAGCTTCTTGCCGGTCACCCTCCAGCGGGGCCCCTCGGGATCCTTCTCCCCGCGGACCGGGGACCGGTCGAGGCCGCCCGAGAGCACGGTGACGGCGGAGCCGGGCTTCCAGCTCTTGGCCGCCTCCTCCGTGAGGTACTTGCGGGCGGTCTCCAGCTGCGGGTCGTCGCTGGTCATCGCCTCCAGGAAGCCGTCGACGATCTCGCCCGCACTGGCCTTGTCGGCGGGCGGTACGCCGAACACCCGGACCTGGGAG
Source organism: Streptomyces sp. NPDC048269 (assembly GCF_040652395.1). Classification (NCBI taxonomy): domain Bacteria; kingdom Bacillati; phylum Actinomycetota; class Actinomycetes; order Kitasatosporales; family Streptomycetaceae; genus Streptomyces; species Streptomyces sp. NPDC048269. The sequence continues at coordinate 331,175 of NZ_JBEZLW010000005.1, forward strand.
TCGACGCCCTGCGAGGCCTGTACCGAGCGGATCTCCCCGTGGTCGGGCATCGAGGCGCATCCGGCCAGCAGCAGCCCGGCGACGCCGAGGGCGTACGTCCGTACGGTGCGCAGCCGCCTGCCCCTGCCCCGGCCGTGCTCGGTCCCGGCCCCGGCGTCCACGGGCTCAGCCTCCATGGGCTCCGCGTCCACGGGCATCGCCATCGGCGTCGGCATCGGTTCGATCCTCCTGTGGTGCCTGCTCGGCCGGCCGGGCCACGACCCTGGCTCCGTTGCCGGGCAGGGCGGTCGGGTCGGCGGGTACGGGCAGCGCTCCGGCGACCGCCGACCGCGGCGGTATCGGCGACCGGTCGCCGCCGTCCGCCGGCTGCCGGTCCGCCGCGCTGCTCGCGGCATCGGCCGCGGCGTCGGCGGCGGCCCTGGCCCGGTTGGCCCGGGAGTCCTCGGGTTCCAGCGGGATGGGCGAGCCCCGCAGCGGCTCGTCGGCCGTGCGCGGCAGGGTCAGGCGGAACTGCGAGCCGCCGCCCGGCTCGCCCCACGCCTGGAGCCAGCCGCCGTGCAGCCTGGCGTCCTCGACGGCGATGGACAGGCCGAGGCCGGTGCCGCCCGTGGTGCGGGCCCGTGCCGGGTCGGCCCGCCAGAAGCGGTTGAAGACGCGGGTGGCCTCGCCGGGCTTGAGCCCGACGCCGTAGTCCCGTACGGCGACCGCGACGGCCCCGCCCGCGGAGGCCAGCCGGACCACCACATCGCGTCCCTCGCCGTGCTCCACGGCGTTGACGACCAGATTGCGCAGCACCCGCTCCACCCGCCGCGCGTCGGCCTCGGCGATGACCGGCTGGGTGTCGCCGAGCACCCGGATACGGGTGCCCTTGTGCTCGGCGAGCGGCTCGGCGCCGTCGGTGACGCGGCGCACGACGTCCCGCAGGTCGATCGGCTCGGCCTCCAGGGCGGCCGCGCCCGCGTCGAACCGGCTGATCTCCAGCAGGTCGGCGAGGAGCGACTCGAACCGGTCGAGCTGCCCTGCGAGGAGTTCGGCGGAGCGCGCGGTGACCGGGTCGAAGTCGACCCGGGCGTCATGGATGACATCGGCGGCCATCCGTACGGTCGTCAGCGGGGTCCGCAGCTCGTGCGAGACGTCCGAGACGAACCGGCGCTGCATCCGCGACAGCTCCTCCAGCTGCTGGATCTTGAGCTGGAGGTTCTGCGCCATCTTGTTGAAGGCTTCGCCCAGCCGGGCGATGTCGTCCTCGCCGGTGACCTTCATCCGCTCCTGGAGCCGGCCCGCCGAGAGCCGTTCGGCGATCCCGGCGGCCATCCGCACGGGGGTCACGACCTGGCGTACGACGAGCCAGGCGATGCCGCAGAGCAGGACGACGACGAACAGGCCCGCGGTCACGATGGTGACCTTGATCAGGTTGAGTGACTCCTCCTCCTGCGTGAGCGGGAAGAGGTAGTACAAGTCGTACGGATCCCCGTTGATGTCGGTGAGCCGCTTGCCCACGACCAGCGCGGGCTCGGGGGCCTTCTCCCCGGCCCCGGCGGTGTACCGGATCTCGGAGAAGGTCTTGAAGGTGCCGGCGGAGTGGTTGACGGCCCGGCGCAGCGCGATCGGCACGCTGGCGGCCGGATCCACGTTGCCGGAGGCGCGGGCGCCCTTGACCCCCTGGGTGCCGGGCAGGACCTGGTCGCCGGTACCGGCGCCGAGCGCGACCACCTCGAAGGCGGTCTGGCCGCCACTGGCGAGCTGCTTGACCAGCAAGTTCATCCAGGTACTGGCGTCGAGTCCGACCTTGTTGTCGGCGGCGTCGGGCCCGTCCACGGTCGCGGGGGCGTTGGCCTTCTCCTGTGCGACCGCGAAACCGCCCGCGGCCTGGCTCTGCGCCGCCTCCTCCTTGGCGTCGAGGAGACCCTTGCTGACCTGGGCGATGACGACGAAGCCCAGGGCGAGGACCACGGCGAGCGAGATCAGCAGCGTGGCCGCGACGACCCGCAGCTGGATGTTGCGGCGCCACAGCCGGACAGCCGGAAGCACCGGCCGGCGCAGGAGACGTACGAACAGCCGCAGCACAGGGCCGCCGGGCGCTCCGTCCTGGAGCAGCCGGCCGCCCCTCAGCGCTCCCCAGAGGGAACCGCTGCGGTCCCTGCCGGGCTGCACGTCAGCTGGGTCCGGCCTTGTAGCCGACACCGCGCACCGTCACGACGATCTCGGGGCGCTCCGGGTCCTTCTCGACCTTGGAGCGCAGGCGCTGCACGTGCACGTTGACCAGCCGGGTGTCCGCCGCGTGCCGGTAGCCCCAGACCTGCTCCAGCAGCACCTCACGGGTGAACACCTGCCAGGGCTTGCGCGCGAGGGCGACCAGCAGGTCGAACTCGAGCGGGGTCAGGGCGATGGAGGCACCGTCCCGCTTGACCGAGTGGCCGGCCACGTCGATGACGAGGTCACCGATGGTCAGCTGCTCGGGGGCGGGCTCCTCCGACCGGCGCAGGCGGGCCCGGATGCGGGCCACCAGCTCCTTCGGCTTGAACGGCTTGACGATGTAGTCGTCGGCACCGGACTCCAGGCCCACGACGACGTCGACCGTGTCGCTCTTCGCCGTGAGCATCACGATCGGCACGCCCGACTCCGCCCGGATCAGCCTGCACACCTCTATGCCGTCCCTTCCGGGCAGCATGAGGTCGAGCAGCACCAGGTCCGGCTTCGCCTCCCGGAAGGCAGCCAGTGCCTTGTCGCCGTCCGCTACGAACGACGGCTCAAAACCTTCTCCACGCAGCACAATGCCGAGCATCTCGGCCAGCGCGGTGTCGTCGTCGACGACAAGGACGCGTCCCTTCATGGTTGACATCATCCCATTAGCTAATCGTTACCTGGCGGTGAGCTGTCCCACAGCCAAAAGGGCTGGAAATCGCCCCTCGGACCTGCGTGGAGATCAGGTCGACCAGTCTGCCCCGGATCCGGGTGACAATTGAAGGTACGGGCTGCCGAGGATCCGGGGGGACGGCTGGTCCGTTCGTGGACCTCACGTGGCACGATGGCAGCGACCAGCGCCCCCCGCCGCAGCAGGTGCACGTGAAGGAGCGACGATGAACGACTCTCCGGGCTGGGCTACGCCCGGATCCTCTCCGTCCGACGGCGAGCGACCTGGGGCGCCCTCCGATCAGCCGGCTTCCGGCGGCCCCACGTGGTCGTCCGAGCAGCCGCCGCCGGGCCAGTGGTCCAGCCCGACGCCCGGCCAGAGCTCCGGCTCGACCCCGCCTCCGCAGGCACCGCCGCAGCAGGGCCAGGGCTGGGGACCGAACGGAGGCCAGTACGGAAGCCCGTACGGCGGCCAGTACGGCTACCCGGGCGGCCCCGGTCAGTGGGGCAAGCCCCCGGCCGCCAAACCCGGTGTGATCCCGCTGCGCCCCCTGGACATGGGCGAGATCCTCGACGGCGCGGTCGCCACCATGCGGGCCCACTGGCGCTCGGTGCTGCCGATCACGCTGGTCGTGGCCACGCTGGTGCAGGTGATGAGCGTCCTCCTGCAGAAGTACGTGATGTCCGACCTCGTCCTCGGCACGGACCCCGCGGAGAACTTCGAGGAGGCGATCAGCACCCTCGGCACCGCCGCGGCCGTGACGATCGGAGTCGCCTTCATCCAGGCCCTCGGGGGCATCGTGGCCACCGCGATGCTCACGATGATCTTCAGTCGGGCGATCCTCGGCAACAGCTCCACGATCTCCGCCGCCTGGCGCGAGGCCCGTCCTCAGCTGCTGCGCATGACCGGACTGACCCTGCTGCTGGGACTCGGCTTCGCCCTCCTCGCCGCCGTGCTGATCGTGCCGGCCTTCCTCGCCCGGAGCCCGGGACTGGGCGTCCTCGGTATCTTCGCCGCGTTCCCGCTGGCCACCTGGCTGTGGATCAAGTTCAGCCTGGCCTCGCCCGCCCTGATGCTGGAGAAGACCACCGTCTTCAAGTCCCTCGCCCGCTCTTCCAAGCTGGTCAAGGGCACGTGGTGGCGCATCTTCGGCATCACCCTCCTCACCGGCGTCATCACGTCCATCGTCGCGGCGATCATCGTCTGGCCGCTCACGTTCCTCGGCATCGGCCTCTTCGGCGGCGGCATGAGCGGCCTGGGCTCCGGCACCGCCTCCACCGCCTGGGGAGCGCTCGTCCTCTCCGGCGTCGGCGCGATCATCGCGCAGACCATCGTGATGCCGATGCAGTCGGGCGTCACCGTCCTCCTCTACGTCGACCAGCGCATCCGCCGCGAGGGGCTCGACCTGGAGCTCGCCCGGGCCGCGGGCGTCGAGAACTACGGCACGACCGGAGGCTGACACACCCATGATGAGTACGGGGGGCCTCATCACCCGCGCCACGGCGCTCCTGCCGAGCGCGGCGACACCACCGGTCACGACACCGCGCGAGCCTGCCCAGGAGGCGGCGGAGCGCGAACTGTCCAAGCCCATGTACCACCAGAACGACCCGGGACTGCTGGACCGCGCCCTGCGCAAGTTCTTCGAATGGCTCGACGACCTGTTCGGCGCGGCCTCCGGGGGGACCCCGGGAGGCACGCTCGGCCTCGTCGTGATCGTCCTCCTGGTCGTCCTGGTCGTCGGCGCCCTGTGGTGGCGGCTCGGTTCCCCCCGCCGGGCCGTCTCCGGGGCGGGTGTCCTCTTCGACGACGGCATCCGCAGCGCCGCCGACCACCGCACGGCCGCAGAGGTCCACGCCGCCGCCGGGCGCTGGACCGAAGCCGTCCAGGAGCGCATGCGCGCCGTCGTCCGCTCCCTGGAGGAGCGCACCCTGCTCGACCCCCGCCCGGGCCGCACCGCCGACGAGGCCGCGGCCGAAACCGCCGTCTCCCTCCCGGACCACGCCGGGGACCTCCGCGCGGCCGCCCGTACCTTCGACGACGTCACCTACGGCGGCCGCACCGCCGACGCCGACGCGTACGCCCGCCTGCGCGCCCTCGACCTCACCCTGGAACGCGCCAAGCCGCTCCTGACGGGACCCACCGCATGACCGGCCCCACTACACCCACCCCCGGCCACGGCGGGCACGAGACCCCGCCCGGGCGGCCCCCGCAGGACGCCGACCGTCATTCCGCCGTACTCTCCGACCCCACACCCGGTTCGGTGTCCGGGAAGACGGCCCGGCGAGCGCCCGGCCCCGCCGGAGCCACCACGGGCGCGTCCGGCGACACCGCGGCTCCCCGCCCCGGCCGGGCGCAGCGGATACGCCGGACGCGCCGCGTCCTGGCCTTCCTCGCCGTGCTGGCCGCAGGCGGCCTCGCCGTCGCCGCCCTCGACTCCGGCACCCGCCACGGCTTGCTCGACCCCCGCTCCCCCGACCCCTACGGCAGCAGGGCCGTCGCCGAACTCCTCGAGGACCGCGGTGTCACCACCCGCGTCGTCACCACCGCCTCCGAGGCGGCCGCCGCGGCCGGCCCACGCACCACCCTCCTGGTCACCGACCCCGACCGCCTCGGCACCACCCAGCGCGGAGTCATCCGTTCGGCCATGGACCTCTCCGGCGGCCGCACCGTCCTCCTGGCCCCCGGCGGCCACAGCCTTCCCGACCTGACCCCCGGTGTGCACACGAAGGGCGAGGCCGAGTCGGACACGCTCGCTCCGGCCTGCACCCTGCCCGCCGCCACGTCCGCGGGCCGCGCCGGCACCGGCGGCGGCCTCCGCTACACCACCGCCCTCCCTCGGGCCACCACCTGCTACCCGAGCGACGGCCACCCCACCCTCCTCGTCCTCCCCACCGGCACCACGGGCGGCGACACCGTCCTCCTCGGCTCCGAGACGGTCCTCCTCAACGAGAGCCTCGCCGAGGAGGGCAACGCCTCCCTCGCCCTCCAACTCCTCGGCTCCCGCCCGGAGCTCGTGTGGTACATGCCGTCCCTCGCGGACTCCGACCCCGCGACCGACTCCGGCGAGAAGAGCCTCTTCGACCTCATCCCGGCCGGCTGGTCCTGGGCCCTGCTCCAGCTCTTCGTGGCCGCCGTACTCGCCGCCCTCTGGCGCGCCCGCCGCCTCGGCCCCCTCGTCACCGAGAAGCTGCCGGTCGTCATCCGCGCCTCCGAGGCCACCGAGGGCCGCGCCCGCCTCTACCGCAAGGCCGGGGCCCGCGACCGCGCCGCCACCGTGCTGCGCGCCGCCACCCGCGAACGCCTGGCCGCCCTGGTCGGCGTACCGCACACCCAGGCCCACGATCCTTCGGCGCTGACGCCCGCCGTCTCCGCCCGACTCACCGGCGAGCCGCAGGCCAGGGACGTCACCGCCCTGCTCTTCGGCCCCACCCCCTCCGACGACGCGGCACTCGTCGCGCTCGCCGACCACCTCGACGCCCTCGAAAGAGAGGTCCGTACGTCATGACGTACCCGGCCACCGAGTCCACGGCTGCGACCGCGGACAGCGCCCGCGCTTCCCTGGAAGCGCTCCGCACCGAGATCGGCAAGGCCGTGGTCGGTCAGGACTCCGCCGTCACCGGTCTCGTCGTCGCGCTCCTGTGCCGCGGCCACGTGCTCCTCGAAGGCGTCCCCGGCGTCGCGAAGACCCTCCTCGTACGGGCCCTCGCCGCCTCCCTCGAACTCGACACCAAGCGCGTCCAGTTCACCCCGGACCTGATGCCGAGCGATGTCACCGGCTCCCTCGTCTACGACGCCCGCACCGCCGAGTTCTCCTTCCAGAACGGCCCCGTCTTCACCAACCTCCTCCTCGCGGACGAGATCAACCGGACCCCGCCCAAGACCCAGTCCTCGCTCCTCGAAGCGATGGAGGAGCGGCAGGTCACGGTCGACGGCACGGCGCGCCCGCTCCCGGAGCCCTTCCTCGTCGCCGCCACGATGAACCCCCTGGAGTACGAGGGCACGTACCCGCTCCCGGAAGCGCAACTGGACCGCTTCCTCCTCAAGCTCACCGTGCCCCTCCCGTCCCGCGCGGACGAGATCGGTGTCCTGACCCGGCACGCCGCGGGCTTCAACCCCCGCGACCTGCACGCCGCGGGCATCCGCCCGGTGGCCGGCCCGGCGCAGCTCGAAGCCGCCCGAGAGGCCGTCGCCAAGGTCTCCGTCTCCCCCGAGATCGCCGGCTACGTCGTCGACATCTGCCGTGCCACCCGCGAATCGCCGTCCCTCACCCTCGGCGTCTCCCCGCGCGGCGCGACCGCCCTGCTGGCCACCGCCCGCGCCTGGGCCTGGCTCACCGGCCGCGATTACGTGACCCCCGACGACGTCAAGGCCCTGGCCCTGCCGACCCTGCGCCACCGCGTCCAGCTGCGCCCGGAAGCGGAGATGGAGGGAGTTGCGGCCGACGCGGTCATCACGGCGATCCTCTCCCACGTCCCCGTCCCGCGCTGATGGCCCTCACCGGACGCGCCGCCCTGCTGGCGGCCCTCGGCAGCATCCCCGTCGGCATCCTCGAACCGAGCTGGACGGGGATGCTCGCGGTCAACGGACCGCTCGCGCTGGCCTGTGCGGTCGACTACGCGCTGGCGGCGCCCGTCCGCACCCTCCGCCTGACCCGATCGGGCGACACCTCGGTCCGCCTCGGCGAACCCGCGGACGTCCACCTCACCGTCACCAACCCCAGCGGCCGCAAGCTGCGGGCCCACGTCCGCGACGCCTGGCCTCCCAGCAGCTGGATCCCGGGCACGGAGACGTCAGCCTCACGCCACGAGGTGGTGGTCCCCGCGGGCGAACGCCGCCGCCTGACCACCCGCCTGCTCCCCACCCGGCGCGGCGACCGCCGGGCCGACCGCGTCACGATCCGCTCGTACGGCCCGCTGGGCCTGCTGTCCCGGCAGGGCGCTCACGTCGTCCCGTGGACGGTCCGCGTCCTGCCGCCCTTCACGAGCCGCAAGCACCTGCCGTCCCGACTGGCCCGCCTGCGCGAACTGGACGGCCGTACGAGCGTTCTGACCCGCGGTGAGGGCACCGAGTTCGACAGTCTCCGCGACTACGTACCGGGCGACGACACCCGCTCCATCGACTGGCGCGCCACGGCCCGCCAGACCAAGGTGGCCGTCCGGACCTGGCGGCCCGAACGCGACCGGCACATCCTGATCTGCCTGGACACCGGCCGCACCTCGGCGGGCCGCGTCGGCGACGCCCCGCGCCTGGACGCGGCGATGGACGCGGCCCTGCTCCTCGCCGCCCTGGCCACCCGCGCCGGCGACCGGGTGGACCTGCTGGCTCACGACCGCCGTCCCCGCGCCCAGGTCCAGGGCCGCCCGGCCGCAGACGTCCTTCCGTCCTTCGTGAACGCGATGGCCCCTCTGGAGCCGGAACTGGTCGAGACGGATTCCCGCACCCTCGTCTCCACCATCCTGCGGAGCGCCCCGCGCCGCTCCCTGGTGGTCCTTCTGACGAGCTTGGACGCGGCCCCGGTCGAAGAGGGCCTGCTGCCCCTCCTGCCCCGCCTCACGCAGCGCCACACGGTCCTGCTGGCCTCGGTGGCGGACCCCCACGTGGCGGAGATGACGACGTCCCGCGGCGGCGTGGACGAGGTCTACGAGGCCGCGGCCGGCACCCAGTCCCAGTCCCAGCGCCGCCGCACCGCCGACCAGCTCACCCGGCACGGCGTCCACGTGGTCGACGCCACCCCGGACACCCTGGCCCCGGCCCTCGCCGACGCCTACCTCTCCCTCAAGGCCGCCGGCCGGCTGTAGGACCTGGCGGCCCTCCAGCGCGATGACCTCCGAGGTAATCGCGCCCGGTGGCCCGCGCGGCCGAGAATGCTGTTCTCTCCGCGTCGCGCCGACGCGGGCCCCGAACCGGAGGGATCAGCCATGGGCGAGACGATGCCCACGAACACGCGCGTCGTGGTGGAGGAGCTCTTGCGCCGCATCGGCGAGGGCGACGCCCGGCACATCGCCGAACTGTACGCGGAGCACGGCGACTGGAAGCTGGCCTGGCCGGAGGCGGAACACGGTCGTGCCGACACCCCGTGGATCCGGCACCGTTCCACCCGCTCCGACGCTGCCGCCCATTTCCGTGAGCTTGCCGAACACCACGTGCCCGGCAAAGCGGCCACGGAGATCGAACGCATCCTCATCGACGGCGACGACGCCGTCGTAGTCGGTGAGATCCGCCGGACCGCCCGCCCCACCGGCCGTTCCTATCGCGCCCGGTTCGCCCTGCACCTCACGGTCGAAAACGGCAGGATCACCCGTCACCACGTGTACGAGGACAGCCTTGCCGTCGCCCAGGCATTCACCGGACCGTAAACGCAGAAAAGCCCCGCACCGGACCCCGAAGGGTCTGGTGCGGGGCTTCCGCAATGATTGTTCGGCGGCGTCCTACTCTCCCACAGGGTCCCCCCTGCAGTACCATCGGCGCTGAAAGGCTTAGCTTCCGGGTTCGGAATGTAACCGGGCGT